>NZ_JAUNXR010000001.1:0-164666 GCF_030539665.1 Methanobrevibacter sp.
ATTTATTAGTTATTTATTATAACTTATAACTTATTATTTATTACTTTTAACTTAAAAATTAAATCTTATCTCATTTAACTTAAAACTTAAATATTAAAAGTTAGAAATTTTAACTTATAGAGTTTAAGTTAAAACTTAAATATTAAAAGTTAGAAATTTTAACTTATATGATTTAACTTAGATGTTATAGTTTAGAAGTTATTTGTTTTAACTGAAAATTTAGAAATTTTAAATTATTTGTGCTAAGTGAAAAGTTATTTGTTTTAACTGAAAAGTTAGAAATTTTAACTTAATTCTTTTAATTGATAATTTATTTCTTTTAACTTAGAAGTTTTAACTTAAAATTAAAGGAGATTAATAAATGGGTGAAGTAATAGCTGTAATGAATCAAAAAGGAGGATGTGGAAAGACAACTACTGTCGTCAACACTGCAACTTCCCTAGCCGTAATGGGCAAATCCGTATTGATTGTTGATATGGATCCTCAGGCTAATGCAACAACTAGTTTCGGATTAATTAAAACCGAATTGGAAAATACGATTTATGATGCTCTTATAGGTAACATAAACGTTAAAAAAGCTACTATTCCAACATTTATTAAGAATTTGTTTATCATTCCAAGTAACGTTTCATTAAGTGGAGCTGGCGTTGAGTTAAGCAACGAGGAAAACTACCACATTAAACTAAAAGATACCTTGGCTGATGTCGTTCCTTTATTTGATTATATCTTTATTGACTTGCCTCCTTCTTTAGGTGTTTTAACCGTCAATGCATTGGTTGCCTCTGACAGTGTTTTGATTCCTATTCAGGCAGAATACTATGCTCTTGAAGGGGTAGCTGATTTAATCAATACAATTAACTTGGTAGAAACCAGACTCAGAAGCCCTACACCTATTAAGGGAATTCTTTTGACCCTGTATGACAAAAGAACAAGATTAAGTAGGGATGTTCATAGGGAACTTAAAAATTATTTCTCTGACAACAATCTGTTATTTAAGACTATAATTCCAAGAAATATTAAGTTGGCCGAAGCTCCTAGTCATGGAAAACCTTGTTTGATTCATGATCCTGAGAGTACTGGTACTAAAGCTTATTTAAGCTTAGCTAGAGAGATTATAAAAAAGGATGAGTGAGAGTATGGCTAAAAAGAAGCAATCTGGATTAGGAAAAGGGCTTGATTCATTAATTCCAGATTTTTATAATGAAGATTTTGACAGTAACAACTCATTGTCTTTAGAGGATATGCTTAAGCAAGACGACGATGCATTGAATTCCATTGAAAAGGATGTTCTTGAAGCTCCTCAGGATGAATCTGTCGTTGAAGATGATGTTGAAAAAGTTGAGGAAATTCAAGAAGATGAAATACAAGATAATGAAGATGACTCTATTGTAGAAGAGGATACATCAGATATTGAAGAGGAAATTTCTACTGAAGATGATGCTGAAGAGGAAGATGCACTGTCAGAAACTGAAAATTCCGATGAAGATTCTTCAGTTGAAGAGGAAACAGTAGAAGAAGACGATGTTATAGAGAATACTCCTGATGATGAGGAAAATGTTGAAGAAGTAGTTGCTGTAGATGCTCCTGAGGATGTTCCTGCAGAGGATGAAATTTCTGAAGAGGAATCAGAATCTATTGAAGAAGTTGAAGAAGAAATTCAATTAACAGAAAGGGAATTAAACAATATTGCGGAAGTCAAGGAAATCGTGGAGAAAAATCCAAGGATTACCTTATGGTCTTCACAATCTGCAGCTGTTTTTAGATATCTTCGTAAAACAGAACCTGAATTCAGTATTAGTAAAGAGGCTTCCATCTTGATAGAGGAGGCTGTCAGTAAAAAATATCCTGAGATTTGGAAACTATTTGATGAAGATTAAAAATTGTCAAGCCCAGACTGATATTCTCCTTTAATCTTTATGTAAGGTTCAGCCCTATTTACAGCCACTCCAAGTCTTTTTAAATCTTCTTTACTTGTGAACGGTTGTTTTTTCCTTATATTAACTATTTTTCGTGCAGATTTAGTGCCGATTCCTGGAACTCTTATTAGTTCATTAAACGGTGACTTGTTTATTTCTACAGGGAATATGTCCATGTTTTTTGCAGCCAATATTTTTGGATCTTCTTTTAAATTCAATTTATCATCCTCATCGAATATAAGTTCTTTAACATTATACTTGTAATCTTTAAGAAGACTGTCTGCATTGTATAGTCTATTGGTTCTGCCAACTTCACATGGGTCTTTATCTTTAAAGTCAGTTTCTTCTACAGGAGAAAATGGTGAGAAATAAGTGCCCTTTAAATTTGATTTTTTATAGATTTTACTCATTCTAGTGAGGATTTCCTTGTCAGTTTCACTATTTGCCCCCACTATTAGTTGAGTAGTATGTGTAGAACGAGGATAGGTTCCTTTATGTTTTTCAAGAGAATTTATCCAACCTAGACGTTTTAGTATATCCTTATTGTAATCTTTTGTAGAGGATAATTCTGCAAGACCGCTTGGTGTTGCAGCTTCAATATTTATACTAACCCTATTAGCTAATCCCATAGCCCTTTTTATTGAATCTTTTGAAGCACCTGGAACAATTTTTAGATGGACATAATCATCATATCCATATTTTTTTCTTAGAATCCTAACGGTCTCTATTGTTTTTTCCATTGTGACATCTTCGTCTTTATCGATTCCTGAGCTTAGAAATAGTCCGTTTACTAGTCCTCTATTGTAGTAATCTAGGAAAACTTTGGCTAGTAATTCAGGTTCAAGTTCAAGTCTTGTAAAGTTTCTTTTTGATTGATTTATACAATATTTACAGTCATTCTTACATTTATTTGTAAGTAATGTTTTAAAAAGTGGAACATCACATCCATTGGCGCCTGTTGCATGATATATTCCAGGTAAGTTCTTTTGTGAGCTTTTTTGATGATTTACATAATCACATAAATCATATTGGGCTGAATCTGTAAGAACTTTCATTTTTTCTAAAACTGACATATTATTTATTTTATAAATTTTAGTTAAATAATCTTTTCAATGGGACCCCATTTGATTATAAATAGTATAAGTTATAACTTATAATCTCATTTTATAGACGATCAAGAGTTGATTTTCAGTATAACTTATAACTTATAAGTTAAGTTATTTATATATAATAATAGGAACTAATATATTACTAATGTTAACTATTAATCAATGCTATTTAGATTTTGTTAAAAAAATCCTTAATGAAGGAAAGGAAACATATAAGGATAGCGATCATCATTTAAAGGAAAATTTAGGTAACTATTATTTTATTGAAGATCCTTTAAATTTGAAATTTAAAGCCAAGTATCAGAACATGACTTCTGATATGATGCTTGACATGATTAAATCTGGAAAGTTTGACATGGAAGGATGTCCAATAAAAAGTGATGCTCTTTTTGAATATGTGAAATCTTTTGATGATGATTCAGATCAAGGATTTGTATATAGTTATCCTAACAGAATTTTAGCACATTTTGATGTTAATCAGTTTGATGTAATGAAAGATAGAATTTTAAATTCTACCGGAAGTAATCGTGCAGTTGCTGTAACTTATGACCCTGCACTTGATTGTAATCGTGAAGATATTCCTTGTCTACAGATACTTCAAGCAGTTGTACGTGATGGTGAATTGACCATTCATTGCTTCTTTAGATCAAATGACATATATGGCGCATTTTACTCTAACATGTTTTTTATAGCTTATATTGGTATAAAACTTAAAGATGAAGTAAATAAGGAATTAATTTCTGAAAAGCTAAACTTTGGTGGCGTTCATTATTATTCATCATCTGGTCATATATACAATACTGATTTAAGAAGTGCTAAAAAATTAATCTCAAAACACTAATTTTTATTTATTTTTTTTATTTTTCCAAATGCTGATATTTTTTCTCTTTTGACAATTTTCTTTTTTTACATTATATTTTTGTAGATTGTTATTCATTTTTGTATATATATTGTATAATTTTATCCATTATTTGTTAATTTTTTTCTAATAATTTTCATATTTTAAAGTAAATTTTTGAATATTGTTTAAAATTAATTAGATATATTTATTAATCCCAACATGCCATATATATTATAGAATTATTATTAAAATTGTTTTAATTAATTCATATGATTTCGTGGTGATAAATTTTGTTAAAAAAATCTTGGCTATTTTTAACAATATTGATTATATTGCTAACAATTGTCCCGGTTTTTGCTGATGATCCTGGTGTGGAAGGAAATTCGGTAGAAATAGAGGCCGATACAATTAGTGATATTAATGGATATTTTAACAATGGTTCAATTTCAAGTAGTGATACTGTATATTTAGGTAACAAGTCCTACTCTAACGATGGAACTACCATCGCTATTGAAAACCTGAATAATATAGTAATAAATGGAGGAACGATTAGTGACCCCGATTCTTATTCAACTTTTACAGTAAACAATGGGAATCTACTAACTTTTACAAATGGGGCGAATATAACCTTCTTAAACATTCATTTTAAGGGAATGGCAGGTCAAACGGAGAATAATCCTTACATGACTCTAAATTCTGAGGATGGTTATATTAAATTTATAAACTGTACATTTGATGATATTCAAAGTGATACATCCAATAATGTATTGGAATTAACAGCTAAGGATTTGTTAATCTCAGGCACTAATTTTACCAACATCAAGGCAGGTCTTGAGTATGGTCCGAAAAATATTATCAATGGTAATGTACAATCTGTAAACATTTCTAATTCTAATTTTAAAGATATCTTTGGAGCAAAAGCATTTACAGGAACTACTTCAAGAGTAATATTTTCTGGAAATAATTTCACTAAGGTAAATGGTGCTAATGGAAAATCTTTTATTGATATGAGCTCTAATGCTGAAGAATTTATTTTTATAAATAATTATTTGGATAATGTCCAGTCTTCTATTGTAAGTGGTTCTGCAAATTCTTATAATATTTCTAATAATAATTTTACTAAGGTAAATGGTAAAGGAAAAACTGTAATTGATTTTGGTACTGTATCTGGAGAGTTTGTATTTACAAACAATTATTTGGATGATGTACAATCTGAACTATGGAGTACAATTTATAGTATTATCAATGGTACTGCAAGTTCATACAATATTTCAAATAATATATTCAATAATACTAATGGTCCATTAGATTTCAGTAAAGGTACAAGTGATAATTTCATTATCTCTGGAAATAATTTCACTAAGATAAATGCTAAAGGAAAACCAGTTATTGATTTTGGTACTGTATCTGGAGAGTTTGTATTTACAAACAATTATTTGGATGATGTACAATCTGAACAATATAGCACAATATCCGATATTCTCAAAGGTACTGCAAGTTCATACAATATATCAGATAATGTATTCAATAATACTAAAGGTCCATTAAACTTTGCTGATGGTACAACCGACAGCTTTGTAATCTCTGGAAACAATTTTACTAACATTGACAGTAGTGGAAATACAAAGTTGCCTATAATTAACTTTGGCACTGTTACTGGTGACTTCTTATTCACTGGAAATAACCTTGAAAATGTCTCTGTTAAATATGGTATGAATCCAACTGATATCATAACAGGTTCTGCTAAATCCTACAATATATCTGATAACGTTTTCAATAATGTAAACGGATCAATAGATTTCAGTGCAGGTACTGGCAGTGAAAATTTCATAATGTCTGGAAACAATTTCACCAAAGTTAACAATAACCAATTCATCAACTTCGGTACTGTTACAGGTGAGTTTGTATTTACAGGCAATAGTCTTGAAAATGTATCTAGTATAAATAATAACAATCCGAACGCATTGATTACTGGTTCTGCTACTTCATACAATATATCCGACAATAGCTTTACAAACATATCCGGATATATTGATTTCAGTGGTAGTACAAGTGATAAATTCATATTGTCCAACAATAATTTTACAAACATTTATACTCCTTATAATGATTTCATCAACATCGGAACTGTAAATGGGGAGTTCTTATCTAAAAACAATAATTTCACAGAAATCAAAACTCATTTGAGCAATGAATACAACAACATCATTACCGGAACTGCAAATGATATTGTCATTGACAATTCAAGCTTCCAAAAAATTGATGGTTCTGTATTCAAATTTGATTCTGGTTCTAACTTGAAAATTATAAACAGCACATTTTCACAAATTTTATTCAACGATCCTATTGTTCATTTTGACATAACTGGTGACTTTGTATGTGTTAACAATACATTCTCAAACATGACAAGTACCAATGTTGTTCTTGACGGTACTGCTAATACTTATGTTCTTAAAGGATGTAACTTCAAATTCTTTAATGCAGGTATTGTTAATTTTGGTGATGGAGAAAAATGTGAAATAAGTAATATTAATATCGATAAGGTTAATTTGGATTCTAATTTGATTACTACAAATTCAAAAAACACAAACATTCATAACTGTAGTTTTTCAGATATTGATCTTCACGATCAATTTGTAGTTATCAAAACAAATGGACAAAACTCCAATATTACCAATGTTACTTTTACCAAATGTGGAAATGGTGAAGCAATCGAAGTCAATGGTGATAACACTATTGTATCTGATATAGAGTTCATCGGATTCTATTCATCAACTGACGGTAGTGGTTTAATCATTAAAAGTTCACACAACTTGATTGAAAACTGTACTTTCATCAACTGTACATCCAATATTAATGGTGGATCTTTAGTTGTCAAAGGCGGAGAATATAATGTAATCAATAATTGTACTTTCATTAACAGTACTACTACCGGTAGTGGAGGTGCAATAGATGTTCAAGGTAACAATAACATTATTAACAATTCCTACTTTGAAGGTAATGTAGCAACCAAAGCAATCATCAGCGAACAGCAAGATGGTGGAGGAGCTATTTACTTCAATGAGAATTATAGAAATTTAACAGTTGCAAACTCCTACTTTAAGGACAATATTGGATACAACTCTGGTGGTGCTATAAGATTGGCTGGTTCAGATTCAACTATTGAAAACTGTACTTTCCTTGGAAATTATGTGGAAACTGGAGGTAACGATGTTCCTTATGGTGGGGGAGCTATTTGGGCTGCTAAAAATTTGATTGTAATTAAAAATTCTACATTCATTAATAACAGCGCTCCTTATGGTGGAGCTTTAAGAGGCGCTGCAAACATAACTGATTCCAAATTTATTGGAAATAATGCTACTGACGGTAATGGTGGTGGAATTGACATGACCATTTATGACGTTCAAACCAATCCTCCGTTAGTGTCAGTGAGAGATACACTATTTTATAACAATACCGCTTGGGGAGGGTATCACAAGGATGATAGATCCCAAGGTGGTGGATTGCATACATACTGGCTTTCAGGTATTATAATTGAAAACTGTACTTTCATGAATAACACCGCTGCAAGAGGTGGAGGACTTGATTTATACCTTGTAAACGAGTCCTACATTAACAACAACGTATTCTACAACAACTCTGCTATTATCGGTGGAGGTATCGCTCTTGTAGGAGACAACGCAATTCTTCATGACAATGAAATTAAAGACAATTTAGCTGTCAGAGGTGCTGGTGCTCAGATTATTGGTAACAACTCTGAAATTTATGACTGTAATATCACAAACAATATTGCAAACTCAGGAGGAGGTTTATGGATTTCAGGAAACGGAACACTTATTAAGGATTCCCTAATAGAATGGAATGAGGCACTTATGGGTGGAGCAATCTACAAGTTCGGTAACACTTTAAACATGACCAATGTAACTGTTCACCATAACACTGCTTTGTTGGATGTTTCATCAAACATCACAGATTTACTTGCATTGCCAATTTTCGTACAATATAACTTTAAGTTTGTTCAAGATGGATTTGACTTGAATCTTACCTATGATGGTAGTCAAGGAAGGGGAGTCATAGATTATGATGTTGGTTTAGGTGGAGGACTATATACCTTAGGTAGTATCTCCGGTCAAAGTATTATCGATGATTGTCTATTCTACCACAATACTGCTCGTAACGGTTCTGCTATATATGCGGTTCCTTATAGCATGTTGGTAAATAACACATACTTCTATTCCAATTCCGCATGGTCTTACGCTTTACCAATAAACTTCGACAGTGCAACAATCAACGTTGGAGAAAAGCTTAAAGGAAACGTTACACTTATTGGTGGAGATAACTTAATCAATGCAATATACAATGCAAATTCTCCAAGTGCATTCCAATTGCGTAATGTTACCTATGAATACTATGATGGAGATAAAGTCGTAAACAGAACTACAAAAGTATTGGCTACTCCAGTTGACGGATATGAAAATAGTGAGGGTGGATCAGTAGTATACCAAGACGACCGTGAAAACAATCAGATTATAAACATTACCATTAAAAACAAAGAGGATAATCAAGTTGTATATCAGACATCAGGCCGTACCGACATTGCAGGTAACGTATACTTTGAAACACCGGAATTGCCGGTAGGAGAGTATACAATAGAGGCAGTCCACAAAAACGGAATTCCGTACCATCCAAACAGGGATTACTATTACACTGACATTGATAACGAAACCAACTTTGCAGTCATTGACGAAAGGGAAGAGGAAGTTGATGTTGGAGTAACTAAAGAAGCAAACGCAGATAGTGTATACTTAGGCCAAGAAGTGACTTGGACAATTACAGTAAAAAATCATGGTACAATAACTGCTGAAAATGTTGTACTTAATGATGTCTTGCCTGCAGGATTGGAATTTGTTTCTGCAGATCAAGAAGGATATGATTCTGCAAACGGTGTTTGGACAATAGGTAATTTAGATGCTGGCGAAAGTAAAACTCTAACAATTGTATCAAGAACCACTGCAAAAGGTTCAATTAAAAACACAGCTACTGTAACTACAGATTCCGTTGATGTTAATCCAGACAACGATGAAGATGATGATACTGTAGAAGTGGTTTCTGTTGACGTTGGGGTGACAAAGGAAGCTGATGTTGAAGTTGCTAATCCTGGAGACACTGTAACATGGACTGTTACAGTTACTAACAATGGTGATGGACTTGCTAAAGACGTAAATGTGACTGATACATTACCTGCTGGTTTAGCATATGTAAGTGCTACAGCTAGCGAAGGTACTTATGATTCTTTAAAAGGTGTTTGGACAATCGGTGACTTGACTGCTGGCCAAACCGTAACTTTAACCATTGTTTCAAGAGTTACCGAAACCGAGGAAGCTACAATAACCAACATTGCAAAGGTTACTACTTCATCTCCTGATACTGATCCTAACAACGATGAGGATAGCGACGATGTTGAAGTTGAGCCTGTCTGTGATGTGTCTATCGAAAAGGTAGCTGATCCAAAAACCGCTGTATTTGAAGATTCAGTAACATGGACTCTTACTGTTAAAAACAACGGTCCTTCCGTTGCTAAAAACGTAAAAGTAACTGATGTATTGCCAGCTAATTTGGATGCAACTTCAATTGTTCCAAGCAGAGGAACTTATAATGCAGATACTGGTATCTGGACAATTGGCGATTTGAATGTAAATGAAGAAGTTACCTTAACTATCGTAACAAAAATCACTGTTGACGCTAATGTAAATATTGTAAATACCGCGAAGGTAACTACAACCACCAAAGACAGCAATCCTGACAATGATGAGGATAGCGATGATGTGGATGTAACTGAAATTCCTTTACCTAAGGTTGATTTGGTTTTAACAAAAGAGGCTAATGAGACTAGTGTTGGTCCTAATGCTCCTGTAACCTGGACTATTATAGTTAAAAACGATGGTCCTGAGGATGCGGCCGATGTTGTTGTTAAGGATGTCTTGCCTGCTGGCTTAGGATATGTCAGTGCTACTGCTAGCCAAGGTACTTATGATGCAGCTACTGGTGTATGGACTATTGGTAGTTTGGCTAATGGTGCAACTGTAACCTTGACTATTGACACTATTGTTAACGTTAATACTGCACAGACTATTAAAAATGAAGCTGAAGTCAATACTTCCTCAAACGATACTGATCCTACTAACAACAAGGATGATGAGGATGTTGAAGTTGTTCCTGTCTGTGATGTAGCTGTTGAAAAGGTTGTTAGCCAAACTATAGCTAATCCTGACGATACTGTAACATGGACAATCACAGTTACAAACAACGGACCATCTGCCGCTGAAAACGTATTGGTTAAAGATGAAATACCTGCTAACTTGGATGCTAATTCCATTGTGGCAAGCAAAGGTACTTACGATTCCTTGAAAAATCTTTGGACAATCGGCGATTTGGCTGTAAATGAAAAGGTTACCTTAACTATTGTAACCAAAATTACTGCAACTGAGGCTATGGATATTACCAATGTTGCTAAAGCGAACACAACTACCAAGGATTCAAATCCTGACAATGATGAGGACAATGACACAGTTAAAGTTACATTAGTTCCAAAACCTGAAGTTGATTTGGTTTTAACAAAAGAGGCTAATGAGACTAGTGTTGGTCCTAATGCTCCTGTCTCATGGACCATTACAGTTACTAACAACGGTCCTGAGGATGCGACTGATGTTGTTGTTAAGGATGTCTTGCCTGCTGGCTTAGGATATGTTGACGCTACTGCTACCAAAGGTACTTATAATAAAGATACTGGTATTTGGACTATTGGTGATTTGGCTAATGGTGCAACTGTAACCTTGACTATTAATACTATTGTTAACGTTAATACTGCACAGACCATTGTAAATGAGGCTGAGGTCACTACCTCTTCAGATGATACCAATCCTGACAACAACAATGATGATGACGATGTCGAAGTTATTCCTGTCTGTGATGTTGTTGTTGTAAAAGAAGTTAACCAGACTGTTGCAGGCACTAACCAAGAAGTTACCTGGACTATTACTGTCACAAACAAAGGTCCATCCATAGCAAAAGACGTTGTTCTTAAGGATGTCTTGCCTTCTGGCTTGGAATTCGTTTCAGCAGATCAAACAGGTTATGCTGCAGATACCGGTGTCTGGAACATCGGAGATTTAGATGTTGATGCTACCGTAACTTTAACTATTGTAAGCAAAGTCACTGCACTTACCGGTGTAAACATTACAAACGTTGCAGAAGCTACCACAACAACTGAAGATTCAAACACTACAAACAACAAGGACAACGATACAGTAGAAGTGGATACTGTCTGTGATGTAGGTGTTGAAAAAACAGCTGATAAGACTGTTGCCAATCCGGAAGATACTGTAACATGGACTATCACAGTTACTAACAATGGTCCTTCTGTTGCTAAAGATGTAAAAGTTGAAGATGCTTTACCTGAAGGTTTAGAATACACTTTATCTACCACTACCGTAGGCAATTATGCTGACGGCATCTGGACTATTGGAGATTTAAATCCTGGTCAAAGTGTTACCTTAACTATTGTAAACAAAGTAACCGCTCTTAACAATGTAAACATTACAAATGTCGCTAAGGTAAACACCACTACCAAGGATACCAATCCTGAAAACGATAAGGACAACGATACAGTTGAAGTCATTCCGCTTTGTGATGTTGAAGTCGTAAAGGTCGTTAACCAGACCATTGTAAAACCGGGCGAATCTGTAACCTGGACAATTACAGTTAAAAACAACGGACCTCAAACAGCTAAAGATGTTGTTGTAGACGATCTCTTGCCTGCTGGATTGGAATTCGTTTCAGCTAATACTGCTACAGGAACTTATGCAAACGGCATTTGGACAATCGGTGATGTGGATGTCGATGGAACTGTAACCTTGACTCTCGTAACCAAAGTTACCGAAACTAAAGCTGCTAACTTGACAAATGTTGCAGAAGCTACCACAACTACCGAGGATACCAATCCTGACAACAACAAGGACAATGACACAGTTGAAGTCATTCCTGTATGTGATGTGGCTGTTGTTAAAGTTGCTAACGAAACCAAGGTAGGTCCTGATTCAAATGTTGAATGGACCATAACAGTTACCAACCACGGTCCTTCTGCTGCTGAGAATGTAAACGTAACTGATCTCTTACCTGAAGGTGTGGAATTCGTTTCAGCTAATGCTGGAGTCGGAGCTTATGCTGACGGTGTTTGGACAATTGGTGATTTGGAAGCTGGTAAATCCGTAAGCTTAACTCTTGTAACCAAGGTCACTGCAACTACTGGTAACATTACAAATGTCGCTAAGGTAAACACCACCACTGAGGATAACAATCCGGACAATGATGAGGACAATGAAACAATCGATGTGGTTCCGGTTACTGATGTGGCTGTCACTGTCACTGTCAATCAGACTGTTGTTCATCCTGAAGATGTCATTTCATGGAATGTTACCGCTACAAACAACGGACCTTCATTAGCTGAGAATGTAAACGTGACTGATCTTTTACCTGAAGGCTTGGAAGTTGTTGATGTAATTGTTCCTGATGGAACTAGCTATGACCGCGACACTAATGTTTGGACCATTGGTGACTTGTCTGTTGGAGAAGAATTGAAATTGGTAATTGTAACTAAGGTCAAGGAAGATGCAACCGGTAATTTGACTGTAGAAGGAACAATCGAAACATCTACCGTTGACACCAATCCAAACAACAATTATGATAATGACACAACCGAAGTTATCCGTGAAGTTCCAGTTTGTGATTTGGAAGTTGTAAAAGAAGTCAACCAAACTACCGTTAACCCTGGCGATACAATTGAATGGACTTTAACAGTTACTAACAACGGTCCTTCTGCTGCTGAAGATGTATGTGTGACTGACGTATTGCCTGCTGGTCTTGAATTTGTTGATGCTGCCGCTTCTGTTGGCAACTTCGAGAACAATGTTTGGATCATAGGCGATTTGGAAGCTGACCATACTGTAACCTTGACCATCATAACCAAGGTCACTGAAACTGCAGCGGTTAACATTACAAATGTCGCTAAGGTAAACACCACTACTGAGGATAACAAGCCGGACAATGATGAGGACAACGATACTGTTGAAGTTGTTCCTGTCTGTGACGTTGAAGTTGTAAAAGTGGCTAATCAGACTGTTGTAAATGCTGGCGAGTCCGTAACATGGACTGTAACCGTTACCAATAACGGTCCTTCTACCGCTGAAAATGTGAAAGTGACTGACGTATTGCCTTCTGGCTTAGAATCCATTTCAGCTAATGCTGATGTTGGTGCTTATGCTGGCGGTGTTTGGACTGTTGGTGATTTGGAAGCTGGCCAAACTGCAACATTAACTATCGTAACCAAAGTCACTTCTACTGCAGATACTCATATGAATATAACTAACGTGGCTCAAGGAAACACTACTACCAAGGATACAAATCCTGACAACGACAAGGACAATGAAACAATCGAAGTTGTTCCGGTTACCGATGTAGGAGTTACTGTTAAAGTCAACCAGACTGTTGTTCATCCTGAAGATGTCATTTCATGGAATGTTACAGCTACAAACAACGGACCTTCATTGGCTAAGGATGTAAACGTAACTGACCTTTTACCTGAAGGCTTAGAGTTTGTCGATGTAATTGTTCCTGATGGAACCAGCTATAATCCTGACACTAACGTCTGGACCATCGGTGACTTGCCTGTTGGAGAAGAATTGACATTAGTCATTGTAACTAAGGTCAAGGAAAATGCAACTGGTGACTTAACAGTGGAAGCTACTGTTGGTACCTCTTCAGTTGACACTAACCCAAACAACGATTATGATAAGGATACTACCAAGGTAATCGGTAATTCTACTGATTTGATCGTATTCAAAATAGCTAACAAGGACAAATACGCTATTGGAGATACTGCAAAATGGACTATTGTCATTCATAATACTGGCGATGTGGATGCATTAAATGTAAAAGCAAATGACCTCTTGCCTGAAGGCGTTCTTTATTTAAGCTCTAGTGCAACTCAAGGTATCTACGATCTTGAAACTGGTGTTTGGAATGTTGGAACCTTGGCTGCAGGTAACTATGTGATTATTGACATCTACACCAAAGTTGTCTCTGCAGGTAATTTAACCAACTCTGTAAACGTTACAACCGATACACCTGAAACAGATTATGAAAACAACTATGCAACCTTCACAATATCTGTTGAAGAGGAACTGGTTCCTGCACCTGAAAACGAAACAAACAATGAAACCCACGTAATCGAAAACGAGATCGTAAAACCAGCAATGTTAAACACTGGAAATCCTATCATGGCATTATTAGTATTGTTAATGTTGCCATTAGTGGGATACATTCGCAGAAAAGAATAATATTTCTTTTCTTCTTTTTTTATTTTTAATAAAGAAATAAATTTTAACTTATTTTACTTAACTTCTATTAATTTAATCAATGCTTCTTTTCATTATCTAGGGGTTTATTCTTAAACTTCAATATGTTCTCTGCTGAGTATAGATGGAGCAATCAAAACAAATAGGATATTTCATAAAAACCCATTTTCATCCAATGCCATTATTAATAAAATTTATACACTATGCAATAGATAAATTAATAATAGTATAGGTGATTTAATGAAAAGTGATAATATTAAAAAAGGAATTCAAAGAGCACCACACAGGTCTTTGTTAAGGGCTTGTGGTCTTAAAGATAAAGATTTTGAAAAACCTTTTATTGGAATTGCTAACAGTTTTACAGATATTGTTCCAGGACACATTCACCTTAGAGAATTGGTAGAATTTGTAAAGGAAGGAATAATAGCTGCTGGAGGTATTCCTTTTGAATTTGATACAATGGCAGTTTGTGATGGTATTGCCATGAATCATGAAGGAATGAAGTATTCCCTTCCTTCAAGAGAAATTATTGCAGCAACTGTTGAAAGTATGGCAAAAGGACATAGTTTTGACGGTTTGGTACTGATTCCAAGTTGTGATAAGGTAGTTCCAGGAATGATTATGGGAGCTACCAGGGTAAATGTTCCTACAATCGTTGTTACTGGAGGACCAATGATTGCTGGACGCTACAATGACAAAAACGTTGATTTAATTAGTGTTTATGAAGCTGTTGGAGAACATTCTGCAGGAAAAATGACAGCTGAAGAGGTTGAAGAACTTGAAAGATGCGCATGTCCTGGAGCTGGAAGCTGCTCTGGTTTGTTTACAGCTAATACAATGGCTTGCGTTACAGAAACTTTAGGTTTGTCATTGCCGATGTGTGCAACTACTCATGCAGAGGACAAGGCAAACCAGGAAGTGGCTTATGAATCAGGTAAGCGCATAGTGGAATTGGTAAAAGAGGACATCAAGCCATCTGATATTTTAACCCAGGAAGCCTTCAACAACGCTATTGCTGTCGACATGGCATTAGGTGGTTCAAGTAACACTGCACTTCACATTCCAGCTTTAGCAAGTGAAGTTGGTGGATTGGAAGTGGATTTGGACTTATTTGATAAAATAAGCCGTGAAGTGCCACATATTGCATTAATTTCACCTGCTGGTCAAGACACAATGATGGATTTACATGAGGCTGGAGGTATTCCTGCAGTTCTAAAAACATTAGGGGATAAAATTGACACAGATCAAATAACCGTAACCGGAAAGACCATAGCTGAGAATATTGAAGATGTTGAAGTTAAAAACGAAAATGTAATCCATCCGCTAGACAATCCTGTTCATGAAGATGGTGGAATCGCTATTTTGAAAGGAAACATTGCTCCTAATGGTTCAGTTGTTAAAAAAGGTGCAGTTGCCGATGATTTGATGCATCTTAAAGGACCTGCAAAAGTATATACAAGTGAAGAGGATGTTACAGCAGCAATATTCAACCATGAAATTGATGAAGGGGACATTATTGTAATTATCTACGAAGGCCCTAAAGGAGGCCCAGGTATGAGGGAGATGCTCAACCCAACATCTGCTATTGCAGGAATGAATATTAAAAATGTGGGTCTTATTACTGACGGTAGATTCTCAGGTGGAACTAGAGGTCCTTGTATAGGTCATATTTCTCCAGAAGCTATGGCTGGCGGCCCTATTGGAGCAATTAGGGATGGAGACATAATTGAAATTGATATCAATAACCGTTCAATCAACGTTGACTTGACTGATGAGGAAATCGCATCCAGATTGGCTGAAATGGAATATCCTGAAAAAGATGTTGATGGTTGGCTTTCCATTTATCAAAAACTTGTTTCCTCAGCAGATAAAGGAGCTATCTTAAGGTAAGTGTTTGCTATGAAACTTTTAAGATTTAATGACATTGATGTTGATGAAGTTATTAAAAGATCAGAACAGAATGTAAACGAAGTTCTAGACATTGTAGCTGATATAATAAGCAATGTTCGTTCAAACAAGGATGAAGCTTTAAAGGAATACACTGAAAAATTCGATGGTGTTAAATTAGATGATTTGAAAGTATCTGAAGCCGAAATCAAAGAAGCTTATGAAAAAATTGACGATGATTTATTGAAATCACTCAAATTGGCTTTAAAAAATATTGAAGACTTCCATAAGAAGGAAATTCCTGAAGAATGGGAAATGGAAGTTATTGATGGAGTTAAGGCAGGACAAATCGTAAGGCCTATCAACAGTGTCGGATGCTACATCCCAGGAGGAAGGGCAGCCTATCCTTCAACAATTCTAATGACAGTAGTTCCTGCAAAAATTGCAGGTGTGGAAAAGATTGTATGCTGTTCACCTCCACAGAAAGATGGCAAAATAGGCGACGCTATTCTTGTAGCTGCTGATTTGGCAGGTGCGGACGAAATATATAAGGTTGGCGGAGCTCAGGCTATCGCTGCAATGGCATATGGAACAGAATCTGTCCCTAAGGTTGAAAAAATTGTTGGGCCAGGTAATATATTTGTAACTGCTGCCAAAAAATTGGTATTCGGCGATGTAGATATTGAATTCCCTGCTGGACCTTCTGAAGTTCTGATTTTGGCTGACAGCACTGCAGAACCAGAATTCATTGCATGTGACGTTTTAGCACAGGCAGAGCACGACCCTAATGCATCCTGTTTTGTTGTAACAGACAGTAAGGAAATAGCTTTCAATACTCTTGAAGAGGTCAATAAAAAGGCTCCTGAAGCGGTTCGCCGTGAAATCATTGAGGAATCCCTTGAGAAAAGCGGTGTCATAATTCTCACAGACAATTTTGAAGAAGCTATTGGCATCACTAACAAGTATGCTCCTGAACACTTAGTTATAATGACTGAAGACGATGAGGAAACATTATCCAAAATCAAAAATGCAGGCTCTATCTTCTTGGGAAAATATTCACCAGTGGCCTGTGGTGACTACGGATCTGGAACCAACCATGTTCTTCCTACAGGCGGAGGAGCTAAAATGTATTCTGGCCTTTCTACAGAATCTTTCATTAAAAAACCTACAGTTCAAACTATCACTCGTGAAGGCCTTGAGAATTTATATTCCACATGTGTTCCAATCGCTGAGTATGAAGGATTCTTTGCTCATGCCGATTCAATCAAAACAAGATTAAACAAATAAAATTTTACAGTTGAAATATACCTTTGGTATTTCAACATATTTTCTTTTTTTAGCAGTTGATTTTCATTGTTATAATGTTTTAAATTAGATTTGCACAACTTTTAAAAACATTAAAACTTAATATTATATTATTATAAATAAGAGGTGAATTAATTTGCAAGGTTTATTAAATGACTGGAGAAGAACAAACTATACTAAAAATGTCACTCCTGAATTAACCGGCCAAGATGTAATTATAATGGGCTGGGTACATGAAATTCGTGATTTAGGTGGAATTATCTTTGTACTTGTAAGAGATAAGGACGGATTAATACAAGTAACAGCACCTAGTAAAAAAGTAGAGCCTGAAATATTGGAAGAAATCCGCAAATTCAGAAAAGAATCTGTAGTAGCTATTGAAGGTACAGTTCAAGAATCTGATAAAGCACCAAACGGTGTTGAAATTATCCCAAGAAACATTGAAATTCTTAATTTAGCTAATCAGCCTTTACCAATGGACCCTACAGAAAAAGTAAAAGCTGAAATCGACACAAGGCTTAACTCAAGATTCTTAGATTTAAGAAAAGCTAATGTCAGCGCAATATTTAAAATCAAAAGTCAAATGTTCCATACCGTAAGGGACTTTTTCTATGACAACGGTTTTGTTGAGATTAACACTCCAAAACTCGTAGCATCAGCTACTGAAGGTGGAACAGAATTATTCCCAATCACTTACTTTGAAAAAGAAGCATTCCTAGGCCAATCACCGCAATTATACAAACAGATGATGATGTCCAGTGGAATGGATAGGGTATTTGAAATAGGTCAAATCTTCAGAGCAGAAGAGCATGATACCTTAAGACATTTGAACGAAGCTGTTTCAATCGATGCAGAAGCTTCATTCATGGACGATGTTGACATGATGAAAATTTTAAATAATATGATTGAGCAAGTAATCATTGACATTAATGAGAAATGTTCTGATGAATTAGATGTTCTTGGCCATGAACTTCCAATTCCTGACGGACCATTCCCAAGAGTAACCTATGATGAAGCAGTTGACATCATTAACTCAAAAGGTGTAGATATGGAATGGGGAGAAGACTTGTCCCGTGAATCAGAAAAAGTTTTAGGTGACGTAATGGGAGGATTCTACTTCTTAACCGAATGGCCAAGCGCTATTAAACCATTTTATGTAATGCCATTAGAATCAGACCCTACTAAATCACATGCATTCGACTTGATGTACAACAATTTAGAATTGTCTTCAGGTGCAACCCGTGTACACCAATACGATTTACTTGTAAAACAAATAGAAGAACGTGACTTAAACCCAGATGCATTTGGAAGCTATCTAAAAGCATTTGAATATGGAATGCCACCTCATGCTGGTTGGGGAGTAGGTGCAGATAGATTAACTATGGTACTTACAGGTTCTAACAATATTCGTGAAACAGTTCTCTTCCCAAGAGACAGACACAGATTAACTCCTTAAGTGATTAAAATGAAAGAATATGAAATAGCTATTGTTGGTGGAGGCCCAGCAGGAATGATGGCTGCAATTGCAGCTGAAGGTAAAGATGTTGTGATTTTAGAAAAAAATCAGGAATTAGGTCGCAAACTCCTTTTAACTGGTGGGGGAAGATGCAATATTACAAATAACAAGCCAATAAAAAAGCTATTGGATTCTTTCGATGATAAAAACTTTCTAAAACATTCATTTTACACATTGACCAATGAAAAATTATTGGATCTGTTTAGAAAAAAAGGACTGGACTTCGTTGAAGAGGATGATAACAGGGTATTTCCTGAAAGTGAAAAGGCAAGAGATGTCTTAAAAATCTTAAAGGAATATTTGGAAGATGTTGATATTATTTATGATTTTGATGTCTACGACATTTCAAAGGAAGGGGATTATTTTGTTATCAATGACTATATTAAAGCATCAAAAGTAATTGTAGCTACTGGCGGTATAACCTATCAGGAAACAGGTTCCAGCGGAGCAGGGTTTAAAATCCTTGATACAGAAAGAACCAATTTAAAGTATGGTCTCGTACCGTTAATAGCCAATTATAATTTTGAGGAATTTGCAGGAATCAATCTTTATGGTGTTTCCGTAAGTTATAAGGATAAAAGTTACTTGGGTGATGTTTTAATTACTCATAAGGGTCTTACAGGTCCTGCTATTTTAAACATAAGTAATGAAATATCCAAGGATTTGGACTATGATTTGCTTGAGAATTTCAATGTAAAACTGGATGATGTAAAAATAGCTATTGACCTAATGCCTAATGTAAATAAAGAGGAGTTATTGTCTAAAATAACTAAAGATTTCCAAGCTAAAGGAAAATCACTTCTTAAAAACTACTT
Organism: Methanobrevibacter sp.; assembly: GCF_030539665.1. Classification (NCBI taxonomy): domain Archaea; kingdom Methanobacteriati; phylum Methanobacteriota; class Methanobacteria; order Methanobacteriales; family Methanobacteriaceae; genus Methanobrevibacter; species Methanobrevibacter sp. The sequence goes on from NZ_JAUNXR010000001.1 coordinate 19,802, forward strand.
AAAATATCATTTGACAAATAGTTTCATTCCATTCTTCATGGATCAAGCAGGTGTTGACGGTGAAGTTAAACTTGGAAATGTTTTAAAAGAAGATAAACAAAAACTTGTAAATGCTCTTAAAGGCTTGGAATTGGAAATTATTGGTTTTAACTCTGCTTTAAGTAAAATTACTGTTGGAGGTATTAAAACTTCAGCTATTGATTCCAAATCCATGGAATCTATTGAATGTGAAGGTTTATATTATGCTGGCGAAATTTTAGAGCCAGTTGGAATATCCGGTGGTTATAATTTAAAAATAGCTTTCTCAACTGGATATTTAGCAGGATTATCAGCTTCTAAAGCTCTTTAATCCTTTATTTCTAATTTTTCTTTAAATGTTTCTATCAGATAATCGTTTGTTTCGTTATTATAGTTGTTATTTTGGTCTTCTAATGTAAACATGGCCAATTCATATATTACTTTATTCAAAGCCTTTCCTCTTTCTGTAAGACTATATTCTGTAATGTTTGGAGTGGTTGATATTACCTTTTTGGAGATAAGATTGTTACTTTCAAGTTCTTTAAGACAATTTGAAAGTACCTTGTTTGTTATGTTCTTGTCCTCTTTGAATTCTTTAAAATGTTTTTTTCCAAAGAACAAATCTCTGATTATTTGTATGCTCCATTTTTTACTAAACAAGCTTAGGCTTTTGTCAACAGGGCATTCTATTTTATCGGCCATATTGAAATATTGACAATTATCTTTATTTAAATATTTTGGTTTCTAAATGGTTACTAGTATCCAAAAAGTTACAAAAAAGCTTTATAAAGCTTTAAACTAGCTAATAATATGAATGAAGCAATTAAATTTTTAGAAGAAAACTCATTGGTGTATTTGGCGACTGTTGGACTTGATGGTAATGCAAAAGTTAGGCCAATATTGTACTATTTCGAAGAAAACGGAAAACCTTACTTCTGTACAGCTAATACAAAACCGATGTACAAGGAAATTCAGGAAAACCCGAACTGTGAAATATGTGTTGCAACTCCTACCTTTGAATGGCTAAGGATTTCAGGAGAAGTGGAAGAAGTCGATGATTTGGAATTGAAACAAAAGGTCCTAGACATTAATGAACTGGTTAAAACCTTGTATCAGACTGCAGACAATCCTACCTTTGTCCTGTTTACAGTTTCTGGAGATGCAACCATTGCTGATTTCTCAGGAAATCCTCCAAAAACATATGAAATTTAATTTTTAAACTTAATCTACCCTTCTCTTTTTTTATATTTCACAATCTTTTTTAGTTTACAAAAGGCCTTTTTTATAAAATATTTAACTTATATTAAACAGAATTATAACTATGAAAGATGATAACCATGATATGTTTATGGGTGCATCAACCAAGCAGGGTCTTGACATAGCTACTAAAAGTCGTGAAATTATTCGTAATCTTATTGGCGATGAGATTAAAGATTTAAAACCAGCAGAAAAGGATATAGTGGAAAGAATAGTTCATTCAACTGCTGATCCGGAATATGCAAAACTTGTTTATATGAGTCCTGATTTTGTTGAAGCAGCTATTAAATCAATGAAGAACAATGAAACTATTTTGACTGATATTAATATGGTAAAATCTGGTATAACACGTTATGATGGTGATGTTGAGTGTTATATTAAAAATGAAGAAGTTAAAAGAATAGCTAAGCAAAATCAGATCACAAGAGCGGCCGCTGCTATTAGGTATGCAGCTGAAAATGGTTTTGAAGGCATTGTTGTATCTGGCAATGCTCCAACAGCAGTTTGGGAAGCTATGGATTTATATGAAAAGGATAAAATTAATCTCAAAGCTATTGTAGGTGTTCCTGTGGGTTTTGTAGGAGCTGCAGATAGTAAGGAAGCTTTAAAAAACTCAAATATTCCTAATATTATTACTGAAGGCCCTAAAGGAGGAACTCCTATTGCCGTAGCCTGTGTTAATTCACTAATTCAAACTTTAAAAGAGGTATAAAATGAATTCAGAAAAATTATTTGAAGAAGCTAAAAAATATATTCCTGGCGGTGTTAACTCACCTTTAAGAGCATTCAAACCTCACCCATTTTTTGTAGAGCGTGGAGAAGGTCCTTATTTGTTTGATACGGATGGAAACAAATATGTTGACTACTGTCTTGCCTATGGTCCTTTAATTTTAGGGCATGCCAATCCAAAAATTGTAGAAGCTTTAGACAGTCAAGCTATTTTGGGAACATCATATGGTGCACCTACTGAAGGGGAAATTACACTTGCAAAAGAAGTGGTTGACAGAATTCCATGTGCCGATAAGGTTCGTTTTGTAAATAGTGGTAGTGAAGCTACTATGAGTGCAATCAGGGCAGCTAGAGGTTTCACTGGTCGTGACAAGATTGTAAAATTTGAAGGGGCTTATCATGGTGCTCATGACTACTGTCTTGTAAAGCAGGGTGAAGGTTTCCAATCCATTCCTGATTGTGCAGGCATTCCTTTAGACACTACCAAAAATACTTTGGTTATTCCTTATAATGATGAGGAGGCTCTTGCAGCTTTGATTGATGCTGAAGGAGAGAATATTGCATGTATCATTCTTGAAGTAATCATGGGAAACATTGGTTTCATTCCTCCTAAACCGGGTTATCTTGAATTCTTACGTAAAATAACTGAGGAAAATGGAATCGTTTTAATTTTTGATGAAGTAATTACTGGTTTCAGATTATCTAGGGGAGGAGCTCAAGAATATTATGGCATTACTCCAGACATGACTACATTGGGTAAAATTGTCGGTGGTGGAATGCCAATGGGTGCTTTCTGTGGTAAGGAAGAGATAATGGATGTAGTGGCTCCTGTAGGTCCTGTTTATCAGGCAGGAACATTCAGTGGAAATCCAATGTCTGTAGTTGCTGGAATTAGCATGTTGGATCAATTGGATAGTCAGGCTTATGCTAACCTGGAAGAAAAGGGAAGTTATTTGAGAGGGGCTATGGCTGATATAGTTGAGGATTTGGATTTGGATATCAATCCTGTTGGTGCTGGTTCCATGTATCAAATGTATTTCAATCCCAACGAAATTTTAAATTCAGCTGATGCAAAGGCTTCAGATGCTGAACGCTTTTTAGTTTACTTTAAAGAAATGTTAAAAGAAGGAGTTTTCATACCTCCAAGTCAATTTGAGTGTAATTTCTTATCTACAACTCATACAATCGAAGATTTGGATTTTACAGCCTCTGCAATTGAAAAAGCATTAAAAATAGCTTTTGAAAAATAATTTTATATATTATTTCAAATAAAATTTATTGTATAATAAAGGTGTTCTTATGGTCGAAATAAAGGAGATTGTTACTTATATTGTGATAATTGCAATAGCTCTTCTAATAGCACAGCACTTGAATGTTGTTGTTTCAGGAAGTATGGAACCTGTATTTTATAGGGGAGATATAGTGGCAGTTGAAAAATCTAATTTACTAGGATTGGGCATCCATGAGTTTAATCCGGAGGATGTAAAGGTTGGAGACATCGTAGTTTATGATGCAAAATGGGTTAATGAATCTGTTATTCATAGGGTTATAAATATCACTGAAATTAATGGAAGTACGTATTATGTGATAAAAGGTGATCATAATAATGCCCCGGATCCATATTATGTAAAAGCTAGTCAAATCACTGACAGAGTAATAACTATTGGTGATAATCCACTTTCAATCCCGTATATAGGAAATATTAACCTTTGGCTAAAAGGATTATAAATTATTAAAAATGGTGAACAAATGTATTTTGAAATAGAAAAACAAGCTATTGATTCTATTAAAGAAGCAGTTCAGGATATGGACTGTGAAATTGATGAGGATTTTCGTTTAGATTTCCCACCTAACCCAAAATTAGGTGATTTAGCTAGTACTATTGCATTTACTTTAGCTAAAAAACTTAGAAAATCTCCACATTTAATATCTGAGGAGTTAGCTTCTAAAATAGAAGTTCCAGAAATTTTTGAAAAGGTTGAAGCTGTTGGCCCTTATGTGAACTTCTTCATTAACTATAATGAATTTTCAAAAGTTCTTCTTGAAAGAATAGATGAAATGTATGGCCATCTTCCAAAAGTCGATGAAAAAATCATATTGGAACATACTTCTGCAAATCCTAATGGACCATTGCACATAGGACATGTACGTAATTCTATTTTTGGAGATTCTCTTTCAAGACTTTTAAAATTATCAGGGCGTGATGTTGTAACTCAATATTATGTTAATGATATGGGTAGGCAAATCGCTATTATAGTTTTAGGTATAACCGAGTTAGGTCTTAAAATTGAAGATCAAGAGGGAGATAAAATCGACCACAAAATCGGAAGGTTATACTTTAAAGCCAATGAAAAACTCAAAGAGGATGAAAGTTTAAACTCACATGTAGATGCATTAATTAAAAAATATGAAAGTGGGGATGACCCTGAATTAAATAAAATATTCGAAGATGTAGTTGAAAAATGTTTATCTGGAATCAAGGAAACACTTCAAAGAATCAATATAAATCATGATAGCTTTGAGTGGGAAGGCCAGTTTATCCGTAATGGTGAAGTGGGCGAATTATTGGACTACATTGAAGATGAAGGATTCGTGTCAAAAGGAGAAGTTGACTTCATTGATTTAACATTTTGGCAAATTGAAAAAGAGTTTGTTCTTAGAAGATCCGACGGTTCATCATTATATTCCACAAGAGATTTGGCATATCATAGATTTAAGAACAGTCTTGGTGATGTTGTATTGGATGTATTGGGTTCCGACCACAAGCTTGCAGCTAAGCAAATCAAAGTTATTTTTGAAGAGATTCTTCGCGAAAATGCTCCTGAAGTAATATTCTATGAATTCATAACATTGCCTGAAGGTTCAATGTCCACAAGAAGAGGAGTATTCATATCTGTAGATGAGCTTGTTGATGAAGCAGTAAAAAGAGCAGCTGTTGAAATCGAAAAGAGAAATCCGGATTTATCTCCAGAAGAGGTTCTTCCAATCGCTGAACAAATCGGAATTGGTGCAATTAGGTTCTTCATAGCTAAACTTTCACCAGAAAAACACATCACATTCAAATGGGATGAGGCGTTAAGTTTCGAAAGAGGATGTGCATCAATACAGTACGCTCATGCAAGAGCCTGCAAACTTCTCAAAAAATCAGATAAGGATATATCTAGCTTAGCTATTCCTCAAGACTGGATTCCAAATGAAAACGAAAAGGACTTGGTACGTACACTAGCCAAATTCCCACAGGTAGTTGAAGAATCAGCAAACAAACAAAGAATCCACAATATAACTCAATATTGTCAAGATTTGGCTAATAGCTTCAACAAATTCTATAAAGCTGAACAAGTTATAGGATCTGAAAATGAAGATATTAGACTTATTCTTGTAGATAAAGCTAGTATTACTTTAAGAAACGCTTTAGATATATTAGGTGTCTCAGCACCTGAAAAAATGTAAAAAGATTAAATTCTTTTTACTATTATTTATTTTTGTCTCTTTCTAAATTGAACAATGGTTTCCCCTTGTTCATTGGTCCCCCAAAGGATTGTAACTTCATCATCATTTTCAATTTCATGTTTTTTTCTTACTTCTAATGGAACTGTTGTTCTATTGTTTTTATAAAGTTTTGAATTAGCTAATAACATATAAATCACCTATTACCACTTATTAATAGACCCTTTTCATTTATAAACCTTAGCATTTATCCCTATATTTCGATGTTTATAAAACATATTTTATGGTGGAGCTATTGTATTTTTGTCCTACAAGGTATTTAAATTAAGCAATGGTTAAAACAAGTACTAACAGTTTGATGATTATAAAATAAAACATTTTAAATAGGTTGTTTAAAATCAATAAAAAATAGTAAATTGGTGGAGTTTTTGAAAAATAAAATGAAAGATTTCGGATGGCCTATTTTAAATAATAATATAAAACAGCCTTTTGCGCATGCAACCTGTTTTCCGCTTCATCAAATACGACAGACTGTGGTCCGTCAATGACTTCAGCTGTTACTTCCTGGCCTCTAATGGCCGGAAGGCAATGCATGAATATTGCTGTTGGTTTTGCCATGCTCATTAATTTTTCATTAACTTGATAAGGTAAGAAATCTTCCTCTCTTTGAGCTTGTTCCTTTTCATCACCCATACTAACCCAAACATCAGTATAAATGACATCGGAATCTTTCACTGCTTTTTCTAAATCATCAGTGACAATTATTTCACAATTATTTTCTGAAGCGATTTTTTTAGCTTTATTGAGGATTTTTTCATCTGGGGAGTATTTGTCCGGACAAGCTACTGCCATATCCATTCCAAGCATTGCTGTAATTAAAAGAAGAGAGTTGCAGACATTGTTTCCATCTCCAACGAAGGTTAATTTCTTACCTTCCCATCCTCCGAGATGTTCCTTTACAGTAAGCATATCAGCTAATGCCTGACAAGGATGCTCTACATTTGTAAGTCCGCTAATAACAGGAACTTCTGAGTATTTTGAAAGTTCTTCAACATCCTTATGTTCAATAGCTCTTATCATTATTCCATCTACAAACCTGCTTAAAACTTTTGCAGTGTCTGATATTGGTTCTCCTCTGCCCATTTGAAGGTCTTGTGAGGATAAAAATATTCCACGTCCACCTAACTGATACATTCCAACATCAAAGGACACTCTGGTTCTTGTAGATGATTTCTGAAATATCATGGCTAATGTTTTGCCTTCTAAAGGTTTTCCCTCAATTTCCCCATGTTTAAGTTTCTCAGCCAATTCAAGAATGTGTTTTACCTCTCCTTGAATATCACAAACAGATAATAAATCTTTCATTTTTATAACTCCTAATAAAATAAAATATTTCTTCTTATTTATTATTAAAGGTTTCTAATTAATTTATAGCTATTCAAATTAAATTTCCTACAAATTCTGTTTTTTGAAGATGTAAAATTAGTTGGTTCTAAAAATTTTCTTATATAAGATAGGTTAAAATAAGTGGCATTCTGAAATAGGACAGTTTTAATTAAAAAAAGTAGTAAAAGTATCCATTTAGGATACTATTCATTTAAAATTTCATTCATGTGATCTACACGTTTTTGGACAAGTTCTGGAGTTCCCACATCACTTCTGTGATATACTGGTCCTTTTACATATTTTACAGCTTCTTCAGCTATTTTTTCAGCTTCTTCAATAGTTTCTCCAGTAGCCACTATTCCAAGAGCTCTTGAACCTGATAGGTGTATTCCATCCTCTTCTTCGCTCACCGCTGCATAGAATACTTTTGCACCTAATTCTTCAATGGCTTCTTCATCCACTTCTATGATTTCTCCAGCATATTCGGTTTCTGGATATCCATCAGGCACAATATATTTGCAAACAGAAGCTTTGTCTTCAAATTCTACTTCAGTTAACTCTCCGTTTACTATGTCTTCACATACTTTTGCTAATGGAGTTTTGATAAGAGTTAATACGTTCATAGCTTCAGGATCCCCAAATCTGGCATTGTATTCAATTAAACGAGGCCCGTCTGCTGTAAGCATAAATTGACCATATAAGATTCCTTTGTATGGTTCTGCTTCTTCCGCTATTGCTTTTAAAGTAGCTTTCATGATTTCCACAGCTTTATCATAATCTTCTTGAGTTAAAAATGGTAAAAGGCCACCTTTATCAGAATATGAGCCCATTCCACCAGTGATAGCACCCTTATCCCCTTCAAATGCATGAGGATGGTCTTGAGCTGCCGGCATAGCTACTAAATTTTCACCATCACAAAACGCTTGAACTGTAAATTCTTCACCTAAAAGTCTTTCTTCAATAATTACTTGAGCAAAACCACCCATAGTATTATCAATGACCTCTTTTGAATATTCTTTAGCTTCTTCGTTGTCCTTAAGGTGGTCTCCAACAATCTTTACACCTTTACCTCCAGTCAATCCTACAGGTTTTACAACAACATCTTTGTCGAATTCATCTAAAAAGTTATTTACATCTTCAGTATTGTCAAATACCTTGTATACAAGTGATCCTTCGATTTCCTTGTCTTCAAATAGATTTCTCATAAATGACTTGTCGGTTTCTATTCTAGCAGCACTTTGAGTAGGGCCGACACATTTTATTCCTTCTTTTTCAAGAGCATCTACAATTCCCTTTCCAAGAGGAGCTTCAGGTCCGATAAATGCAATGTCAATTTCATTTTCTTTTGCATATTCGGCAACTTTATCAACTTCTCCTTCGTCTCCTATTTTATAAGTGGCTATTTTTGATATTCCAGGGTTTACCTTACTCATATAAGCGTATAACTCAACATCGTCAGCTAATCTGCTAGCTATTGCATGTTCACGAGCACCAGTTCCAACAACTAAGACTTTCATATTAAGTTCTCCATTTTTATATATGATTATAAATTTGGCTTTTGTGGTTTATTATTTTTTCCCACATTCAAAACAGTATTCTGTATCTTCATTTGTTTTAAAACGCTTTCCACATCTTTTACAAATTACAGTTTTAAGCGATGACTTTGAAGTTTCAAATGTATTTAATTGACAAGGGTTTGTTCCATTGCTCATTCTACCTTTTATTAAACTTTCAAAAGATTTGTCTTCCATAGTTTATTATTTATATTTATATTGTTGATAATGATTTTGAGTATTTTAACTAATAATATATACTACTTTAATCAAATAGTTAAATCATATAAACGAATTTTAAGGTTATTATAATGAGAGGCGGAGAAGCAATTATTGAGTCCCTTAAGAAAATGGGGGTTGAAGTTATCTTTGGTTATCCTGGAGGTCAACTCATACCATTTTATGATATGTTATATGATGCGGATATGCACCATATGCTAGTTAGACATGAACAATGTGCAGCTCATGCAGCCGATGGATATGCAAGAGCATCAGGTAAAGTTGGTGTGTGTTTGGCAACTTCAGGTCCCGGTGCAACTAATCTTGTAACTGGAATTGCCACTGCTTATATGGATTCTTCTCCTATTTTAGCAATTACTGGTCAGGTACCTTCAAGTCTAATAGGAAATGATGCATTTCAGGAAGCAGATATTGTTGGTATTACAATGCCAATTACAAAACACAGTTATCAAGTAAAAGATCCTGATTTAATCCCATCCACAATAAAGACAAGCTTTGAGATAGCTAGAAGTGGAAGGCCAGGTCCTGTTTTAATAGATGTTCCAAAAGAAGTTCAGGAAGGGGAGTTATCCAAATTTGAAGATTCATTAATAAACACTCCTGGTTATAATCCTACAATCAAGGGAAACATCAAGCAAATTAGAAAGGCACGTGATTTGATTAGGGAATCTGACAAACCACTCATTTTAGCAGGTAGCGGTGTTTTAATTTCTGGTGCAAGTAAGGAATTGGTGGAACTTTCAAAATTAATAAAAGCACCTGTTATGACTTCTTTACTTGGAAAAGGTGTTATTGATGAAACTGATGATTTTGCATTAGGAATGCTTGGAATGCATGGTCGTAAGGTAGCAAATGATTCTATAAATGAAAGTGACTTGTTAATAGCAGTAGGAACAAGATTCTCAGACAGAACTACTGGAAAACTATCAGATTTCGCCCCTAATACAAAAGTTATTCATATTGATATTGATCCTGCAGAGATTGGTAAGAATGTTGAAGTGGACCTCCCAATTGTTGGGGATGCTAAAAACATCTTGTCATCACTTTTAAGTCTTTTAAAAGATTATTCTGCATCAGATGCCTCAAAAAATTGGGCAAATACTTTAAAAATTCATAAAGCTGAAAAATATCCTAGAATTACTTATGATGATGTTCCATTAAAACCACAAACTGTCATGAAGGAAATTGGTGCAGCTATTAATGAAGATACTATCATCACTACTGATGTAGGACAAAATCAGATGTGGGCGGCCCACTTTTTAGATATTCACAAACCTCGCAAATTCATTTCTTCAGGTGGTCTTGGAACCATGGGATTCGGTTTACCATCAGCAATTGGAGCTAAAGTGGCCTGTCCTGAAGATCCAGTAATGGCCATTACAGGAGATGGCGGATTTTTAATGGTTTGCCAAGAACTAGCAACCATTAGGGAATATGATACTCCGGTCATCGTCACTCTTCTAGAAAACCAAACTCTTGGAATGGTTTATCAATGGCAAAACTTGCTTTACAACGAAAGATACTGTCAGACTACCTTAAACAAATCTCCGGATTTCGTAAAACTAGCAGAAAGTTTTGGAATTAACGCCGAAAGAATTACAAAACCTGGAGAAACAGAAGTAGCAGTTAAGAAAGCTATTAAAGATAATGAGCCAATTTTATTGGATATTGTAATTAATAAAGATGAATGTTTACCAATGGTTCCACCAGGTGCAGGAATTAATGAAATGCTTGGTGAGTACAAACTTGAAAAAGATGTATAGGTGAGTTAAATGACAAATGAACATGTTATAAGTACACTTGTAGAAGATAAACCTGGTGTATTGCTAAAAGTAGCTGGCCTATTTACAAGAAGAGGCTTCAACATTGACAGTATTACTGTAGGAATTTCAGAAGTTCCTGGACTTGCTCGTATGATCATTGTTGTAAAAGGAGATAAAAAAACCTTGGAGCAAGTAACTAAACAATTAAACAAGCTTGTAGATGTAATAAAAATAAAAGATATCTCATCTACAGCTGTTAAAAGAGAATTATGTCTTATAAAAGTTAATGTTCCTAATGAAAAGGCAAGAGCAGAAATCATGCAATATGTCAATATATTCAGGGCAAAGATTGTGGACGTCTGTGAGGAAACATTAATAATTGAGATTACAGGAGATAGGGAAAAATTAGATGCGTTTATAAAACTCTTAAAAGGTTATGGTATTAAAAGAATATCACGTACTGGTTTGACAGCTATCTCTCGTGGTACACAATAAATAAAATAAATGGTTGATAAAATGATGTTAGATGAAATTTTAGCAAAAAATGTGGAATTTGTAAAAGACTTTGAAGGTGAAGAACTTTCTCACCACCCACAAAAAAAATTAGCGGTCTTAGCATGTATGGATTGTAGATTATCTGGATTTTTAGAACCAGCTCTCGGACTTGAAAGAGGAGATGCAAAAATAATCAGAAATGCTGGAAACACCATTGTAGGTGAAGACGCTATCAGATCCATCGCAGCAGCTATTTTCTCTCTTGGAGCAGAAGAAGTGCTTGTAGTAGGCCACACCGAATGTGGTATGGCTGGAAGTGACCCAGAAGCATTAAGACAAAAAATGATTGATGGTGGAATCGACGAAGCTGAAATCGAAAAAGTTGATTTAAAAGCTTGGAGCGGAGTTTTCGATGATGAAAAAGAAAATGTTATCGAAACAGTTGAAACAATCAGAAACCACCCACTTATTCCAGATGTTCCTATTCATGGAGTATTGTTAGATATCGTATCTGGTGAACTTGAAGTTGTTGTAGATGATAGATAATTATTCTACATTCTTTTTTTTTAAATTTTTTATTTAATTATATGAGTTTTTTATTTCCATTAGTTTTATAAAGTTAGAAATTTAAATATAAAACTTGATATATTAATATCATTATTTTTATTAAATTATCAAAAAGGAGATTTTAATATGAAAATGTATTACGATGCAGATGTAGAAACTGATGCTCTTGAAGGTAAAACTATAGCTGTTATTGGATATGGTAGTCAAGGTAGGGCACAATCCAGAAACATGGCCGACAGTGGAGCTGACGTTATTATTGGTGTAAGAGAAGGTGGAAAATCTTGGGATTTAGCTAAAGAAGATGGCATGACTGTAATGTCCATTGAAGATGCAGCTAAAAAAGCAGATATCATTCACATTTTACTCCCTGATGAAATCCAAGAAAAAGTTTACAATGAACAAATTGCACCATATGTTGAAAGTGGAAATACAATTTCATTCTCCCATGGTTACAATATTCACTTTGACTTAATCAAACCAGGTGAAGATGTAAACATAGTAATGTTTGCTCCAAAAGGACCAGGTTCTATGGTAAGAAGAACCTACGAAGAAGGATTCGGTATTCCTGGTTTAGTAGCAGTAGAACAAGATGCTACTGGCGACGCTTTACAAATTGCATTAGGTATGGCAAAAGACACTGGTCTTACCAAAGCTGGTGTATTAGAAACCACTTTCAAAGAAGAAACAGAAACTGACCTTTTCGGTGAACAAGCTGTTCTTTGTGGTGGAATCACTGAATTAATCAACTCCGGTTTCCAAACTTTAGTTGAAGCTGGATACCAACCTGAAATCGCATACTTCGAAACCTGTCACGAAGTAAAACTTATTGTAGACTTAATCTACGAAAAAGGATTTGAAGGAATGTGGAAAGATGTAAGTAATACTGCTGAATATGGTGGATTAACCAGAAGAGAAACTGTAATTACCCAAGAAGCTAAAGACGGTATGAAAAAAGTATTACAAGACATCCAAGATGGTACATTCAAAAAACAATGGGCTGATGAAAACGCAACCGATGGTGCAAACCTAAAAGAAATGAGAGAAGCTGAAGGTCAAGAAACCATCGAAATCGTTGGAACCAGACTCAGAAAAGCTTGTGGATTACAAAAAGATGATTAAATAATTTTTTAATCATTTTAACTCTTTTTTTATTTTATTATTTTTAACTCATTTTAATAGCTACTTATAAAAACTATAATTTAAATATATATTTTCATGTTTATAGGAATGGATCATGGAACAACAGGCATATCCTTTTGTATAATGTCTAATGATGGCGAAGTTTTGGATGTTTTTAAAATTGGCAGGGAAGAAAGCAAACAGGGAAAAGTTTCTGCTGTTGAAGAGTTGAAGAAAAGAATAGATTTGGATGCGGTAGATTTAATGGCTATTACCTATGCAATGGGTGATGGAATTAATAAAATTCTTCCGATTGATAAAGTTGAAGATAGGGGAATCCTTTCAATCAATGGTGCCGGCAAGGTTACCGGTGGTGGAACATCTGTTTTTAGTGAATTGGAAGCTACTGGAATTCCAGCTATTATGATTCCGGGCCTTCATAAGAATTCCGATTCTCTTGATGAAATGTTTAGGGCAGCCTATTCTCATCAGGCAAGTCCTGAAAAGGTGAGCATATGTTACAATGCCTTTATGGAAACCGGATGGAATAACATGATTGTGGCTGACCTTAGTTCTAATAGTGTTGACATTTTAATTGAGGATGGTAAGATTAGGGGAGCTATGGATGCCTGTGTAGGTGCTATGGGTATTGTTCATGGGCCATTGGATTTGGAAATGATTCGTGACGTTGATGAAGGCAGAAGAACTGCAAACGAATGTTTCTCTCATGCTGGAGCAGTTAAGATAGCTGGAATCGGAGGGAAGGTTGCCAACATGCGTGAAGAACTATATAAGAAATATGCTGGCGGCGATAAGAATGCAATATTGGCTATCGATACAGCAATCATGACTATAGCTATGGAAATTGCAGGCCTAATTGCAGTAGCTAATGAAGAAATAGAGGGCATAGTACTTACAGGCTCATTGGGATCAACTACAGAGCCTTTCAATTTTGAAAAAGAGATTAACAGATATCTAAAGAATAAATATCCGATTGAAATAATTTCTAAAGAATCAGGAGCTATTGGTGCTGCACAGATTGCTTTAGATGTCTATAACGGTAAAAAAAGTATTTTGGGAATACCAGTTGAATTTTAGTCTTATTCATTTAAGACAATAAAATTCACTTCTCCACCTTTTAAGGTTTGTATGCCTCCATTTTCAGTTTCAATAACAGAATTTAAGTAATTATCAATTGCAATGAGAGTTCCTTCACATTCCATGTTATTCCTGAGTCCTACTATGACATTTTTTCCTTTAAACGCTAAAAATTGTTCGTTTACATTAAATTCATTGTTTTCCATTATTATTCAATCCTAATAATATTTTTGTCTAATTTTATAATTTGATTTTTATTATTTATATAACTTAACTTAGTAATTTTTAAGGATAATCCAACATGTTTGCTTATTATTTGGCATATATTTCAATATTTAATTAAAATACGGATGTTTCAAAAAAATTCATTAGTTTTTTTTACTAGTTTATACAAACATATTAAAAAGAGGTTTTATCATGGCGATTAATCAATTAGAAAGTAATTTAGAAGCAATTACAAGAACTATTGCACACTTGAAACAAGCAGGTTGTAACGATGAAAAAAAATTAAATGAATTAAGAGAAGAAAGAGATAGAATTTTAAATGATTTAAAAATACTCTAATCTTCTAACCATTTTTTTAATATTTCTTTATCTCCTGTTTGATCTATTTTTATAGGAGTCAATGTTGTTTTATGCTCATGAACCAAGCTATTTCCATCTGTTCCTTTTTCTGAAAACTCACATAAATCTCCAAGTATCCAGTAGTAAGGTTTTCCACGAGGATCAAGACGTGTTTGAACTGATGGCATGTACATTCTATTTCCAAGTCCAACAACTTCAAATTCTTCATCAACAGGATTGGATGGAATATTTAGGTTTAATAAGTCACAGCCTTCAGGCATTCCTTTTTCTAATACGTGTTCTACAAGTTTTCTTAACATTTTTTTGGCAAATGTAAAGTCTATGTCCACTTCACCATTTTCAAATTTGACGTCATCACGTGTTACTGCTTGTGAAATGGCTATTGTTGGAATTCCAAAGCTTGCCGCTTCTATGGCAGCCCCAATTGTTCCTGAGGTTGTAAGTTCAGATTTTCCAATGTTGAATCCTGTATTTATTCCTGAAATCATTATGTCAGGTTTTTCGTCCATAATTTCAAAAAGCCCCATTGTTACAGCATCGGTTGGTGTTCCTGTAACCGCATATCCAGGACTTCCATCTCTTAATTTGGTTTTATTGATTCTTAAAGGTTCAAATAATGTAAGTGCATGTCCAATTCCACTTTGCTGTATTTCTGGCGCTACAACAGTAATGTCTCCTAAGTCCTCTATTGCTTGTTTTGCAGCAAATATTCCTGTTGCATGGACTCCATCATCGTTACTTATTAATGCTTTCATGTTATTAAATTAGCCAATTATTAATAAAGTATTTTTGTATAAGTGTATCTAATAAAAAACTTTAATAGTTACAATTTTTAAATATTTAAATGAAAGAAAATTTATTTTTAAAGGTGGAAGATTGGAAAAGCCACAACTTATTAATTTTATAGCTAAGGTAATGGAGGAATCTGGTTTTAAAGTCTATAAAAATTTTAAAACCTCTCAATATGTTATTGATATATATGCAGTCCTTCCAACTAACTTTGGGGATTTTGGTGTAGTTGTGGAATGCAATAATTTTGATAAGGATTTTCCAGTCAGTATTGAGACACTTAAGCATATGGAAACTGTTGCTGAAAGAATAAAAGCATCTAAAATTGTCATTGTTTCTTCTTCATTTTTTACAGAACAGGCTACAAATTATGCACTTAAAAAGAACATTAAGTTAGTAGATAGGAATGATTTGCTTAGCTTGGCTAAAAGACATCAGGATAAGCAAATAGAAAATCAGGAAGAGGATGAGGATGATGGATATTACTATGATGATTCCTATCATGACAATTACAATGATCCTTATTATGAGCCTTACTATGATGATTATGAGTATGAGGAATACAATTACGATGAAGGATATGGCTATGATGAGTATGAATATGATTATGACGATTATATAAACACTCAAAGGCAAAATAACCCTGTTGTTTATCAGCCTTCTTTGTATAGGTATAATTATGACGATTACGAAGATACCAATGGCTTTGGATATAGGATATCTCAATTCTTAGAAAATATTCTAGCAAGAAGAAATCAAAACACTTCTTCAAATTCCCTAGGAAGATATTATAACCAGACTCCTCAAAGCTCCTTTGACAATATTAGGCCAGTTTTAGGAAATCCAATTATATTAGTGGCATTGGTGGTTATTATCACTTATCTGATATCATTTATTGGAGGCGCAATTCTAAAAATAGATCATATACTCATTAGCTCTTTGCAAATCTTTTTAGCATTGGTCTTAGCTTATGGATTCACATTCCTATTTTCAGAAAGGTCTAGAAACTTCATAATCAGAGGAAGTTTGGTGTTCTTCATTTCTTTGATTATCTTAATAATATTGATTTTAATCTAAAAAAAGTAATTTGGCTATTTGAACGATAATGCCTTATCTTTAATAGCCACTATTGTTAACAATATTCCCAATAGGAAGAAAATCCAAATCATTATGTCTGTAGGGCCTGTTTCAATCCAGATTAGTGTATGCACTAGAATTATGGAATATAGTGCAATGCCGATTCCTTTCAATGATTTTGCTAACTTGTTCATTATTTTTAAAAATGCTCCTAAGAACAGCATTTGAATGGTTAATCCAATAAGGCCGAAATCAAGCATTACAGGACCAAATAATGTTGATGTTAAACACACATTATAGTGAAGCACATAATTGCCGATAAATGTTCTGGGACTTCCTGATGAGAAAATCATTGATAGAATGTGGCCATGTGTTGTGCCTGCAAGAGGAATTATTTTTTCAAACACTTCTAACGTGAATCCAAATCTGTAAAATACCAATTCTAACGGATTAAGCATCCAATGTTGATTTGCAATGGATTGTGATGCAATATAGCCAATTGCTATTGCTCCAATAAATATCAAAGCTAAGAATATGATTCCAATTTTCCTGTTTATTTTTTTAATATAGTAAAGGGTAATGAAAGAACTTCCAAGAACTCCCAATACTGAGGTTCTATACCCGTTAAGGCCGTAAATTAAAGCCCCTATTAAAACAAGAATCAAGTATCTTTTTTTATAGTTGCGAGCAAGCAATAAGTTCATAAAGGGTAAAAATAGCAAATAAGAAACTCTCCAAAGCATGGTGGTTGCATTGCTCTTTAGTACACTATTGAATAATGGAATTCCTCCAAGCAAAACCAAATTTAAGCATTGAAGCAATATTGCAACTATTACCACTGTCAATATTATTTTTTCAGTCAATACTTGTTTCATTGGGATTTCTTCAACTTTAATCTTATATTTTACAATCAACGAAGCTATTAAAAATATTGCAACGGAATATAATACAATCGCGATAACAGAGGAGTTCAAAGGATCTTCAAAACGATAATTGAATGACCCTATATATCCCATTATCAGGAATAAAATTATTACTAGTGCTACAATCCAAGGGGAGAAAAAATCTACTCTTTTTAATTCCATCATATCACATCTATAATTCTTTAGCAGAAATTGTTAAATTTCCTCCAAAATTGGGCATTGCAGCGACATGGGTATGGACATAGCTTGCAAGTGTATTTCTTTCCATAAAACCATCTTGGTTGTTGTAAGAGCCTTTTCCACGAAGAATTTTAAAAGCTAGCCGATTTTGAAGATTGTTTTTATCAACTAGAACTTTTGAATAATGGAATTCATGACCATTTATAACTTCTCCTTTTTTAGAGATGATATTGTCTTGCTGAACTTCTGTAATTGTATATTTTAAAGCTTGAACGCGGTCAGTTAAAATTGATTTGTAGGGATATACTCCAACCATATCATCACCATGGATTGATTTCATAAGATACATCAAGCCACCACATTCTGCAAATATTGGCCGGTCATCTAAATGGAATTGTTTAATGTCTTTAAGCATAGTTTTATTGGCAGATAATTCTTTTGAGAATAATTCTGGATATCCCCCACCAATATATATTCCATCGACATCTGGAAGATGCTCATCTTTTAGTGGTGAGAAATATTCGATTTTTGCATTATTTGCCTCTATGGCTTCTATATTTTCCTTGTAATAAAAATTAAAAACCTCATCAAATGCAACTCCAATTTTAACCGGCTGTTTGTTAAGCTTGTTCCAAATCGGTTCTAGATTGGAATTGATTTTTGGAGCGCTTTTCATAATTTCAACAAGCCTGTCTAAATCGATATACTGTTTTATCATTTCAGACCAGTTGTCAATATGGTTGAGGGAGTTTTTCCTCTCAACTGCAGGAACAAGACCTAAATGGCGCTGATCAATAGTTATTTTCTCGTCACGTTTTATTCCACCAATTACCTCGACTCCAGTTATTTCCTCAATGGAACGCTTGGTTTTGAGATAATGATTCTTATTTTTCACCTTGTTTAAAATAACTCCTGCAATGTTAACTTCTTTATCCAATTCTCTAAATCCGATTACAAGCGCGGCGGCACTTTTAACAAGACTTCTGCTGTTTATGATTAGAATTACTGGAGCATTGAGTGCTTTTGCAACAGATGCTGTACTTCCAATATCATTAATAGAATCAATTCCTTCGTAAAGTCCGCGAACTCCTTCAATAACTGCCAAATCCTTATCTTCCATAGCTTTATTATAGGAATCTCTAATTTGTGAAGGGCTCATAAAAAAAGAATCAAGATTTCTGGAAGTATTTCCAGTAGCTAATGTATGATAGGATGGATCAATGTAGTCTGGACCTACTTTAAAAGGTTGAACGTTGTATTTTTCGCTAAGTGCTTTCATAATTCCTGTTGAAATTGTAGTTTTTCCAACAGCACTTCCGGTTCCTGCTAATATAACTCGCATATTATTTCATATTTCAATAATAATATATATTATTTTATAAAGCCAATATTTATTTCAAAATCCGTTTCTCCTCAATGTTTTTTATTTTATGAATGTTTTGTTATCCATTTACTTGATTTTAAATAAAATTTTTTGACAATTTAGAATATTTTAAATTTTTTTTTAAACATTTGTTGATTTATATAATATTTTTTTAAATAATGGATATTTTTATATACTTTTCACGACAAAATATTTTTAAGATGAAGTGTTTGTTTTTACTTTATCTTTTATCTTATTGGAGGATAATAATGAATAAAAAGTTATTGGCATTATTTATTGTCTTAGTTTGTGCTTTTTCCATATCTGCCGTTTCAGCAGAAGATGGTGGCTCATTCACTAATCTTAATTCTACTATTTCAGAAGCTGAAAATACTGTAGATTTGGATGTGGATTATGTTAGGGAAAGCACTGATTTAAACTCTGCAATTGATATTACAAAAAATATTGTAATTAATGGTAATGGAAAAACAATTGATGGTAATAATAAGGGACCTATATTTAAAGTCGGCACTGGCGTAACTGTAACTATCAATGATCTTACTTTCATTAACGGTAATGGTGATTATGGTGGTGCAATTTCAAATTATGGGACTTTAATATTAAACAATTGTAAATTTGAGAATAATACTGCAACTTATAGGGGTGGAGCAGTTTACAGTGAAGGCGTTTTAATCGTAAGTGATTCAATTTTTGATAACAACAATATTACAACACGTAATGTTAACAATGATTATGGTGGAGCAGCTATTGCCAATATGGGAGGAGTATTAACAATGAAAAACACCAAAGTTCTCAATCATATTGGAGATTATGTTGAACGTGATAGTACTGCTGCTTACAAAGGAGATTTAATAGTTGGTGCTGTTCTTACCACAGGTACCACTATCATCGAAAATTCCAGGTTTGAAAATAACAAAGGTTGTTATGGTGGAGCAATCACTTCATTTGCACCTAACTACGATACAACCAAGCCGATTGACGTAACTATTACTGGTACAGTATTTTTAAACAATACAGCTTATAATGGTGGAGCAATCGATGCAATGATTACCAATTTAAATGTTATGGGCTGTTACTTTGTTGACAATGTCGCTACTGGTGTTGGGGATACTTCGATCAATAGCGGTGGTGGTGCAATTGCAGCACACTATAAAAATACTACAGCTAGACTCATGGGAGATCTTTTCTACAACAATGTTGCTAAAGGAAGTGGAGGGGCTCTTATACTTCAGGCTGGAGATAAAATAGTTTCAAACTGTGTATTTGTTAACAATACTGCTGACGTTCAAGGGGGGGGAGCTGCCTTATTGAAACCTCTTCCAAATGGACCTAACTCTAATGTAACTTTCGATGGATGTACATTTATTGATAATGAAGCTCCAAAATTCTCAGACATTGCAGTTGAAGGTGGAGAAAAATTAATTTTAAAAAATAATTTAGCAAATGATAAAGGTATTGAAGTTGACGGTGCTGAAATGGATAATGTTACCTACATTACTGAAACTAAGGTCAATGATGAAGTAAGCATTGTTGACGGTAAAATATTCATCACAGGTACTGTTAGCCCTACAGCAAATGGTAATGTTACTATAATTCTTACTAATAAGGCTGATTCTTCCGTAATTAATAAAAAAGGAAAAGTTGAAGACGGTAAATTCTCTGTTGATGTTGGTGAAATCGCTGAAGGAGATTATGAAGTTAAAGCAGAATTTGAACAAAATGAAAGATATTTCAATTCTAAAGATTCAACCAATATTACAATTAACAAAATACCTGTTAACTTAAAAGCTGATGATGTAGTGAAATACTATAAGAATGGCACTCAATTATCAGTCAGTTTAACAGATGATGAAGGAAATGTTTTAGCTAATCAGGAAATCACTGTCACTATTGACGGTCAGGAATTCACTGTTTCTACTGATTCCAATGGTATCGCTACTATTGATCTTGATATGGTTCCTGGAGATTACGTTGCAGAAATAGCTTATGCCGGTAAGGAAGCTTACAATGCAGCTGAAACTTCTGTCAATGTTCAAATTTTACCTACTATCGTTGCACCGGACATTGACATGTTCTATAAGGATGGCACTAAGTATGAAGTTACTCTTTTAGATGAACAGGGTAATCCTATTGCAAATAAAATCGTTACTGTGACTATCAACAGTCCGAGATTCAAAAATCCTGTGTCATATGACAGAACTACTGATTCCAATGGTGTAGCTAGCTTGCCTATTAATTTAAGTCCAGGTGAATATACCATCACTGCGAAGTATGGTGATGATTCCGTAGAAAGTACTGTTAAAATTGATCCTATGACTTATAAACTGTCATCCAATGACATTGACATGTTCTATAAGGATGGTACCAAGTATGAAGTGACTCTTGTGGATGCTAAAGGAAATCCTGCAGCTGGTGAAACCGTATCATTAATTCTCAATGGTAAATCTTTTAAAAACCTTAAGTATGATAGGGTGACCGATTCCAATGGTGTAGCTAGCTTGCCTATTAACTTGGCTATTGGTCAATACACCATTACTGCAAAATACGGTTCAGAAGAAGTTACAACCACTGTAAATGTTTTACAAAAACAATGCAACTTGGTTGGAAATGATCTGGTTAAGTACTTCAAGAATGGCACTCAATACACCGTAAAACTTTTAGATGAAGATGGCAATCCTGCAGTTGGTAAAACAGTATCTGTTACTCTTGTGGGTCAAAACATGAAATCAGTTACTTATAATATCCGTACTGATTCAAACGGTATTGCTACCTTACCTATCAATTTAGTTGCCGGTCAATACACCATCACTGCAAAATATGAGTCTGTAAGTGTTACAAATAAAATCACTGTTTTGCCGGTATTGACTACTGAAAATCTTGTTGTTTCTGTAGGTCAATCTGCTGATTTCATCGCTAAGGTTGTAGATGAGCAAGGTAATCCTGTATCAGGTGTAAAAGTAGCATTCACCATCAAGTTCCCATCAAAATCAGTTACTTACTATAAAATCACCGATTCAAACGGGGTAGCCAAATTGCCTATCAAGTTAGCTCAAGGAACCTACACTGTTAACTTAAGCCTTGACAACGGTGCAAAAGCTACAGGTATAGTAAGCGTAATCAAGCAATAAAATTTTTTCAAGATTGGGATTCAATTCCCTAATCTTATTCATTTTTTAAAAAACAGCTATTTTTATTAGGATTTTTCATTGTAGTTTCAGTAGTATATTGCATTGAATTTCAATAATTGTTCTTGTGTATAACTTATGTTTTAGTAGTTTTAGAAATGTTTATATTGGTGAGTTAACATATCTATTTCTTGAGGTATAGTTTTTCTATATCTTGGTTTATTTCATTCATGGAGGAAAATAATGAACAAAAAGATAATTGTATTATTAATGATATTAAATGCGCTTTATCTATCTCCGCTGTTTCTGCAGACGACGGAGCTGCTACTACTGTAGCTAATTATACAGACCTTCAAACCACAATCGATGATGCTTCTACTGGTGGTTCTATTGATCTATCATCAGATTATAATAGAAACGTCACATTAAAAGATACATGGGTTAACATTACTAAAAATATAACTATTAATGGTAACAATCATGTAATTGATGGAAAAGAGGGTTATGTATTTGATATTTCAAAAAATGTAGTAGTAACTATTAATAATGTTACTTTTATTAATAGTATAAGGCCTATTGATAACTCAGGTAACGTTATTTTAAACAATTGTACTTTCATTAAGAATAATGGTGCTGTCAACTGTTATGCTGGAAGTACTTTGGAAGTAAATGACTGTAACTTTATTAATAATACAAGAACTTCAAAAACTGCAATGGGTGGAGCAATATCCGCTACCAATGCAGTAGTCAAAATTAATGGTTCTAAATTTATTAACAACTCTGCTGTAAACAGTGCAGATGACAATGGATTTGCATTTGGTGGTGCTGTATTTGTTCAAGGTGGAGGAAATTTAACTGTTGTTAATACTGAATTCACTACTAACAAAGCAAACAGTAAAAACAATAATGCTCAAGGTGGAGCTATTTTCGCATGGAACAATGTTGAATCTGTTTCTGTTGAAAATTGTACATTCACCGGTAACTCTGCTGTAAACGGTGGAGCTATCTACACCGACAATAATACTGAGCTTACTGTAAAAGGTTCAAACTTTACTGGTAACTCTGCTATTGATGATACCGTTGTAGGTTCCGGTGGAGCAATATTCTCTGAAGGCAATCTTAATGTTGATAATTCTACTTTTGTAGGTAATAACGCAACTAACGGTGGAGCTATTTATGCAGCTGCTACTTCAAATAAAACTGTAACTGTCAAAGATTCTGAATTTAGTAAAAACACCGCAACTCATACTGACGATGCAAAAGGTGGAGAAGGTGGAGCTATTTTATTAATTGGTTCTATTGACGCTTCTGTATCCGGTTGTACCTTTGAAGACAATAAGGCTAAGTTTAATGGTGCAGATATTAACAATCAAGCTACTAATTTAGCTGTTACTGATTCTTCATTTGCTAATGGTGTTGCTAGTAAAGGTGGAGCTATTTTCACTAATACTACTGTGATTGTTGATAATTCTACTTTTACCAATAGTGCAAGACCTGTCTACAACATGGGAACTGCAACTTTAAATAACAGTACTTTTACCAATAATAAAGGAGCTATTTCTAGTTTATCTGGAAGTACCTTAGAAGTAAATGACTGTAACTTCATTAATAACACTAGAGCTTCAAGCTATGCAATGGGTGGTGCAATATATGCTACCAATGCAGCAGTTAAAGTTAATGGTTCTAAATTTATTAACAACTCTGCTGTAAACAGTGCAGATGACAATGGATTTGCATTTGGTGGTGCTGTATTTGTTCAAGGTGGAGGAAATTTAACTGTTGTTAATACTGAATTCACTACTAACAAAGCAAACAGTAAAAACAATAATGCTCAAGGTGGAGCTATTTTCGCATGGAACAATGTTGAATCTGTTTCTGTTGAAAATTGTACATTCACCGGTAACTCTGCTGTAAACGGTGGAGCTATCTACACCGACAATAATACTGAGCTTACTGTAAAAGGTTCAAACTTTACTGGTAACTCTGCTATTGATGATACCGTTGTAGGTTCCGGTGGAGCAATATTCTCTGAAGGCAATCTTAATGTTGATAATTCTACTTTTGTAGGTAATAACGCAACTAACGGTGGAGCTATTTATGCAGCTGCTACTTCAAATAAAACTGTAACTGTCAAAGATTCTGAATTTAGTAAAAACACCGCAACTCATACTGACGATGCAAAAGGTGGAGAAGGTGGAGCTATTTTATTAATTGGTTCTATTGACGCTTCTGTATCCGGTTGTACCTTTGAAGACAATAAGGCTAAGTTTAATGGTGCAGATATTAACAATCAAGCTACTAATTTAGCTGTTACTGATTCTTCATTTGCTAATGGTGTTGCTAGTAAAGGTGGAGCTATTTTCACTAATACTACTGTGATTGTTGATAATTCTACTTTTACCAATAGTGCAAGACCTGTCTACAACATGGGAACTGCAACTTTAAATAACAGTACTTTTACCAATAATAAAGGAGCTATTTCTAGTTTATCTGGAAGTACCTTAGAAGTAAATGACTGTAACTTCATTAATAACACTAGAGCTTCAAGCTATGCAATGGGTGGTGCAATATATGCTACCAATGCAGCAGTTAAAGTTAATGGTTCTAAATTTATTAACAACTCTGCTGTAAACAGTGCAGATGACAATGGATTTGCATTTGGTGGTGCTGTATTTGTTCAAGGTGGAGGAAATTTAACTGTTGTTAATACTGAATTCACTACTAACAAAGCAAACAGTAAAAACAATAATGCTCAAGGTGGAGCTATTTTCGCATGGAACAATGTTGAATCTGTTTCTGTTGAAAATTGTACATTCACCGGTAACTCTGCTGTAAACGGTGGAGCTATCTACACCGACAATAATACTGAGCTTACTGTAAAAGGTTCAAACTTTACTGGTAACTCTGCTATTGATGATACCGTTGTAGGTTCCGGTGGAGCAATATTCTCTGAAGGCAATCTTAATGTTGATAATTCTACTTTTGTAGGTAATAACGCAACTAACGGTGGAGCTATTTATGCAGCTGCTACTTCAAATAAAACTGTAACTGTCAAAGATTCTGAATTTAGTAAAAACACCGCAACTCATACTGACGATGCAAAAGGTGGAGAAGGTGGAGCTATCTTATTAATAGGTTCAATTGACGCTTCCGTATCCGGATGTACCTTTGAAGACAACACAGCAAAATATTATGGTGGAGCCATTAACAATCAGGCTACTAATTTAGCTGTTGATGGTACTGCATTTGAAAATAACGCTGCAGGTGTAAGTGGTGGTGCTATTTACAATAATGAAACTTTAAATGTCGATGACTCTACATTTAAAGACAACTCTGCTACTAATTATGGTGGTGCAATCTACACAGGTAAATACACTAAAGTTTCCAATTCTGAATTTATAGGAAATCAAGCAGATAATGGTAGTGTAATTTACAGTTATCCTGATCCTGCAGTATTAGTATTGGATAATGTTGTTGCTGATGATAAAGGAATTTATGACAATGGTACTTACAATGTAGAAAACGTTACTTACATTACTGAAACTACCATTGACAACGATTCAGCTATCATTGCTAACAATGTAGTTATTTCCGGTACTGTAAGTCCTACTGCAAACGGTGATATTACTGTAACCATTATTGATGAAGATGGTACTGTTGTTGCAACCCAAGACGGTACTGTAACTGATGGAGAATACTCTGTAGACTTCGGTTCAATTAAACCAGGAAATTACACAGTAAAAGCAGAATTCAAGGAAAATGATGAATATCTTGCTTCTGAAGCTTCTGCAGATATTGAAGTTTTACCAAGTATGATTGCTAGCGATATTGAAATGATTTACAAAGACGGTACTAAATATAATGTAACCGTTTTAGATAAGGATGGTAATCCTGCTGCTGGTGAAAACGTAACTGTAAGTCTTGATGGTAAATACTTCAAAAACCTTACATACACCATTACAACTGATGAAAACGGTGTAGCATACTTACCTATTAACTTAATAGCTGGTGAATACAACATCACTGCTACTCGTGGTAATGAATCAGTTACAACCAGTATCAATGTACTTCCTGCAACAAATAGTTTAGTAAACAACAGCGATATTGTAATGTACTACAAAAACGGTACTAAATACAGTGTAGCTCTTGTAAATGCTAAAGGAACTCCTGTTGCTGGCGAAACAGTATCTTTAATCCTTAATGGTAAATACTTCAAAGACCTTAAATATGATAGGATAACTGATGAAGAAGGTATGGTTTACTTACCAATCAATTTAGCTGTTGGTCAATACACCATCACTGCTAAATATGGTTCAGAAGCTGTAACTAACTCCATTACTGTTTTAGCAAAACAATACAATTTAATTGGAAACGATCTTGTAAAATACTTCAAAAACGGTACTCAATACACTGTAAAACTTTTAGATGAACAAGGTAATCCTGCAGCTGGTGAAACTGTAGCTCTTACTATCACCGGTAAAAACTTTAAAACAGTTACTTATAATGTAGTTACTGATGAAAATGGTGTTGCAACTTTAACTATTAATTTAGCACCAGGTCAATATAGTATAACTGCTAAATATGGTGCTGTAAGTACTACTAACACAGTTACTGTTTTACCTGTATTATCTACTGAAAGTATTATAATATTAGTAGGTGAACCTGCTGATTTCGTTGCAAACGTTGTAGACGAACAAGGTAGTCCTGCAGCTAATCAAAAAGTAGCATTCACTATTAAATTCCCATCCAAAACAGTTACTTATTATAAAGTCACTGATGAAAATGGTGTAGCTAAATTACCTATTAATTTAGCTAAAGGTACTTACACTGTTAACGTAAGTCTTGAAAATGGTGCAAAAGCTACTGGTACTGTAAAAGTAATTAAACAATAAATTTAGTTGAGATTTGAGAATTCTATTCTCTTATCTTCTTTTTTCTTTTTTTAAAATAAATTATCAATTTCCTCATTTTCGTATCAAATATTTATATATCTTAATGCATAATATAAAAAAAGATATTTTACATGGAGGAGAATGATGATAAAAAAGGTAATGGTTTTATTAACTATCTTAATTTTTGTATTTTCTGTCTCTGCTATTTCAGCAGAAGATAATAATGATTTGAATTATTCAGACCTTCAATCCTCAATTGATCAATCTGGTGATTCTATAGATTTAACATCAGATTACACAAGGGCTGAAGGTGAAAAATGGGTTACCATCAATAAGAACATTACAATCAATGGTAATGACCATACAATTGATGGAAATGGGTATTATGTATTTGACATTCCAAAGAATACAGTTGTAATTTTTAATAACATTAAATTTATTAACAGCTTAAGGCCTATTGACAATGCAGGAACCGTTATATTGAATGATTGTACTTTCAATGACAATAATGGTGCCGTTAACTGTTATGCTGGAAGTACTTTGGAAATCAATAATTGTATTTTTACCAACAATGGTAGGGTAGCTACTAATGCAATGGGTGGTGCCATCAGTATTACTAATGCCAAAGTTACAATTTCCAATTCACAATTCACCAACAACGTTGTAAACTACAATGGAACCAATCCGGATTATAATTCAGGTTTTGGTTTTGGTGGTGCAATTTTTGCTAAAGGCTCAAATTCCATTTTAGATATAGATAATTCCAATTTCAATGATAATTTTGCATATGCAAACAACAATAACTCAAAAGGTGGAGCTATTATGTTGTATGATGGAGCAAAATTATCTCTAAAGAATTCAAATTTCAATGGGAATGTTGCAGTTGATGGTGGTGCAATTTACGTTGCTCCAAATTCAGTTTTAACTGTAAACGATACTCATTTTCAAGACAATAGCGCTATAAATTCAGATATTAATAAAGGAGGGGCAATTTGTAGTGAAGGATCAGTGGACATTGATAACTCTCTTTTTATGGGCAATGAGGCTGTAAAAGGAGGTGCTATATATGCAACAAATGGAAACATTAATATTTCCGCAACTGGATTTGATAGCAATTCTGGAAATGAAAATGTTAATGAGGCATTTGGTGGTGCAATATGTTTGGATTCTAATGTTGTGGCCAATATAAATGATTGTTCTTTCCTTGTAAATTCCGCTAACAATGGTGGGGCCATATTTGCAGGCAGC
The DNA here is from genome assembly GCF_030539665.1 of Methanobrevibacter sp. NCBI lineage: Archaea > Methanobacteriati > Methanobacteriota > Methanobacteria > Methanobacteriales > Methanobacteriaceae > Methanobrevibacter > Methanobrevibacter sp. The sequence goes on from NZ_JAUNXR010000001.1 coordinate 47,677, forward strand.
AATAATAATGTCAACATTTCTAAAAATTCATTCTTAAGCAATTCCGCTAACAATGGAGGGGATTCTTTATTGGGTGGTGCGATCTGTTTAGGTGAAGATAATAATGTGACAGTTGCCGATTCTACATTTAGATTCAATAACGCTGGAGCTTATGGAGGAGCTATTTTCAATGAAGGAAATCTAACCCTTATCAATTCCACATTCATAAGAAATAATGCTGGTGTTGAAGGAAGCATATTCTCCTACGGCTCCAATTCTGAGTTAAATTTGCATAATGTAACTGCAGACGCTAAAAACATAGTCAACAATTATAATAATGTAACAGAAAACGTGACTTTTATAACAAAGACAGCTATTGACGGCATTTCTGAAAATTCTGCCAATGAAATAATTGTTAATGGTACTGTAAGTCCTACTGCAACTGGTAATTTAACTATTGAACTTACTAACATGGAGACAGGTGAAATTATAAATGATGTTGGTACTGTTGATAATGGGCAATTTACAGTTAATTTAGGCCAAATCACTGCTGGAAACTATAGTATTGTTGTTAAATTTGATGAGAATAGGAATTATACCTCTTCTCAAGCAAAAAGCAGTTTTACAATAACTGGTGTTCCTGTGGAATTAGAATCATCAGATGTTGTCAAATATTATAACAACGGAACTCAATTGGCCGTTAATTTGACTAATGAAAATGGTGTTCCAATAGCTAATCAAACAATTGTATTGACTGTTGACGGTATGGATTATTCAAATATTACAAATTCCAATGGTACTGCAAAATTCGATCTTAATATGGGTCCTGGAAATTACACAGGCGAAATCTCTTATTATGGCAGTGGAATTTATGAACCTGCAAACATTACTGTAAATATTGAAATATTGTCTAGAATCATTGCAAATGACATTAACATGATGTATAAAGATGGTACAAGATATAATGTCACAGTCTTAGATGAACAGGGAAATGTTATTGCTGGCGAAACCGTAACCGTAATTCTCAATGGCCAGTACTTCAAAAATCTTACATATTCCATTAATGCAAATGAAAATGGTGTTGCTAGCTTGCCTATTAATCTGGCTCCTGGAAACTATGAGATAACTGCAGTATATGATAATAATTCAATTACAACAAACATAACTGTAAATCCTATGAGCTATGATTTAGTAAACAATAGTGACATTGTAATGTATTATAAAAACGGCACTCAATATATGGTAACTCTTGTTGACGCATATGGAAACCCTGTTGCCAATGCCGCAGTATCTGTGATTCTCAATGGTCAATATTTCCACAATCTTAAGTACAGCAGGATAACTAATGCTGATGGTGTTGCTAGCTTACCTATTAATTTGGCTCCTGGAAACTATGAAATAACTGCTGTCTACGGTTCTGTTCAGTCCACAAGCACAGTAACAGTATTGGAACGTAAGGACAGTTTGATGGCTGACAATATTGTAAAATACTATAGGAATGGCACTCAATATACTGTAAAGCTATTGGATGGAAATGGAAATCCTTTAGCAAATCAGGTTATCACATTAACTCTCAATGGTCAAAACTTTAAAAACGTTAATTACAATGTGTTAACCGATGAAAATGGTGTTGCAAGCTTAACAATTAATCTGTTGGCTGGAGAGTATACCATTAGTGCCAAGTATGGTTCAGCTTCTATTACAACCGGCATTACTGTTTTGCCTGTTTTGGTAGCTAACAATTTAGTTAAAGCATATGGCAAACCTGCAAGTTTCACAGCTAGTATTGTTGATGGTCAGGGCATGCCGCTTCCTGGCGAGAAACTCACTTTCTCCATTAAATTCCCATCCAATACCATTTCCTATACTATGGTTACTAATGGTGAAGGTATTGCAAGTCTGCCTATTAACTTGATTCCTGGCAATTACAAAATCACTGTAACTGCTGAGAATGGGGCAAGTTCAACTGCTGTTGTAAAAGTGGTTTCTTAAATGGGGAATTCATTATCCTCATATCTTTTTTAATTTTTAGTCGATAATTTTAATTATTCACTTCATTATTATTGGTATATTTTAATAAAGTATTATTTTAATTAATCATTTCTTTAATGAAATTTAATAATTCTTATTTTCCCATAAAAACTTTCCATTAAATCTACATCATCAATTATAAGTTACACATTTTTTAAAATTTTAGAAACAATAATATTAAATAAACTATAAAAGTATAATTGAGGATTTAATATGCGTGTTGCAAAGGGTACTATTAAGAAATATTCAAGGGAATATAGTAGAACATTGAAAAACGGTGAAAAGAAAAAATACAAGACAGAACAAATTCAGGCAAATATTCCAAAACAAGAAAACATTTTTGAAAACGGCGAAAATGTATTGATAATTTCTGAAGACGATCAGGAATTAATTCAGGATAATGAAGATCAATTGGCTGCCTTGGAAATTGCCGACTATATTCACAATGTTGAGATTAGATCTTTATTGGAAGAATTGGAACAAAAGGATCAGAAAATTAATCAGTTAAAGGATATTTCATCTAATCCTGAATATGTAGACTTAAATATCCAATATCAGGATTTAAAAGCAGAATATGATATTCTACTTAATTCTAAAGAAGATTTAAACGACATGCTATTGAAACTTCAAGAAGATTACAAATCCTCAGACGACATCATTACCCAACTCAAATCTTCAAACCAGGCTCTTGATCAGCAACAAAAATCTATTTTGGCCGAAAACAACAACCTAAAAGAAGAAAACGAAAGGTTTGTTAATGAAATTGAATCCTCTAATGTATTGATAGACAAATTAAAAAAATTCAATGCTGACATTCAGGAAGAATATGATGATATTTCTAAGAAATACGGTGATGTGATTTATGAAAACACAGAACTTATTGGAAAATATGATGAAGTTAGCAAAAAATTAGAGTCTTGCAATGCGGAAATATCAGAGCTCAAATCATTCAACGACGATATTTCAAGTGAACATGAAAAGCTAGTGACAGAATACATTATCTTAAAAGAGAAATATGATGGAATAGTTGAAGAATTAGAAACACTTAAACAGAAAATTGAAGAGTTAAAATCCGGCAACGATAATATTCAAGGGGAATATGATGCTCTTTCCCAAAACTATGAAGTTTCTAAATCAGAATACAATGCTTTAAAAGAAGATTACAACAGGCTCCTTGAGAAAAATGAACAACTTGTAGCTAGTTTGAATAACCTAAAGACAAGCACAATACAGCATGACCTCACTCAGGAAGAGGAATACGGCAAGCTTCTAAAGGAGCACGAGTCCCTTTTAGAGAAATTTAATGAGTTCAAATTAATTAATCAATCTAAAGAAAACGAAGCAGAAGCTCTTCGTAGAGATTTAAAATCTATTAAAAAGAGTAAAAAGAAAGCCAATAAAAAATATAGGGCTATCAAAGAAGAAAATCAACGTTTAACTGATAATTTGAGAGTTATAGAAAATGAGAATAATGTTCTTCGTAATAAGCTAATGGATTTTGAGAATAGATTGAACAAGGGCAGTGAAGAATTTTCCAAAGAACTTGATAACATAAACGATAAATATAGGGAAGCTATTGATAAGATAAGATATCTTGAAAATCAAAATTTTGTACTTTCAGAGAAAAATAAAGATTTAGATAAGCTAAATGATGATAATTCCAAATATAGTGAATTATATAATAAGTCAGTTTCAGAAATAGAAGACTTAAATGCGGCAAATAAAAAACTCAGCGAAGAGAATGATGAGTATAAAAAAAGAATCAGCAATATTTTTGAAAATTATGAAAAGTTATCCGACAAGTACAATAACCTTAAAAAAGTAGAAGAAAAGTATGATGATCTTTTACTTGAATATGATGATTTAAACAACCAATTGGAAGAATACAAATCAAATAAAAAAAGGGATGTCTACTTAGCTAATAAATATAAAAAATTTATATTGAAGAAAGCAGATTAAAGTTCATCATAATCAGGTTCTTGATACCAACGTTTTAATCCTGGTAAAAATCCTGTAGTGATTCCAGTAGCTTCTGTTTCTCTTAAATTAGGATTTTTTGCCATCATTTCTTTTGATTTTCTTACAATCATTTCATTAAGAGTGATGTCCGGTTCTGTAAATTCTCCATTTTGAAAACAATCATTACAATAATCCATATTTGGGCTACCATCCTCATTGGTCCCATAATCTTTTTTTCCCATAGGTTTACCACAAGAATTACAAAATCCCATAATTACACCTTATATAAAAAATAAAAAATAGTAGGGGTTTAAACCCTATAATTAATCTTTGTCTTCTTCAATTTCCACTTGCTCGTCTTCATCTAATGCGAGTCTCATATTATCAGGATCAGGTGGGAAGTGAGCAAGGAAGTCTTGTGCAGATCTTCTTACATCTCTAGAACCGATAATGTATCTTCCTGCAATAATAATGTCAGCACCTTTATCGAGAGCTTCTTCAACATTGTCAGGAGTGATTCCTCCAGCTACAGCGACTAATCCGCCGTCAATAATTTCTTTGATTGCTGGAATATTACCCCATGCAGATAAGTCACTAGTGTCTTCACCTTTTTCAGCAAGGTATGTTTCTAAATCTACATTTCTGTGTAATAATACAATATCTGGTTTTAAATCATCTGGAAGAGCGATTAATTTGTCTTCAAAGTTATCTACATTCATCATATCTAAGATGGAGTAAATACCTTGTTTTTGAGTTTCTTGAATAGCTTTAGCGATTGATTCAGTGGTTCCAAGACCAGAAATAGCTACAGCATCTGCAGTTTCGTCAGCAGCCATTTTTACTTCTACACGTCCAACGTCTAAGGTTTTCAAATCAGCAATGATGAAAGCGTCTGGACGTAATTCTCTGATTTTTGAAACAACTCCAACACCGAATTTTTTAACGAGTGGTGTTCCTGCTTCAAGAAGAACTCTTTCTTTGTCTGGAAGATCATTAATGATTCTTTCCATTACATCTAAGTTGTCTAAGTCAAGAGCAACTTGTAAGTATGGTGGAGACCAAAGTTTTTGTACTTTGAAGCCCATAATTGGATGAGTTCCACGATCTTTTTCTTCAAGTACTTTTTCAATTGATGGGTAACCTTCCATAGCTCTTTTGATAGCTAATTTGGTTGCTCCATAGTTGTATTGGTATATTTTTCTGTAATCTTTTGCTGCTGGGTGTATGAATACACTTACGTTAATTACAATGTCTTCTACAATTTCTTTTGGAATATATCCTTCTTCAACAGCGTCTGCAACTGCTCTACCTACAGCAGTTTGTGCTGGCCCAAATACTTTACTTGCACCATCTAAATCTTCTACAGTTACTTTAGGAATAATTAAAGTAGCTGGTTTTGTCATTAAGTTTGGTCTAATTACAGTGGTCAAAGGAGTATGTCCTACAGATAAATTGGATAATCCATTAGCAAATGCTTGTCCTGCTGGACCTTCCTTGTCACCAATGATTAAATCGATGTGAGCTAATTCGTCACCGTCTCCGATGAGAGCTTCTCCTATATTGTACATTTAGTTTCCTCCATTTATTATACATTTTTTATTTTATTTTTCGTGATATATAAAAATTATTGGAAGTTAATTCTTTTGGAAATGTCTTTAGGCAATGGTAGTCCTCTGTAAGGCATTCCTTTAGTTGCTTCCTTAACTGCATCTATTAATTCGTCTACTGTCATATCTACTTTTTCTCCAGTTTCACGCACGGTAACTGTGAGATTTCCAGATTCCATTTCGTTGTCACCTACTACAAAGGTGTAAGGAATCCATTCTGTAGCGGCATTTCTTATTTTCTTACCTACGCTTTCGTCTCTGTCATCTACATCCACACGAATATTTGCAGCAAAAATCTCATCAGCTAATTTGTTTGCAAACTCTTTATGTGCCTCTCCGACAGTTATTACTCTAACTTGGATTGGACTTAGCCAGGTTGGTAACATTGGTGCTTTTTCATCAATTTCAATAGCAGTTTTTTCAAGTAAGCTGCAGATAACTCTTTCAATACTTCCTGTTGGGGAACAGTGAAGAATGGTTGGGTTGTGTTCCTTACCATCTTCTCCAAGGTATGTGATATCAAATCTTTTACCACTTTCAACATCAATCTGAACAGTAGGATTTTCAATTGGCCTTCCAAGGAAATCAATAGCTGCAAAGTCTACTTTACAAACCCAGTAATGTTTTCTTTCAGGTAGGATTTCAAGCAAAACTGGTTTTCCAATTTTTTTACCTATGCTGTACATCCAGTCTTTATTTTCGTCAAAGAAGTCTTGGGTAGCTCTGAAAATTACTTCATAGTTTACTCCAAGGTCAATTCCAGTCTGGATACACATGTCAGTTTGTTTTGAGAATTCTTCTAAGGAAGCAGGGACATCTGCACAGAAACTATGGAAATCAGGCATGGTAAATGCTCTTAATCTTTTAAGTCCAACAACTTCTCCTTTTTTCTCAAAACGGAAACTGTAGGTTGAAAGTTCATATAATTTTGCAGGTAAGTTTCTCCAGGTCAGGAAAGAGTCAGCCATCACTCTAAATGCACCGAAACAACATGCGAATCTAAGCATTAGGTTCTTTTTGGTATCGGTTTTATACTGTCTTTCACCAAATTTAGCAGCATGAACGTTAATCGCTTCATTTTCCAAATCATAGAAGATAGGAGTTTCGATTGGCATAGCTCCTTGGTCCACTACTAAATTGTAAACATAATCAGAAAGCAAATCTCTTACAAGACGACCTTTAGGGAACCATTTGAGGTTACCTACATCAGATGCAATTTCATAGTCACAAAGCTCTTTTTCTCTCATTAACTTAACGTGTGGTGGTTCTCCTTCATCTGATGAACCTTCACCAAGCTCATATTGAACAAGCTTTTCAAATTGATCATTGTCAAATTCAAAGCCTTCAATATCCAATACTTTGTCTCCATCAAGAATAGACCAGGTGGAAGGTTTTTTCTCTTCTTTTTCTCCTTCCACATCTTCTTCTGCAGTGATTGTTCTTGAAAGTTCACTTAATGGGTGTCCCTTACAGGATATTTCAAATGCTTTATACCATCCAAATGGTACTCTTTTAACTTCCAAGTCTTCATCTAAAAGCGCTTCTTCAGCATCTTTTAAGATTTTAACAGCCACTTTTGGAGAACTTAAAGAAGAAGATAAATGAGCGTATGGATATAAAACAATGTTTTCAGCTTTAACTTGTTCATTAGCCTTTTTAACTTCTTTAACTAAGTTTCTAACAATTGCTTCTGGATTTTTCTCGTCTTCTTTTTCAACCGCAGTAAAAACAACTAAGGATTCATCAAAAGCACCAGATTTTTTAGCTTCTTCAATTTCCTCAGCTACTGGGGTCTTGTTTTTCACATTATAATTTAAATAATCGGAATGGATAAGTAAAATTCTCATCTAATAACCACCATGTAATTAAATATACTATGTTTAATTTTTGGCAGTTATATTATATAATATTTTTATAGTACTTTTTCAATAGTTATATTAAACTTCTTAAAAAGGATGTGTGATTATGAAAATTTATGGTATATGCGGAAGTCCAAGAAATGATACAACACAATATGTTCTTGAAAAAGCTTTGGAAAATTTGAAAAATGACGGTTTTGAAACCAAATTGTTTAGTTGCGCCGGAAAATCAATAGCTCCTTGTATGCATTGCGATTATTGCATGACTCATAAGGAATGTGTTAACAAGGATGATATGACTGAAGTTTATGAAGGTCTCAAGGAAGCTGACGGTCTTATTTTTGCAACTCCTCTTCATTCAGGAGGAATTAGTGCTGAAACTTTATCAATTTTTGAGAGAACTCGAGCTTTGGAAGCTGTGGACATCAATTTGCTTCGTGGAAAAATAGGTATGAGCATAGCTGTTGGCGGTGACCGTGACGGTGGCCAAAGTTCAGCTCATCTGCAGATAATCACTTATTATATGATTCATGGGATAATTCCAGTCAGTGGTGGTGGTTACGGTGCTAATTTGGGTGCCTCCTTCTGGTCTCAGGATTCTTTGGATAAAGTAAAAGATGATAAATACGGTTTTGAATCTCTTGAGAGGACCGTTAAGGAATTTAAAGATTTTCTAAATAAGATTAGGCCTAATTTCTAATTCTATTTTTTTCTTTTTTTTTTAATTAGCTTTTTTCCACCTTTTTGGACAGAATTTGATAATATTTATATATTAAAATTAAGTTAATTTATTATAATCTAAACTTATGGAGCACTAATTTATGGCGAATAAATTGATTCGTGGAAGTTTCATTATATTTCTTGGAAATATTATTTTCCGTTTAGGAGGATACATTTATCGTTTTTTAATGGCAACTCTCTTAGGCCCCACCATGTATGGTATTTTAGGTCTTACACTTCCTTTTCAGGGTATTTTTCAAACCTTGTCTGCAGGAGGACTTCCTCCAGCTATTGCTAAGTATGTTGCCGAATATGAGGCCACAGATCAAAAAGATTTAGCTCGTCAGACAATTTATACCTCTTTAAAAATAATGATTTTTTTAGGTGTGTTTTTTGGTTTTATAATGATTTTTATTGCTGCTCCATGGCTTGCCTATGTCTATCTTCAAAAACCTATTGCACTTGTTCCTCTGCAGATTGTTGGGCTTATAACTCCATTTAGTGTAATTGTTGGAGCATTTAGAGGTGCATTCCAAGGGGTTTATAAGATGGAGTATATCCTTTATACTCGTGCAACCGAACAGTTGGGTATGATTCTTTTTGCTACAGCCTTTGTTTTAATAGGTCTTTCAACTGTTGGGGCTCTTTGGGGTACTGTTTTAGGTTTCGCTGTTTCATGTGTTATTGCAGTTTATTTATTCAAATATCAAATGGGTCAATATATTCCCCCTGCCAGTCCTGATTTTGTATTTTCACGTAAGGATGAATTGAAATTGGCTGTTATGTTAGTTAAGTTTGCTATTCCGGTTATTGTCACTGGTATTGCGGAAATGGGAATTTATAATATTTGTACCTTGGTAATGGGCCGTTTTTTAACTGCAGATTCAATCGGGTTTTTTGCAGCTGCGGATCCTATTTCAAGATTGCCTTTGATGATTTCCATTTCAGTAGCAACAACCATCTTGCCGGCTTCTTCAGAGGCTTTCAGTTCTGGAAATAAAAAAGAGTTGAATAGGTACGTTTCAGAGTCTTATAAGTATTCTTTACTATTTGTAGTTCCAATGTGTATCGGAATTGCTTTATTTGCAGCTCCAACATTAAGACTGTTCTACTTTACAAATCCTGCCTATGTTACTGGTGCATCTGCATTGGCAATTTTAGCTATTGGTATGACATTTTATTCAATATTTTCAATTTCAACCAGTATTGTTCAGGGTATTGGAAATCCGAGAATTCCGATGTATATTCTAGTATTTGGGGCAATATTGACTGCTATTCTTAATTGGTATATGGTTCCAGCAATCGGAATTGCAGGTGGGGCTCTTGCAACCACCATTGCCTGTTTCGCTATGATGATTCCGGTTTTGTACTTCGTATTCAAACTTACCAAAACAAAACCTCCAATAATGCCTGTTGCTAAGATATTTTTAGCTTCAATCATAATGGGAATTATAGCAATTATTATTCCAAAAACTATTATTGGTTTATTTATTGGTATTGTTTCCTGTCCTTTCATCTATTTGGGAGCATTAATTCTATGTAAATTCTTCCAGGAAGAGGATATAGCTACTTTAAGAGGATTCACTGGTAAATTTGGCCCTATAGGTAAAATATTAAATAAGATATTGAATATTATTGTAAAAATTCAATTTAGAAATGAATAAGACAATTTATTTAAATGATAAAAATATATTTTTACTTAATGGATGGGTGAAAAAATGACTGAAGTAAAGGCAGGTATTGAATATAAGATTAATATTGGGGATGAGTCTTTTTTATTAAATCATAAACAATATAAGTTACTTGAAAATATTCTTAATACAGGTTCTATTACTAAAGCTGCCAAATCTGTAGATGTGTCCTATAGGACAGCTTTAAATTACATCGATAAAATAGAATCTTCTTTAGGTATTAAAATCGTTAGTACCACTAAAGGTGGTAAAGGCGGTGGGGGAGGAACTGATCTTACTCCTGATGGATTTTCTATTATAAAGGAATGTAAAAAGATCAACGCCATTATGGAATTACACACCGATGTTAATGAATTTGAAACAATCGTATCATCAATTGATGAATCAAAAGGTGTTATGAAAGTTAAAATTGGAGATTACTTAATTAATGCACCCCCTAACAAAAATTATGAAGCCGGAGAAAAAATATTAACTCTTATTAGCTATGACAATATTTTCCTCATGACTGAGCCATGTACTTCTAGTATTAGAAACATTTTAAAAGGTAAAATTGTTGAAATGAAGCTTGAAAATGAAATTATTCGTGTTAAAATTGCTGTAGGAGATTTAAAGTTCTTCTCAGACATTACATTATCTGCAGAAAAAGAGTTAAACCTTACTATCGGCAAAGAAGTTTATATTGGATTTAAAGCAATGTCTGTTGCGACTTTAAAATTATAAATAAAGTGGGAGGGGATTTTTATTTTAAAAATCGAAGTAGATGAAACTAAATGTATTGGTTGCGGGAACTGTTATGACATATGTCCTAAAGCAGCTAAAATTTGGGAGATTAAGGATGTTGCCCATGTATTGGATTTAAGGTACTGTCATGTATGTACATTATGTGCAATGGAATGTCCTGTAGACTGTATTAAAATAATAAGGAATGCTCCTGAAGAATAAGTGATTACTATGTGTAGAATGGCTGAAGTTTCTAGAGATACTTCTGAAACTCAAATAAAGATAAAATTGAATATTGATGGAACTGGTAAATACGATATTGACACCGGGGTAAATTTCTTTAATCACATGTTGGAATCATTTTCAAAGCATAGCAGATTTGATTTGGATATATCTGCAATAGGTGATGTTGAAATCGATGACCATCATACGGTTGAGGATGTTGGCATTCTTTTAGGTGAAGCATTCAACAAAGCTATTGGGGATAAACGTGGAATCAAAAGAATGGCTGATGCAATTGTTCCGATGGATGAATCAGTAGCTACTGTAGCAGTTGATATAAGTGGAAGAAGTTATTGTAATATGGATATCAGTTTTAAAAATGAGAAAATTGGTGATTTGACTTCTGATATTATTATTCATTTCTTCGAATCATTTGTGAGTGCAGCTAAAATTAATATTTATGCTTCTGCAAAAGGTTTCAACGATCATCATAAGGCTGAAGCTATTTTTAAGGCATTTGCTAAATCTCTTAAAGAAGCTACTAAAATAGAGCATGATGAAATTCCAAGTACCAAGGGAGTTTTATAGGAAGTTATAAATTTCCATTATTTTTATTTTTTCAGTAAATATGGTTATTTAACCAAAAGATTTATATACTATATCATACTTAAATAATGTTGTCTGTTGGTTCCGTGGTCTAGGGGTATGATACCTCGCTTACAACGAGGGGATCACGAGTTCAAATCTCGTCGGAACCACTAATTTTTTTCTTTTAATTAAAAATTATTTATTCATTATTTTGCATTTTCTTATCTATTTTTTACTTTATTTTCAATATTTTCTTATTTAGTTTAATAAAAACACGTTTTTACTGTATATTATTCATTTTTGACCCTATTTTTATCAAAATTGATTATATGAGAATTAAATCAAAAACTTAATATGTATTTTCTTATAAAATTATATTCATACGATAAATCGTATTAAACTCAAAAGTGATTTAAATGGTTGTAAAAATAGGAATTATTAAAAGTGGTAACATCGGAACTTCTCCGGTAATTGACTTAATTTTAGATGAAAGAGCAGACAGACCTAACATCGATGTAAGATTAGTAGGTTCTGGAGCAAAAATGAACCCAGAACAAGTAGAAGAAGTAGCACCTAAAATAGCTGACTTCGACCCAGATTTCTGTATCTTCATCTCACCTAACCCAGGAGCACCAGGTCCTGCAAAAGCAAGAGAAATCTTATCCGCTGCTGACAAACCAGCAATCATCATTGGTGACGCACCAGGTGCAAGAGTAGCTGATGAAATGGATGAACAAGGTTTAGGTTACATCATTGTAAACGCTGACCCAATGATTGGTGCTAGAAGAGAATTATTAGACCCAACTGAAATGGCTTCTTTCAACTCTGACATCATTAAAGTATTAGCAGCAACTGGAGCTTACAGATTAATCCAAAAAACTATTGGTGAAATTATTGCTGCTGTTGAAGCTGGTGAAGAAGTAGAATTACCAAAACTCAAAATTACTGCTGAAAAAGCTGTTGAAGCTGGTGAATTCACCAACCCATACGCAAAAGCTAAAGCTTACGCAGCATACGAAATTGCATCAAAAGTTGCAGACTTAGATGTAAAAGGTTGTTTCATGGTACAAGACTCTGAAAAATACATCCCAATCGTTGCAGCAGCACACGAAATGGCATCTACTGCAGCAAAATTAGCTGTTGAAGCAAGAGAAATCGAAAAAGCAAACGATACCTTATGCAGAACCCCTCACATGGGTGACGGTTGCATCGGTAACAAATGCGTATTAATGGAAAAACCAGAAAAATAAGTAGCTAACCGCTACTTTTTCATTTTTTTTATTTTTTGCTGTCGAACTTAACTTTTTTTAGATATTTGTCTTAATTCATGCAATATTTTATAAAATAGCTATGCATGAGATATTTTTTACGACTATTGTTTAATGGTTTTATATTGTTTTATTGAAATTTTAAATAATATAATCGCTAATATTATAATATAATAAATTATTGATGTGATATAATGGCTTGGGATGATACAGCAAGTAAAATTTGGATGAACGGAAATATTGTGGACTGGGAAGATGCTAAAATTCACGCTCTTTCTCATGTTGTACATTATGGAACAAGTGTATTTGAAGGTATAAGAGCTTATGACAATGAAAAGGGTCCTTGTGTTTTCCGTTTAGAAGAACATATTGAACGTTTATTTGATTCTGCAAAAATCTATAAAATTGACATGCCTTACACAGAAGAGGAAGTCTGTGATGCAACAATTGAAATTCTTAAAGAAAACGGCCTTAAATCATGTTATATTCGTCCAATTGCATTTAGAGGATATGGGGAATTAGGAGTAAATCCTTTGAATTGTCCTGTTGATGTTTTAATCGGTGCTTGGGAATGGGGATCCTATTTAGGTGAAGAAGGTATGAACATTGGTGTTGATGTTGGCGTATCTTCTTGGAGAAAACCTGCTCCTGATACATTGCCCGTAATGGCAAAGGCAGCTGCTAATTATATGAATTCCCAATTAGCAAAACTCGAAGCAATCGAACATGGATATGCTGAAGCTATCATGCTTGACTATCAAGGATTTGTAGCTGAAGGTAGTGGTGAAAACATATTCGTAGTTGAAGACGATGTAATTTACACTCCTTCTTTAGGTTCTTCTATTCTTAGAGGTATTACAAGAGACTCAATCATGGAGTTGGCAAAATCTCTTGGTTATAAGGTTGTTGAAGAAACCATCGGTCGTGAAAGACTTTATCTTGCTGATGAAATCTTTTTCAGCGGTACTGCTGCAGAAGTTACTCCTATTAAGAGTGTAGATGGAAGATCAATAGGCATTGGAAAAAGAGGCCCAGTAACCGAAGAATTACAAAAAACTTTCTTTGAAATAGTTGAAGCTAAAAAAGACGATGAATTTGGTTGGTTAAAATATTTCTAGAATGGTGTAATGATGGATATTTTATCAGCAATTATTATTGGTATTGTCCAGGGATTAACTGAATTTTTACCAATAAGTAGTTCTGCTCATTTAATTTTTGTTCAAAAAGCATTGGGTGTTGAAAGCAATCTTGCTTTTGATACTTTTCTTCATTTAGGATCTTTAATAGCTGTTCTGTTATTTTTCTATGCTGACATCTATAAAATGATTAAAGCTTGGTGGTTAAGCATCGGCGATCTTCTTCAAGGTAGGTTTAGAGAAGGAATCTATGAGGATCCTTATAAAAGATTGGCATGGTATGTTATTTTAGCTTCTGTTCCTGTAGGAATTGTCGGTATCTTATTTGAAGACCAAGTGGATGCATTGTTTGGTGGCGCTTTATATGTTCCAGCATTCTTTTTATTTGTAACAGGTACAATCTTGTACTTATCTCAAAGAATGGATAAGGGAGATATTGATTTTGCAAATATTTCAGCTAAAGAATCTTTATTTATGGGATTAGGTCAAGCTTGTGCGGTATTGCCTGGACTTTCACGTTCTGGTACAACCATTGCTGCAGGTCTTGTTCTTGGTCTAAATAAGGAATTCGCCGCTAAGTTCAGTTTCATATTGTCCATTCCAGCTATTGTTGGTGCTGTAATATTTCAGATAAAGGATATTGGTGCTGCAATGGATGCTAATGTTGCAGCTATTTTATTAGGTTTCTTTGCAGCATTTATTGCAGGTTATATAGCTATTAAATGCGTTTTAGAATTAATCGAAAAAAGAAGTTTGGATATATTCAGTTACTACTGTTGGGTAATTGGTATTATAATCTTCTTAGGTTCTGTAGCTCATATATTCTAATTGAGCTATCTTTTTTTTATTTCAAATTAAAAAATAGTAAAATAAGTAATTAAATACTTATTTTAATTGACAAACTTTTTCTATTTTGCTTCTTAAGCTTTTTACACTAGCTCCTCTCATAAGGGCAGTAAACATTGCACCTCCAGCTCCGGCTCCTTCTTTTATGAAACCTTCTGTGTATAATCTTATTCCAGGATCTTCTGATTCTTCAAATTTAGGGTCAACTACATGTAATGAAATTTCTGGATCGATTTGATTAAGTAAATCTAAAAGATTTGCAGTTTCATCTTCTGCTACGTATATGGTAGTAGCTATATTCACTCTTGAAAAGTCGAAGTCAGGTTTAATTGCTTTCACGACTGCGCAAACAGCTGCCATTTGGGTTCCTCCAGCTAATATGATGGGAGTATTTCCACTAGATAAAACCAGTGCTGCAATTCCTGCTAAGGTTGGATCTCCAACTGCACCTATTGCTTGAAATGCATCGCATTTTCCAGGTTCGATTCCTGAATTTTTTATTCCTTCATCCACAACAGAGGTTTTCAAATCATGGGGATTTGTTGGCATACAACCGCTTACCTTTCCGTCCGCATCATAACCTAATGCTTTTAGAACGCCTAATGCGGTGGTGGTTCCGGCAGCTATGCTTTCACCAATTATTAAACTGTCATGTAACATTCCAAGTTTTTCTCCAAGGTCTTTCCCGTTTTCATAGATTTCAAGAGGGTTTAAAACACCTTTTCCAGTTCTAATGTCTCTTCCATAATCATTTCCAAGACGCATACATTCGATTTCAGGTTTTATTTTAGATCCAGCGTCTACAATTACAAATGGGATGTCAGCCAATTCCAGTGCTGCTTTTGTAAGAACTGCAGGTGTTGGCGCTGCAGCTTCACCAATAACTGTTTGTGCTATTTCTTCCATACATCTTACTTGCCCAAGAACCATCAATTCCACATCAGCTGCGGGAGTATATTCGGTTAATTCAGGGGTCGCTCCCGCACCAGAAATTCCTTCTATTCTGGATGTTTCAGTAGTTCCTATAGTACAAATAAAAACAGGTTCTGTATGTTGTATTTCCTCTATTAAATCAGTAGATCCGTATGTTGTTACTCCATCGATCACTTAATCACCTATTACCTAATTTTCTTAATTCTTGAAGTATTAATTTATTTTGATTGATAATTTTTTCATTTTGTAGGGCAATTTTATTTAATAGTTCTCTGTCGGTCATTTCATTTTGTTTGGCTAAATCGCGACCTTTTGGTGGAATAAATATTTCTTCTTTAGGTGGAAGTCCTGAAACAAATCCTTTTGGTTTTGTAACTTCTTTTGGCATTGGAGGAATTTTTGTAGCTCCTTCACATGTGCTACATTTATTAGCATAATCTGAGGTTATGTCATTTTTAGTATTTTCGTCTAAAAGTTCCATTATTCTTTTATCGACATCTTCTTTGGTTTTTAGCTTTTCTTCTTCTGCTTCAAAAAGAAGTCTTTTCTGTATACTGTATGCTTTGTATAAAGGAATTCCTCTAGCTTCAATTTCCTGTTTAAAATCTTCACAGAGATGAATGTCTCCGGTTAATTCATTTATTCTCCGATATGCTGGAGTACTATTACTATAAAATCCCATATTTATAAATTGGTTTTTAAACTTAATATTACTTTTGAAAACAATATGTAATAAATTTCTAACAACAATTTAAACATATATTTATATAAAATGAAACTTAATAGATTGATAGGTGATAATAATGCGTAAATTAACAATTGGTTTAATATTTACAATATGTATTATAACTGCTGTATGTGCATCATCTGCAATTGCCGGAAATTCAAATCCTGACCTGGTAGTTACATATGGTGAGACAACTTATGCAAATCAACAATATGTAAATTCTGTAAACAATTACTTCGCAAGCAAAGGATATACAAATCTTGGAAATGCAAATACTGAAGTAATTAGTGCTAGTCAGGTAAATGCAATCTCACAGGGCATAAGTGGAAAAACTTATAATTCAAACCAGATATTTTCTTCTGCTTTAGTAGATTTGAATCAGGGAGATAATCTTAAAGTTACAGTGGACTCTTCAAAAATAACTTTAGTAACTGCTAAAATGTATGCTTCAGCATTAGAATCAGCTGGTATTCAAAAAGGTATAGTTTATGTAACAAGCCCTATTTCCGCTACTGGGGAATCTGCTCTTGCAGGTGTAATGAGTTGTTATGAAAAAGCAACCAATGTGGAAATCCCTCAAGAGGTTAAACAAGCGGCTAATGAAGAAATCTATGTGCAGGCTGAAGTAGTGAATAATACAAATGCCAATCCGGACCAAATATCTCAAATTGTAGATGATGTTAAAGGAGAGGTGGAAAAACAAAATATCACTGATATGCAGTCAATAGTTGATGTAGTAAATGAAACAGCACAAAAATATAATATTCAAATATCCAATGCAGATATTGAAAAAATAGCAGAAGCGATTTATAACACATTCAATGTTCAAGATCAAGCTAATGCTTATAAAGATAAATTAGAGGCTGTTTTAAGTTAAATTTAAATATCCTTTCTTTTTTTTATTTTAATTTTTAGATTAACATTTTGTTAAAGTATATTTAAATTAAATTACAATATTTATATTAAATATTTATTTTTAGTGATTATTTTGATTAGTTTAGGAATTGAAGGAACAGCTGAAAAAACCGGCGTTGGGATTGTTGATAGTGATGGAAATATTTTAGGGATGGCTGGTCGTCAGCTATTTCCGGAAAAGGGAGGAATTCATCCAAGAATAGCTGCAGAACATCATGCTGAATGGATTCCAAAATTAATTCCTGAGGCTATTGAACAGGCTGGGATAGAATATGATGACATTGATTTAATTTCATTTTCACAGGGGCCTGGATTGGGGCCTGCTTTAAGGATAGTTGCTACTTCTGCAAGAAGTTTGGCATTGTCTCTTAATAAGCCAATTATTGGTGTTAATCATTGTATTGGTCATGTTGAAATTGGAAAACTTGATACTGGAGCAATTAATCCTGTTACTCTTTATGTTAGTGGTGGAAATAGTCAGGTTATAGCATTTGAAAGTGGAAGATATAGGATATTTGGCGAAACATTGGATATTGCTATTGGGAATTGTCTTGATCATTTTGGTCGTGAAACCGGATTGGGTCATCCTGGAGGTCCTGTTATTGAAAAGCTAGCTAAAAAAGGGAGCTATGTTGATTTGCCTTATAGTGTAAAAGGAATGGATTTTTCATTTTCAGGACTTTTGTCTGCAGCTTTGAGAGAACATCAAAAAGGCACTCCTATTGAAGATATTTGTTATTCTTTGCAGGAAACTGCTTTTGCAATGCTAGTTGAAGTTACAGAAAGGGCACTTTCCCATACTCAAAAAGATGAAGTAATGTTATGCGGAGGTGTTTCTGCCAATAGCAGGCTTCGTGAAATGCTTAATACAATGGCGACAGAACAGGGAGCTAAGTTTTACATGCCTGAAATGAAGTTATGCGGTGACAATGGTGTTATGATAGCTTGGTTAGGCATTTTAATGAATAATCATTTTGGTCCAATGGATATGGACAAAACTGAAATAATTCAGAGATTTAGGACCGATGAGGTTGATATTCCATGGGTTTTAAATGAAAAATCTTATTTAAAATTAGCCAATGGCCTAATTGCAAAAGGTGCGGAATCTAATATTTTGGAAGGCAAATATTTGGATGAAAATGTAGTTTCAAAGAATAGGGTTCCTAAAAATTACCGTATTCCTGAAATCGATAATAAGATAAGAAAATCAAGAACCAAGCTTGAAGCCAAATTATTATCTGATGTTAAAAGGGCTGGAGTCAAATCTCCTATTTTGTATGATGTTAATTTGGATGAAAAAGTTATATTGATGGAAAAAATTGATGGAAAAATGGTTAAAGACATTATAAATATTGGTAGTGATGATTTGGCTTTTGAAATTGGTCAAAATATAGCCAAAATACACAATCAAAATATTATTCATGGAGATATTACAACTTCAAACATTTTAGTTGATTCTGATGGCAAACTGGTATTTCTAGACTTTGGTCTTGGAAGATATTCTGATCTGTTTGAAGACAAGGCAGTTGATTTGCTGGTTTTGAAAAAGTCTCTTCAAAGCATTGATCAAAAAATAGCCAATCACATTTTTGATATTGTTTTGAAAGGTTATAGTGACGATAATGATAATATTATTAAAAAAATTAAGGAAATCGAATCAAGAGGAAGATATACTCATTAGGTGATTTAATGATAACATTTATTACTGGGAATAAACATAAAGTAGAAGAAGCAGAGAATATTTTTAAAGATTACGACATTAAACTAGAGCATATTGATTTAGGTTACTGCGAACCTCAAGGAACTCTTGAAGAAGTGGCCATATCGGGTGCAAAATATGCTTGTCGTAAGCTAAATAAACCTGTGATTGTGGAAGATGCTGGTTTATTTATAAGAGCTCTTAAAGATTTCCCTGGAACTTATTCCTCATATGTGCAAGATACATTGGGAAATGAGGGGATTTTGAAGCTTTTAGAAGATGCTGACGATAGATATGCCGAATTCAGGTCAGTTATTGGGTACTGCGCCCCCAATTCTGAGCCCAAGATCTTTTTAGGCAAAGTCAGTGGAGAAATAGCTCTTAGTGAAAAAGGCAATTTAGGATTCGCTTTTGATCCAATTTTTTATGTGCCAGAAGAAGGCAAAACTTTTGGAGAGCTCACTACAGAGGAAAAAAATCAGTTTTCACATAGAAAAAATTCTTTAGAGAAATTTATCAAATGGTATTCTAAAGAGTAATTAATTATTGGGCTTATTGTATAATTTATAAACTTAGAGAGGAATTATTATGGCAAAACCAGATTGGGTAACTTACAGCAACGAAGAAATCGAAGAAATGATTTTAAAATTCACCAAAGAAGGTAAATCCACCAGTGAAATTGGTATCATCTTAAGAGATACTTATGGAATCCCTAGTGTTAAAGATGTAACTGGTGAAAGAATCAACGAAATTTTAAAAAGAAATGGTCAAGCTCAAGAATATCCTGAAGACTTAATGAACTTAATCAGAAGAGCTGTAAACATCAGAGACCACTTAAGTGAAAACCCTAAAGATTTACACTCCAAAAGAGG
This sequence comes from Methanobrevibacter sp., assembly GCF_030539665.1. Lineage (NCBI taxonomy): Archaea > Methanobacteriati > Methanobacteriota > Methanobacteria > Methanobacteriales > Methanobacteriaceae > Methanobrevibacter > Methanobrevibacter sp. The sequence continues at coordinate 67,449 of NZ_JAUNXR010000001.1, forward strand.
TTTAACAATTATTGAATCAAGAATCAGAAGATTAGGTTCATACTACGTAAAAGAAGGAGAATTACCAGAAGGTTGGAGATATAATCCACAACAAGCAGCACTCCTTGTTAAATAGAGCTAAAGAAGCTAGTGATATGCTTCAAGAGCATATCGATAAAGATAATGTTATAAGATTAGTTTCTCATAACGATGCTGATGGAATTTCAGCAGCTGCGGTATTAGCCAACGCTTTAAAAGAAGAGAAGATGAGATATCACGTTACTATTATTCCTCGTCTTAAAGAAGATGAGATTAATAAGTTAAGAAGTGATAAATCTTCTTTATTTATTTTTACTGATATGGGAAGTGCTTATGTTAAAGAACTTAACACTTTCAAAAGTGACGTAATAATTGCTGATCATCATCAGGTAAATGATGCAGAACCTGATAGTAATTTGGTTCATGTAAATCCTCATTTATTTGGAGTTGATGGTAGTAAAGAATTAAGTGGGGCAGGAGCTAGCTATTTGGTAGCTAGAGGCCTTAATAAAAAACATTTAGCTTATTTTGCTTTGATCGGTGCATTTGGAGATATGCAAGGTCAAGATGGTTTCATGGGCATGAATAAACTAATAGTTGAAGATGCTAAGGAAAGTGGAACTTTGGAGATTCATGAGGGTCTTAAAATAGTTTCTAAGTCAAGCGAACCATTATATAAGTCATTAGCTTATACATTCTCACCACCATTGCCGGGAATAACAGGTGATTTAACTGGTGCTAGAGAATTTTTAGAAAAAATGAATTTGTCATATGGTATTAAATTCACTGATTTGGAAGGAGAAGAACAAGATCTACTTAAAGATGCTCTTATGAATGTCAATGAAGATATTTTTGGTTTGTGTTATACAGTTCCAAAAGAAACTCCCTTACTAAGAGATTTGGAAGAGTATGCTTACATATTGGACGCTTGTGGAAAAAATAAAAAATTTGGAACCGCATTGGGCATCGCTCTTGGTGAACGTGAAAGAGTTTTAGATGTTGCTGTTGATTTACAGCGCAAATATCGTGAACAAATTGTTAAAGGTTTGGAATGGGCTAAAAGAGAAGGCGCTCAACAACTTAATAAAATACAATATTTATATAGCGAAGACAAAGTATTGAAGGCAGTTATGGGAACAATTGCTAGTATTGGGTTATCTGCCGAAATATTTGATAATTCTAAACCTGTTTTAGGATTATCTAGATTATATAAGGATATTAAAATCTCTGGAAGGACTACTCGTGACATGGTTGAAAAAGGTGTGAATTTGGGTCAGGCTCTTCAAGATGCATCTAAAAACTTTGCAGGTCAAGGTGGCGGTCATGATATTGCTGCTGGAGCTATGATTCCTTATGAAGCAAAGGACAATTTCCTTCGTCTTGTAGATGAAATTGTTGATTATCAGTTAGAAAATAGTTAGGGTGAGTTTATGCATTTGACTAAAAAGGAAGAGGAAATGTGTAATGGGGAGTATGGTGAAACTATCCGTAAAAGTATGGACATTTTAGTAGCTTTGGGCGATATTTATGGTGCACCGGAACTTGTAGACATTACATCAGCACAAGTATCTGGGGTTTCATACAAAACAATCGGACAGGCGGGTTTGGAATATTTGGAAGACCTTGCAAAGGATGATAGGGGTGTTGCTACCATAACTTCTACTTTAAATCCTCCAGGAACAGATTTGGATAATTGGGATAAATTCGGTTTTCCTGAAGAATTTTCAATTAAGCAAAATCAAATTGTTGATGCATATGGAAAACTTGGAATTACAAAAACATGCACTTGCACTCCATATCTTGTAGGTAATGTTCCAAGATTTGGAGATCATATCTCATGGTCAGAATCTTCAGCAGTAGCTTTTGTCAATTCAGTTATCGGTGCTAGGACTAATCGTGAAGGGGGTCCAGGAGCATTGGCTGCGGCTATTGTAGGTAAAACTCCATTATATGGCTTTCATCTTAAGGAAAATAGGGTGGCTAATTGGATAATTGATGTTGAAACTGAATTATCCGGGGCTGATTTTGGAGCATTGGGATATATTGTTGGCCAGAATGTTGGAGGAGACGTTCCATATTTCACGTTAAATAATATCCCTGATAACAATGATTTAAAGACTCTTGGTGCTGCTCTTGCTTCTTCAGGTTCAGTTGCACTATATCATATTGAGAATGTAACTCCTGAATATGCGCATGCTGATAAAGTTAATGCATCTCAAAGTTTGACAGTCACAAAAGAAGATATTCTACAGACTCGTGAAAGTCTAACAACAACTGATAAGGAACCGGATTTAATTTGTTTAGGATGTCCTCATGCTTCTTTAGAAGAAATAAAGCAAGTAGCTAATATAGTTAATGGAAAAACTATCAAAAACAAGCTATGGATCTGTACTTCTATTAGTGTGAAAGCATCTGCTGACAGGATGGGCTATACTAAAACAATTGAAGATGCTGGGGGAAACATTGTTTGTGATACATGTATGGTTGTAGCTCCAATTGAAGACATGGGTTTTGAAGTAATTGGCGTAAACTCTGCAAAAGCTGCAAATTATGTCCCATCAATGTGTGGGCTTGATGTTGTTTATGGTGATGCTCAAGATTTAATTCAATTTGAATAGGTGATTCCCACATTTTTCTTTTTTTCATGGTGAATGAATATGGAGAGTATGAAGTTATTAAACCCAAATTTTTTCTTTTTAAAGGACAATTACCTTCCTTTATATGAGGAATGTAAAAAAATGGATTTGGCTATTGTAAATGAAAAATATAACGATTCAGTTATCATATCAAATAACATTCTTGAAATTCTCTTAAGGACAATTGTAAAATCAGATAATGATGACGATTTGGATAAGCTTATTGATAAAGTATGCAAATTAAATTCTACAGCTTCAGAAATTGGATTATACATTAGGGAAATAAGAATGAATAGTCAAAGAGCCATTAACAATTCTAGGAGATTTTCTAAAAGTAAGGCCATTAAAAATGCTGAAATGGTTTATGAAGTAACTTCTTATTTTTTATATGAGGGTGTCAATCCATTGAATCCATATGAACCTCCTCATTATTATGATGATTGGATCAAGAAAGAAATTGCTGAGATAAGGGCACTTGAAGAATACGAATCCAATTTGAATGAGGAAGAACAAGGGAAAGATGATGTTCAAAATCTTCAAAAGGTTCTAGATGATTTCACATCCAAAACCAAATCAAAATTACCTAAAGAATCTCAAGAACAACTCGATTTTATAAATTCTGCTTTATTGGAGTTAGAAAAACAAAACTCTGAAAATAAAGAATTGTCTGAAAAAATCATCAAAAAGAGAGATGAACAATTTAGCAAACCTAAAAAGTCCAATGGCAAATCTTCCAAAAAAGTTGTTATTGAGGTTAAAACAGAAAAAACTCCAGTCATTCGTGTAATAATGCGTGAAGATATGATTGATGAGTTTAAACCAGTCATTGACATTGATTATGTTGATGATTAGTTTTTTATTTTTATTTTTCTATTATTTTTATTTCAATGATTTAATCTACTTATTTTTCAGTTATTAATTACTATATAACTTTAAATTAAATTAAAATAATATAATAAAATAGTTAATTAAGTGAAGGAGTTTATTATGAATTGTTTAGTTGTTGGTGCAGGAAATGCTGGAAGGCCTGTTGCAAGATTACTTAATAATCAGGGAGAAAAGGTTATTATAACTGATCCTAAGTCAATCGATGAATTTAAAGAAGATGTTCAAAAGATTTTAAAACAAATAGAAAAAGAAGGCGTTATTCTTGATTTAGGAAATCCTGATCCAAGCATTGATGGAATTGATATGGTCTATAAGGCGCCTAGTTTGCCAGATTCAGCACCTATAGCTGAGAAAATTAAAAATGCCAATTTAAAGGTCTTAACAAATGAAGAATTTTCTCGCATTGTTAATGATTTAATTCCGGTAGACATCATCGGTATTACCGGAACTATGGGTAAAACTACGACCACTTATATTACAACAGCTATTTTTAAACAGGCAGGTTATAATGTTTGGTCCTGTTCCTCTCTTGTCAATAATCTTGTTAGTGAGGCTATTATCGATGGTATTGTTAAAGGTAAGGCTGAAGATTGTGATATAGCTATTTTTGAGCTTCCTCATGGTACTATTGGGCTGTTAGATAATTTGGATATTAAAATGGGGCTGTTAACTAATATTGCTGAAGATCATTTGTCCGAATTTGGTGGTTCTCTTGAGAAATATCAAGAGCGTAAATTAATTTTAGAGAAAATGAGCAAAACATTCATTTCAAATAACTCCTGTCGTGATATAATCGAACCAATAAGGCCAGATACTCTTTTCTATGAACTTAATAATCCTGATAGTGTTGCTGATTTTATAGGTTTTGAAGGTGAAGATACATTAACAATTCAGTATGGCAATGAACAGTTCACAACTCCATTTCATATGATGAGTTATTTCTTTGAAAATTCCCTTGCAGCTTCTGCCGTAGCTTTAGAATATGGTGTTCTAAAAGGAGATATTATTGATGCATTATCTGAATTTAGAGGTTTGCCTGCACATATGCAGGATTTAGGTGATTATAATGGCCGTCGCGTGATTCTTGATTCTGCTTTCTTATATGATGGTATGAAAATTACATTGGAGTATTTTAAAGATGAAAATGTTGTTTTATTTTTGGATCATTTTGATACTCTCTCCAAAAGGGATAAGGCAGAAGTTGGTGAACTTGTAGGTCAATACGTTGATACTGTTATTGCCAGTGGATTTAATGAGGTGACTCAGGAAGTTGAAATGAATGCTGCCTATGAGGTTTTGAATGCTATTGAAAATCCTAATGCCACTAAGGTTGCATGTGAAAACATTACTGATGCTGCAGAACTCACTTTTAAATATTCCAAACCTGGAGACATTATTTTGCATATGGGGCCTTTAATCGCTTATGATAGGCTAACAACTATGGATAAGATTATGGTTGGACTTGAAAGAGGTTGTAATAAATATGATTGATGAAAATTCTAAGTTTGGTGTTGTTGGAATTTGCGGTGCCAATGGAAATTTGGTGGCTAGAATCCTTTCACAGAGAGGTTTTGATGTTATTGGAACCGATGTTTCATCAAAAGAGGATTGTAGATTTATTAAATCTCTTGAAAATTATGATATTGAATTATTTTTTGGAGACATTCCTGATGATTTCTTTAGTAATATAGATTATTTGGTTCCTCCAATTAGTTTATCCAAAGATAATGAAATTTTTAAAAAAGCAAATGAAAATAATGTTGAAATTTTCACAGTTGACGATGTTATTTCAAATTTTAATCCAGAAAAGCCTGTTTTTGGCATTACTGGTACCAATGGCAAAACCACATCTACAGAACTTCTTAAAAAAATAGCTTATGATAATGGTATTTCTCCATCAGAACATGATTTGGAAGGAATGCAAGGTAATGCTGAATTTATTCCAATTCTTCAATCTCGTTTAGATGGGGATGTTGCTATTTTAGAAATTGGAACTTTTGGAGTTCCCGGCACAATCAAGAGAATAACTGGTAATGTTGGTTTGAAATCTGGATTAATCACAAATATTACTGAAGATCACTTGAACGATCTTTCAGGTTTTATGGAATATGCTAACGTTAAGGGAGAGTTTATTCAGTCCCTTAAGGATAATCAGATTATTGTAAATGCAAATGATCCTACAATTATGGGTCTTTTAAGAGAATTTGGTCTTGATGATGAGGTAATTACATTTAGGGTAGAGGGGCCAACTATAGGCATCTCTAAAAAAGAATGTGTTTGCGGTGAAATAATTAATCTTAGTGAAATTATTTCAGGTTCGGGCTACTATTTTTGTAAATGCGGACTTACAACTCCTCAAACTGATTACATAGCTACAAATGTTGATTTGATAAATGGGAAATTTGATTTATTTACTCCTTCTGGAAAAATAGAAGTCAAAATGCAGCTGGATGGAATACACAATGTATATAATGTTTCAGGAGTTATAATTGCTGCTCATGAATTCTTGAAATTGCCCTTTGATAAGATTGTTGAGTCAATAGCTTCTTTCACTGGGGTCAGTGGAAGGATGGAGAAAGTAGCAACTATTGATGGAAAAGATGTAATTGTTGATTTTGCTCATAATCCTGCAGGTGTAAAAACAGTATTGAATGCATTTAAAGAGTTATATGGGGATATAACAACAGTAATCACTATTTCTTCGGAGTCTGGTGATCAGGGAGATTCGGAAATTTTTGAAAATGTTTTAGAATTATCAAAATATGTTGTTCCTGCTTCATTTGCTTCTCAAAAGACTGCTAAAAAGTTTATTGATGATGATGCTGATTTCAAGGATAAAATATTTTTAGAAAAAATCGATGAAGAGTTTGTTAAAGAAGGAACAATTGGAGCTACTCCTGAAGAGGTTAAAAAAGGTGTCATTGATGCATTAAAACTTGATTGTGATAAGATTATTGTCATTGGTGAGGCAGCAACCAAATTTAAAGAGAATATTCTAGAGATTTAATACTTTTCAAATGCTCCGTTATACTTTTATAAATATAAAAAAATAATATTTAAGATATGGCAAACTATATTGAACATCCATTGATTAAACCTGATTCTATTGAAGCTAGATTGTATCAGCAAATTTTAGCAGGGGATGTATTAAAAAATGGAAATACTATGGTCGTTGCACCTACAGCTTTAGGTAAGACAATCGTGGCAATCCTTGTTGCATCTGATAGATTAGAGAAGGTTAAACATTCTAAGGTATTAATTCTTTCTCCTAGTAAGCCATTAGCTATTCAGCATGAAAATAGTTTTAGGGAATTTTTAAATGTACCATGTACTTCTATTACAGGAGCTACAAAATCAGAAGATCGTGTTAGAAGATGGGAAGAGTCCCAGGTAATTTCTGCAACTCCACAAACCATTGAATCTGATTTATTGAATGGAAGATATACTTTGGACGATGTATCATTGATTGTTTTTGATGAATGCCATCATGGTGTTGGTTCTTATTCTTATGTCTATCTGGCTTCAAGATATGTAAAAGAATCAAACTATAATCTTATTTTAGGCCTTACAGCTTCCCCAGGTTCAGATACGAATAAAATAAAGGAAGTTTGTGAGAACTTATACATTCAAAATATTGTTGTTAAAAGCGAACAGGACAAGGACGTTAAGCCTTATTTGAATCCGGTAAAAATTGACTGGATCAAAATTAAGATGTCCGATGAGCTTAATAAAATCAAAGAGCTTGTTAATAAATCTTTAAAAACAAGGCTTAAGGCTCTTAAAAACATGAAAGTGATTAACACTATTTCTGTAACAAAAAGAGATATATTGAAGGCAAGGGCCAGAGTTCAAAATACCATTGCTCGATCCGCAAGTCCGAAAAAGGAATGTTATAGGGCAATATCTCTTTTAACTGCAGTCATTAATCTTCAACACTCTCTAGAACTTATTGAAACACAGGGAGTTTCTACTTTTAATAAGTATGTAGGACGTTTAAGAAAAAAGAAAACAAAGGCAGCTAAATCTTTATTGATGGACGATAATTTTGGAAAGGCAGTTGTGCTTTCAAGACAGGCGGAAAAGGATGGTCTTGAACATCCAAAATTAAATAGATTAGTTAAAATCCTTAAAAATGAATTGTCTATTGATGGGCAAACAACTCTTCAATCAGAAAGATTTACGGACAATCAGAATAATAAAAATTCTAAAATCATTGTTTTCACCCAATATAGGGATACTTTAGAAATAATTCACGAAAGGCTTGAAAAAGAAGGAATCAAATCAGCTAAATTCTTTGGCCAGTCAACAAAAGAAGGTCAAAAAGGATTAACTCAAAAAAAACAAAAAGAAGTTATTAAATCTTTTAGAAAAGGGGAATTTGACGTTCTTATATCCACAAGTGTGGCTGAGGAGGGTATTGATATTCCTGCTGTTGATCTTGTTATTTTATATGAGCCAGTTCCTTCTGAAGTTCGTATGATTCAAAGAAGAGGTAGAACCGGTCGTAAACGGACAGGAAAGGTCAAGGTTCTTGTTACAGAACAGACTAGGGATGAAGGATATTATTGGGCTTCCATTAATAAAGAAAAAAGAATGAAAAGTCAATTAATTGATCCTGATGTTTTAAAAGAACTTAATGAAACTGCTATTCAGAGAATGGATTCAGAGAAGAATGTTAAAATTCTTGAAAGAGAAATAAATAAAACTCAAAAGCCAGTAATATATGCCGATACTAGGGAAGGAAACTCTAAGGTTATTCGTCATTTACATGAGATGGGTATGGACGTTCAAGTTAAAACCATGAGCGTTGGTGATTATCAGGTTAGTGATGAGGTAGCTATCGAAAGAAAAACAGCAAAGGATTTTGTCGATTCTATTCTTGATAAACGACTTTTTAAGCAGGCTAATGATTTAAGGGAAGAATTTAAGAAACCTATTATAATTCTTGAAGGTGATAATTTTTATTCAGGTTTTATCAATCCCAATGCTATTAGGGGTACGATGGCTTCAATAGCGCTAGATTTTGGAATAAGCATAATTCCAACTAGGAATTCTCAGGATACTGCAGCCATGCTTAAAAGGATTGCTATTCGCGAACAAAAGGGTGAAAAATCTCAAATTAGTATCAGAACCGAGAAAAAACCAGTTAATATGTGGGAACAGCAATTATTTATTATTGAATCTCTTCCGAATGTGGGTCCTGTTAATGCAAAAAGACTTTTGGAACACTTCGGTTCGGTGTCTAATGTAATCAATGCATCTGAAGAGGAGTTGCAAAAAGTAGAGGGCATTGGTAAAAAAATAGCTAAAAACATCAGAAAAGTTGTTGATTCTAAATATTTGCATTTCAAAGAAGAAATAAAAGATAAAAAATTAGTTTGATTACACTAATTTTTTTAGATATTCTAAACTATTTTTGACAGAATCACTATCATTTACTTCAATAGTATATATGCCATTATAATTTTTATCTTCAAATTTTCTTATGATGCGTTTTAAATCAATAGAGCCTTCACCTAATGCATAATGGGCATCATCATCACCATTATTATCGTGTATATGTATGTGTTTAACTCTATCAAAATACATTTCATCTGGGGCATGACCACTGTGGTAGGCATGACCAATATCTAAAGTCATGAACATATCAAAATCTTCAAGTGTCTGATTTAATTTCTCCATATTCTGATACATATGGCCTTCAAATGCAGGCATATTCTCAATGGTCGCCTTTACTCCTAAATCATCCCCATATGCTCCAAGCTCTTTTATTGCTTCATCTGCAAGGTCATAAATGTGGTCTTCAAAATCCCTTCCAAGAAATGGAATGGATCCAGGATGGACTACAACAATATCTGAATCTAATTTATTTGCAAGGTCAATGGATTTTTTTATTTCATCAATTGAAGCTTGCCTAATCGCTTTATTGAGTGAAGCTATATTAATATTCACAATTGGAGAATGAATACTATATTTTAAATTATATGATTCTAATGAATCGACATCAATTTCATCATTAGGGTACTGATGTAATATTTCTGCATAATCAAGACCTAATTCTTCAAAATAATCTAAATTATTTACTAATTTATCTTTAAATCCAGATAATGTTGATGCTCCAATCTTCATTTTCAATAACCTCATTTATTTTCTAATAGCAGTAACAATTTCACCAGCATCTATAGAATCAACTATTAAATCTGAAAGTTCAATTCCTTTTTTGATTTTGATTTCTCCTTTTTTACTGGTTGTTGCAGTTAAAAGATATTCTTCACCTATATAAACATCGAAGTTTTCTCCATCATTGGATTTACCCATATTTAAAATAATCTGTTTTGAAGTTTCAATAACTTCAACTTCCACCCTCTTATTGAGTGGGATGTGGGCTTTGCTGTCCTCTAAAACTTCAACACCTAAACTAATTCCAATTTCATTTTCAATTTCGGCTATTCTAGCTCCGTTTTTTCCAATGATTTTAGGAACATATTTTTCATTTATATAGATATTCGCCCTATTTGGTGAGACAATTTCAACGTCTACTTTGGATTTTGGAATTATCTTTTTGATTTTCCTTAGAATTTCTTTTTCAGCTATTAAATCTACAGAAGATTTTATATTTTCTTCATTTTTATTTTCATTTACTAATCCTACATCCATTACGATGGTTTGTTCTCCGTAGGTGTAAATTTCATGTTTGAGTTCTCCAGTTTCAAAATCACGGATTTCAATTACTGGACGAGCTAAATCCGCTTCCTGCATACCTGAAGGAACTTTAACGGTCATTTTTGTTTCATAAACAGCTTTGATTTCACCATCTTCTATGTAAATGCTTGTATCTACTACAGATGGAATAACACCAAGCTCTACTCTTGATGAGATCCTTTGGATAGCATCAATTGGACGGGTTGCATGAACAACACCAATCATTCCGACTCCAGCCATTCTCATATCTGCAAATATTGTGAAATCTTTTGTTTTTCTAAGTTCGTCATATACGGTATAATCTGGCCTTACAAGAAGAAGAACATCTGCTGTATTTTCCATATCTCCCTCTAGTGGAGCATATTGTGATACAGAATCAGGTAATTGCAAATCTCTTGGTGATTCCATTGTTTTAACAACTTTGGATTGGTCATTATAATAATTAGCTAATGCCTGTACGAAAGTACTTTTACCTGCTCCTGGAGAACCAGATACAAGAATACCTTCAGCACTTTCTCTTATTCTTTTCATTAACTTATCAGAAATATCATAATCATCTAATGTTCTTGTTGTAACAGGTCTAACAACAGTAATCTCCATGCTGTCTGCAAATGGTGGTTTTGCAAGAGCTATTCTATATTGTCCAGCTTGTATAACTGCAGAACCATTTCTTCTTGATTCTAAAAATACTTTTGAATTATTTCTAGCAGCTCTCAATATTTCCTCGTTATAATCATTAATTTGTTTTAAAGTTGATGGTTTATTGTCAACTTCTACTAACTTAATTTCTCCAGGCTTTCCTTTTTTAGCCAATGGAATTACACCCTCTTTTAGGTGTATGGACATTGTATCTTCATCAAAATACTTTTCAAAACTAAATTCGAGAATTTCATCTTCATGGCTTTGTTCTACATAGTATACAGGAATTCCTTGAGCCTTTGCAGTTTCTGCTTGGACTTTATCGTTTGTTATTAAAGTTCCAAACTCACTGCGCGCTACATCACGAATGATAGCATCAATTTCGCCTGCTTTTGCATTTGCAATGTCATAATTGGTTGGGCGTTTTCCCTTAAATGATATTATAAGCTCATTTTCATCGTTTGCTTCTTGAAGTTTTTGAAGTTCTTTTAATCCATCAAAACCTTGTGTCATGTTTGAATTTGCTTGATGTTCTAATTCACAAACAACCGCTTCTGGAACAATGATTTCAGGATAATCAATGTCTTCTTCTTCAATAAGTTTTGTAATTGCACCGTCTACAACAGCACTTGTATCTGGAACTATAGTTTTTAGTTCATATGTCTCCAATTTCATCTCCCCCTAATATATCTCATCTGGATTAAATAATCTTTCAGATATTACATCTATATCTTCATTATTAAGTCCAAGTATATTAGGTTTATTATTTATATTTATTTTTCTAAAGAAACAGGAATAATATCCTTCATGACATGCTGCTCCGGTTTGTTTGATTTTTAAGATTACTGCATCCATATCGCAATCCACAAGAATTTCTTTAACTTCCTGTACATGTCCTGAACTTTCTCCTTTTAACCATTGTTTGTTTCTAGAAGTACTCCAATAATGAGCTTTTCCAGTTTCAATAGTTTTTCTAAGAGCTTCTTCATTCATATTAGCTACCATTAAGATTTCATTTGTTTCGTAATCTTGTGCTATGGCAGTAATAAGTTTTTCTCCGTTTATTTCATGTCTAAAATTAATTTTCATTTTATTCATCTCCTTTTATTGCAGTTGTTAGATTATCTATATCTATTAAATCTTGATCTCCGGTCTTCATATCCTTTAATGTGACTTTATTTTCTTCAAGATCATTTGGTCCGATAATAGCGACCTTTTCTACTTTTAAGTTATTAGCATAATTCATGAGTTTTTTGAACTTTTTACGATTTAAATCAACATCACATGAAATTCCACTTCTTCTAAGTGTTTGGGCAATTTCAAAGGCTTTGGAACGTACGCTGTCATTAATTGGAGCTACATATACATCGATATGGGATTTTAATTCTTTTTCGTCTTGAAGTTCTTCAATAGCATTCATTAATCTGTCAAATCCAAATGCAAATCCTGTGGATTCAATTTCCTGACCTCCAAACACTTTAATTAAACTGTATGTTCCACCACCACAAACCTGTTTTTGAGCTCCAAGTTCAGGGATATACACTTCAAATACAATTCCAGTGTAATAGTCAAGCCCACGAGCCACTCCAAGATTAATTGTATAGTTGTCAACACCAAAAGCATTTAAATTTTCTACAAGTTCTTTAAGTTCATTAAATGCAGCTTTTGGCTCTTCATATGGTTCAATCAATTCTTCAATATCTTTTAAAATGGATTTGTCTCCAACAAGATCAATTAGTTTAATTAAGACTTGATTCAATTCATCATTTTCAATTAAAGGATTTTCACCAACTAATGATTCTTTTAGAAGTTCTTTATCTCCTTTATCAATAACGACCATTACTTCCCTTTGTGTTGAGGTATCAATATCGAAATGTTCAAACAATCCTCTAATAATTCCCAAATGATTTACATTAATGTCTGCTGTTGTAATTCCAAGTTCATTTAATGAATCATTACACATTGCAATTACTTCAGCCTCACCTTCTGGAGATTTGGCACCTATCAATTCACATCCGAACTGCCAGAATTGTCTAAAACGACCTTTTTGAGGTCTTTCATATCTAAAACAACTTCCATAATAATAAAGTTTAATAGGCTTGGAGGAAGTTTTTTGAAGTTCGTTAAGATATAATCTAGCTACAGGTGCTGTTATCTCTGGCCTCAATGCCAATTCTCGATCAGATTTATCTTTGAAGTTGTATAGTTGATCTACTATTTCTTCTCCAGACTTAGTTGTAAAAAGTTTTAATTCTTCGAAAAGGGGAGTTTTAATCTCCTGATAACCATAATTTTCAAAAACGTTTCTTAAGGAACTTTCAGCTTCTTTTCTAAGCCTCATTTCATCAAAAAGAAAATCTCTTGTTCCTCTAGGTTTGTTAAATTCCATTCTTTAGCTCCAATTTTTATAATATTTATAATATGTTTATCTTTATTAATAAAATTAATATCTAAAACCACAACATATTGTTAATCCTAAACTATTTTATGTATTAAATTAATATTTTTTATCATGACAATTAAAGGAAGTACAAGTGTTGTTGGTTTGATAGGAAATCCTGTTGAACATAGTTTTTCCCCTCCTATGCATAATGCGGCTTTTAAAGCGCTTGGAATGGATTATGTTTATGTTGCATTTGATGTATTGCCTGAAAATGTAGGAAATGCAATAAAGGGAGCAGAATCACTTAATATTAAGGGTTTCAATGTTACAATTCCTCATAAAATCGAAGTAATGAAACATTTAAATGAAATTGATGATGTTGCTAGGTTGATTGGTGCTGTTAACACCATTGATTTTAAAAATCTTAAAGGATACAATACTGATGGAATTGGGGCCATAAAAGCCATAAATGAAGCAACTGACATTAAGGATAAAAAAGTTGTTTTGGCAGGTGCAGGAGGTGCTGCAAGGGCAATTGCATTTTACCTTGCAAAGGAAAATCCTGAGGAAATAGTCATTTTAAATAGAAACACTGAAAAGTCAGACAATTTGGCTCATGATGTGGCAAAATCAAAATTAACCGACAATGTCACAAGCGACTCAATTAACGCCATCGAAAAATATCTGCGTGATGCTGACATTCTTGTAGACAGTACTCCTTTAGGGATGTATCCTCATGTGGATGATGCTCCAATAGCCACCGCTGATATGATGCATGAGGATTTGGTTGTTAATGACATAGTCTACAACCCAAATGAAACAGTTCTTCTAAAGGAAGCTATAAAGGCAGGAGCCACTCCAGTTTATGGCATTAAAATGTTGCTTTACCAAGGGGCTGAAAGTTTTAAAATTTGGACAGGTCAAGAGCCACCAATCGATGTGATGGAAAAGGCTTTAAAAGAAACACTTAATATTGCTGATTAAAATGGATTTAATATTTGATTTCGTAAACATGGAAGAAGAAGAAAAATTTGGCGATTCCAAGGAAGATGTTCTAAAATTTCTAAAAATAATTGGTGTAGACACTCGTTTTGTTAGTTACACTCAAAATAAGATTTATATTAATAACTTAAGATTTTCAAAGTTTTCTAGGAAACGGGAGAACACTTTTTACAACCAGTATGATGATATTGAGATTGTCAGATCAAGCCTATTTCAAAAGATATGCTCAAAATCATCTAAGGTATTGGCCAACATGGAACCAAAGGACAGGATATTGGTTTCAAAAGATGGTTCTCCATTAAACGAATTAATGTATATAATTCTAGAACCTTACACTAGAAAATATGGTGTTGAACTGGTTTCTGAAGGGGAATATGACTTAATGGCCGAAGCAGTAACATTGGATGATGAAGTCGGAAGAATATTTTCAGATATCTTTGATGGAATTGGAATTGATTTTGCAAGAAAAAAGGAAAATGCCATTTATCCTCTAATTAACGTTCCATTGGAATGGATAAACGATTTTCTTGAAAACGACAATAAAGAAAAAGTTGTTGAAACTCCAATCAGTTTAAGTGGCGAGTTCATGGAGTTTCTAGAGGATGTGGCTCCTCAATATAAGGATAATGTTTTAAAAGCAGCGAGTTTCATAGAAGAAAAATTAGAAGCTGAAAAGTGATGTTTGAACATCCTTTTTCTTTTTAGGCTTTTCTTCAACTTTCTCTTCTTCAACTTCATCTATCTCCTCTTCTTCTGGAATTTCTTCAACGAATTCCTCATCGAAGAGTTCATCAGCAGTTTCTTCAACACTTTCGCTAATTTCCACTTCTTTTTCAGCTATTTCGCCGGCTTCTTCAATTATCTTGTTGGCCAATTCTTCATTTCTTCTTTTTCTTTCTTCGTCATGCAATTGACCTTTTAGTTTTTCCATTTTTGTAATTACTTTTTTAGGGATTTTCTTTTTCCTGAATCTTTTTATTTCATCTTCATCAAGACCTAAAAAGTCAGATATCTCCCATGCGAGCTCATCATTTGAAAACATTATTTCTAAATAAGGAAACATTGAAATTGCAACGGCATTTGAAATGTGCATTTTTTTACTCATTTTATCAGCTATTACATCTCTTAAATTTCTTTTTCCACGAGCACGGCCCATTTTAGTGAATATGGTAGGTGTCATTATTTTAGAGAATCCACCATATTTTTTCTCTTTAGAATTGGATACTCCCACTCCCATAAAATCAGATGCATATTTCCAGTATCCGTAATTTCTGCTTCTCTGCGCTCTTCCAAAGTATAGATCTGCTTTAGCTAAGTTTTCATAAGCTCTTTTCAAATCCTCTTTTTTCTTATATCTTCTTGGAACATTCTCAGCAATATATTCCATTACAAGTGTTGGATCCTCTTCCACTCTTAATGCGTTTTTGACTTTTGATGGTGTTTGGCTATTTAATGTAATTCCAACTGCATCAAAAATAGTGGAGCGTTCATCCTTTTTGCTCATTTTTTCAACATCTTCCAGCTCTAAAACTTCTTCCTCATTAGCCAATGCTTGGAATGTGTTTAATGCAGAACGCATATCTCCTTGGGATCTTTTTGCTATTTCATTTAAAGCTGCAGGATTGGCTTTAATGCCTTCTTTTGCAGCTATCTCTTTTAGAAGTTTGTTAATGGAAGGACTTCTTATTTTTTTCATTTTAATAACTTGGCATTTTGTTTTAATGTTTGTTAGACGTTTGCTGTAAAAATCATTAGCTATTAAAATCAAAGGGTGCTTTGAGTTTTTGATAATCTTTCCAATAGCTGCAACTCCTCCTCGGTCATTAGTTCCATGAATGCCGTCCACTTCATCAAGAATGATGACCTTATGATCATTTGAAAAGAATGATCTTGTTGCGGAGGATTCTCCTACTGTACTTAATATTATGTCTTGGGAACGTTTGTCTGATGCATTAAGTTCTACGCATTCTCCAAATTGGTCCCCTATCAAATGAGCTAAGGTTGTTTTCCCAATACCTGCCGGACCAACAAGCAATAATGGTTTTTGAGGTTTGCCTTCTTTCCATAGATTAATCCAGTTTTGTATTGTTTCTTTTTCTTTGTTGTGACCAACAACATCTTCTATGGTTTTTGGGCTGTATTTCTTTGTCCATAACATAGGCATACACTTATAGGAATTGGGTTAATAAAGCTTCAAGTTGTATTCTAGGATTTGCTCCTTCACGTATTCTGAAATCACAGTTCGCGATGGCTTCAATTAAATCAATATAGATATCTGCACTCATTCTGCCTTCGTAAACTCTTTTTGATACATCAGAATATATTTGAGTTACCATATCTTCACCACTGACACCTTCTAGAACCATTGTGTCTCTTAGAATGTCTCTTGCCTTCAAAAAGTCTCCAGACAGTGCTGATGTTATCATTTCACTAATATTTTGAGGTTTTGCTTTTGACACAACTGCATATACGGCGTCTTCAGTTACTCCCTCTCCTTCAGACGCACTGGCTTGCAAAATATTGATGGATTTACGCATGTCTCCTTCTGAGAAGTATACGATAGATTCAAGACCTTCGGGAGTATACTTTACATTTTCCTGACCGCATATATATTCAAGCCTTTTTACAACATCTCTTTCATTTATTGGTCCAAATCTAAAAATAGCACATCTTGATTGGATGGGGTCAATGATTTTAGATGAATAGTTACATGAAAGGATAAATGAGGCTGTTTTTGTATACATTTCCATTTCACGACGAAGAGCATGTTGAGCGTCTTTTGTCATGTTATCCACTTCATCTAAAAATATTATTCTAAAAGGAGCACCTACAGGTTTCAATCTACAGAAATTTTTTATATTGTTTCTTACAGTTTCAATTCCTCTTGCATCGGATGCATTCAATTCTAAGAAGTTTTGTTTCCAATATTCTCCTAAAATGGATTTTACAAGAGCAATGGCTGTTGTGGTTTTTCCAACACCTGCCGGACCTGTAAACATGAGGTTTGGCATACTGGTGTCTCCAACATATTTTTCAAGTCTACTTATAATTGCTTCTTGACCTACGATATCATCTAAAGTTTGAGGCCTATATTTTTCTACCCAAGGACCGCTCATAAAATCACCATTAAATTCAAAATAATTTATGTTTTTTTATAGTAATAATTATTTTGATATGTTGGTTTTTTAATTGAATAAATCGAATTTTTTATATTATCCGAGTTTCATAATTATATATAATATCGAATATTAAGGTGTATTTAAAATGAATGGTACATGGAAACTTAGATTGAGGCTTTGGATAGTCTCTCTTTTAATGTTCGCAATTGTTTTTGCAATTATTGTGCTTGCTTGCACTCTTACAGGTTATAGATTTGGATTTGGAGGATACTTTTTAATCAGTATTGGAATTATTTTCTTGCAATACTGGTTTGGACCTTCACTTGTAAAACGCACTATGAGAGTAAGGCCTCTTTCTAAAGCAGAATCACCTAAGATTTATGCTATGGTTGAAGAGATGTCTTCAAAAGCAGGCATTCCAACACCGGAAATAGGGGTGTCCGAAATAGGAATTCCTAATGCATTTGCATATGGAAGATCAAAAGGTAGTGGACATATTGCTGTAACAGCACCAATTATAAATCTTCTTGATGATGATGAACTAAAGGCGGTTATAGGTCATGAAATAGGCCATATTAAACATAATGACATGATTGTCACTACTGTTATTAGTGTATTGCCTATGATTTGTTATTATCTTGCGTTGTCTTTCTTATTTTCAAGAGACAATAATGAAAACGCAGGTATCATGATAATTATTGGAATCGTTGGTTATGGTGCCTACCTATTGGGTCAGCTATTGGTATTGTTTGTTTCAAGAATAAGGGAATACTATGCTGATCAGGCTAGTGTGGAACTTGGAAACAAACCGTCAGCATTGGTGTCTGGACTTTATAAATTGTCCTATGGTGCGGCAAGAGCTAGTGATAAAACTATTAAGGATGTAAGTACTAACAGGGCTTTCTTTGCAAATGATATTAATCATGGTGATAGGGATGTTGCATGCTTCCAACAAATAGATTTTGATCATGATGGTAGGATATCTGATGAGGATTTAGCTAAATTCTACAGGGCGGAAGTTGTTAACTCATTTTCCGACAATTTCACAGAATTATTCTCAACACATCCTGATAGTTTAAAAAGAGCACGTAGATTGGCGGAACTTGAATTTGAAAAATAGGTGGACGATAGCTTGAAAATGATATTGGATGAACGTGGAAAAAAATACGTCCTTAAAGAAGGAAAGGAATTCCAAAGCGATTTGGGTATAGTCTCTGCCGAACAGATATCTTGTGCTGAAGTGGGTGATGAACTCAAAAGTCATTTGGACCATACTTTTAAAATCATAAAACCTACTGTAAATGATTTCATTGAAATAATGGATAGACGTTGTTCTATTTTAATTCAGAAAGATATTGGGACTGTTTTAGCTAGAACAGGTCTTGGTGCTGGGGACAGAGTTGTAGATTCTGGAACTGGTGCTGCTGCTATTGCATTGAACTTTGGAAATGTGGTAGGTGAAACAGGGCAGGTTTATACCTATGAAATTAGGGAAGACTTTGCAGAAGTTGCACGAAAAAATATAGAAAATTTCGGTATCAATAACATTGAAGTTAAAAATAAAGATATTAAAGAAGGAATTGATGAAACAGATATTGATTTAGTATTTTTAGACCTTCCGAAACCATTTGAAATATTTGAGGACGTTTATGACACTTTGAAGCTTGGAGGATGGTTGGCGGTTTATGCACCTTATATTGATCAAGCCGAAGTGGCTTATAGAGTGGCCAAAAAATTGGGATTCTTTGATATTGAAATCATTGAAACACTTGAAAGAGGTCTTGAGGTTAGACCTCAGGGAGTAAGGCCTAAAACTCGAATGGTAGGACATAGTGGATATCTTCTTTTTGCAAGAAAGCTTTAGATTTTCTGTTTTTTATTTTTTGGGGGTAATTCAATGGATGAAAAAATGGCTCTGGCGTCATGTACTGGCATGTCTGCTTTAGGATTGATTTCAAGAGCGGCTGTAAGTGATTTGGTTGGAGAAAATGAGGACCTAATTTCTATTTGCATCACATCAACGGCTTGTGATAAAAAAGCTGCTTTAAGTTTAATAAAGCGTTTTCCCATAATTGCGGTTAATGGTTGTAATAACAATTGTGTCAATAAAATTCTTGAATCTAAAGGAGTTTCTGTTAAGGAAACTGTTGATGTGAGTCAACATATTGACGATTATAATGCAAAAAATATTTCTCGATTGGGAGAAAATGAAAAACATGTTGATAGAATTAAAAATGAAATTAATAATCTAATATAATGAGTTAGATTTATTAATCTTCAATACACATATAATAACTATTTATACATAAAATCTTTTTTTAGGAGTTTTTAAATAATGGATAAGAAAATTTTAATTATTTCTATGGTGGCAATAGCAATAGTTTCTGCAGGGGCAGTGGCAGCTATTTCTATGAATTATGATCCAGAAATGAAAACTGCTAGTTTTGATGGTATTAAAATGAAAGTGCCTGTAAATGCTAAGTTTACAAAAACAGTTTCTGGATTTGAAGATACTAAATATGGAATTTCTGTGCAAACTTTCAAAAGCACTGATTCAATGTCTAATTATTTAAAATCGTTACATGGAGCAAAAATGGTTAGTTTAGCTAACTTGCCTACAAATGCAGTTGCTTTTGAACAGGGGGATTCAACATATATTTTAGTAACTAATGGAAAAGAAGGAATTTGTGTTGGTGCTTTGGATGAAGATTTGGATGTTCAAATGGCAAATAGTGTTGTATTTAATGATGGACAATCTAATAAGGTTAGTAAAGGGCCATTAGGAATTGGTTCAAAACATCAACCGAAAATCGATGTTGATTTCATTTTTATAGGCAAAATCATCAAACAGGTTAACAATGATCAATTCAACATGAATAATTTATCAATCGCTGTCAATCGTTCTAATGAATTATCTAATTTAACAGATGATGCTAACAATGATAATAATCCAAACAATGACTTGGCTGTTGATGGCAATCCAATAGAAAATGACAATTACAATACTGTAAATAATAATGCAACTGATGGTATTGGTTTTTTCAACTCTCCAGGTATGGAATTGATAGGTGATCTTGGAGGAAATTCTAATTCCTACGATTCTGGTGATATGGGAAACGACATTGTAAATCCAAATAGCGCCATATCTGACGATTCATCTAATCCTGATTTAAAAAATGATGAATTGACCGAATCAGAATGTAGGGAACTTGTCGAAAATGAACTTCCTATTGATTACTCAATATCTGATGTTAATCATGAAGGGGAATGTTATATTTTCGATATTGAAGATGAAGAAGGAAATTTTGTTGGAACAGTAACTGTTGATGCAATCACCGGCGAGATTACCGACAATATTTAATAAAAACATCCATTTCTTTTTTTTTTTATTTTAAATGTTAAAAAATAAGAAATAATGCATAAGCATTATTTTAATAAATCTGCAACTATTTCTCCTGCGTATACGCAACATTCAACACAAGGAGATTTGTCTTCACCATTTTTTGAAATTACTCCGCAGGTAACAGAAGTATACTCTTTTTCAAATTTTTCAAAAAGCTCTTTAGCATGGCTACTTATGGTAGGTCCATCTTTTTCAAGTAAACCCAAAGCCATTACTGCACCGGTAAGTGCACCGCAAGTTCCTTCAGAGAAGGTTCCTCCGATTCCACCACCAAAACCACTTGCCAAAATAGCCAATTCTTCTTCACTAATGTCGCATTCTCCATTTCTACAGAGTCCAATCAAAGTTGATTGTGCACAGTTTTTGTTTTCTCTTAAAGTTTCAATATCTTTTTTTACTAATTCTTTATCCATTTTTTCACCTATCTAGTTATTATACTGATTATATCATTATTTTCCAATTCATATTCACTTGATATTCTCATATTTTTACGTGCATCTACTGCATGCATAAAATTATCACCGATGTCTGTATGGACCATATAAGCTAATTCTCTTGGAACTGAACCTTTGCGGATAAGGATAGCATCTGGTAAAACATTCCCTTTTTGGTCAGTATATTTATGCTCATCTTCCACAGGATATACTACAATTCTTTCAAGTAAATCGAAAATGGCATAATTTAAAGCTTCCTGAACTCCTGTACTTCCATATTTTTCAAGAATATTTTCTTTTATATATGCTAATGCATTTTTTTGAGCTGTATTTAATTCATCTTCTTTAAGAATTTCAAAATCAGAATCTCCAGAGGTATATTTGATAAGTCCTGATTCTGCTGCTTTTACAAGTGCCATTTCAGATTGTGCTGAAGTTGGAATTACATTTGGGAATCTTTCACGTATTCTTTCAATATTTTCAGCAGCTGTTGGTAAATCTGCTTTATTTGCAACGATTAACATT
Source organism: Methanobrevibacter sp. (assembly GCF_030539665.1). Classification (NCBI taxonomy): domain Archaea; kingdom Methanobacteriati; phylum Methanobacteriota; class Methanobacteria; order Methanobacteriales; family Methanobacteriaceae; genus Methanobrevibacter; species Methanobrevibacter sp. The sequence continues at coordinate 89,198 of NZ_JAUNXR010000001.1, forward strand.
GGTTTTGCAATATGCAATATGTTTTTTGTTAATTGGATGAAATCTTCTTCTTCCCATTTGGTATAGTCAGGTTCTATTGAACGCTTTGCTTCTATAATGTCTTCAATAGTTATTCCTGTTCCTGATAATTGGTCGTAAATGACTTTTGCAATGTCTAGTTTTTCAGCTTCAATCTTACGAACAAGCCTAGACCAGTTTCTATTTAAAATTCCATACATCCACATTACAATTTCATGTTCCATGAATTCCAAATCCTGAAGTGGATCGTAGCTTCCAGCTTCAACAGGCTGGCCTTCTGCATTTGTTGATCCTGATGCATCAATAACATGAATTAATACTTTTGCTTGCATTAAGTCATCTAAAAATTTATTTCCTAATCCTTTTCCTTCATGTGCTCCAGGTACAAGTCCTGCCACATCGATAAGTTCTATTGGAATTAATCTTTTTCCATCTACACAAATAGAATTTCTTGGATTACATGTAACATCCAGTTCTTTACATGGACATTCGCTAATAACATGTGCTACTGCTTTATTCGCATCAATAGTTGTAAATGGATAATTAGCCATTTCTACTGATGAAGAAGTAGCTGAATTAAAAAAAGATGATTTTCCAACATTTGGTTTTCCAGTTACTGCAATTTGTAGCATAATAATCACAAAATAATAATTAACTTATTTAATATTGGTTTTTAACATTTATATTTATATCCTATGATTTTTCGTATTGTTTTTTGCTTTATGGGATAATAGGATTGGGTATCACAATTTTAATCGGTCGTCTATTTAAATCAATATAGGTTAAAGGAATTCTTTATTTTAAAAAACACACAAAAAATTATTTATTTACAGTTCCAATATCATATAAAAGGAGAGATATCATGGCAGGTAAAATTTTCATAGTGGGCATAGGTCCAGGTTCAAGTGACTATTTGACTAAAAGGGCTTTGGATGTAGTTAAGAATGCAGACGTGACTGTAGGAAGCATCAGGGCAGTAGACCTGTTTGAGGACATACGGGAAAAAATTCCATTCAATGTGAAAAATTTGGTTGAAAAGTTAGAGGAAGCTGTGGAATTGGCCATTGGAGGCAAGACTGTAGCTATATTGTCAACGGGGGATCCTGGATTTTCAGGAGTTTTAAATACAGTTTTAAGAATAGCTGATGAAAAGGGTTTCGATGAAGGAAACATTGAAGTTATCCCTGGAATAAGCTCTCTGCAATTGGCCGCTGCAAAGACCCATATTCAATGGGACAATGCAAATGTAATGACGTTCCATGGCAGGGAAAACGTTGAGGACATTTTGGAAGTTATAAACAATGGAAAAGCAACAATTGCGCTTCCATCAAGAAAGGTAAGGGATATGGCCCAATTCCTGCTTGACAATGGAGTCAGTGAAAGTAGGGAAGTTACTGTTTGCGAAAGGCTAAGCTATGATGATGAGAGAATTGTCAATGCAACATTAAAAGAAATAGCTGACAGTGAATTTACCTATATGTGCATAATGGTTATTCACTAGAATTATTTAGTCTAAAAAGAAAATTTTATTTGTTATCTTCTAATTTACTCTTTTTATTTATTATTTTTAAAGATTTGCAAACTGCACAATTGTTTTAATACTATATAAGTCATTATCTAACAGTTATTTGTTGATTTTTTTTGAAAAAAATCAACTGGTTTGGTGGATAATATGATTAGAAAAATACATATTTTTTGTTTGCTTTTTCTATTAATCCTATTAATAGGAAACGTGTCTGCAAATGATGATACAAATCTTACGGATGCCATTTCAGACAATGAAGTTCATTTGGAAACAAATGACATTGAAATGTATTTCAAGGATGGAACATCATTTGATGTGAAACTTATGAACGGTGAAATGGGGTGTGTAGGTGAAGTGGTCAATATAACAATCAAGAGCAAAACCTACACACTCATTACTGACGATGCTGGAGAGGTTAAATTACCGATTAATCTTAATCCTGGCACATATAGCTTTAAGACAGAGAGTATTTTAAATAATCAGAGTTTATCTGTAATTAACATTGTGAAAATTAAACAAATGAACACTTCCTTAATTGGCGAAAAAACTTTGAAGTTACCATATAAGGAAGGAAAATATTCAGTATCATTAATTGGAGGCGATAATCATAAATTGGCTGGAAAAACAGTAATATTTTCAGTTTTGGGAAAGGAATATAAAAAAACAACAGACAGCAATGGTGTAGCCAGCTTGCCGATAGGCCTAAACAAGGGAACATATAAGGTTTCCGCAAGATTTGAAGAGGCAAATTACATCAAATCTTCCATATCATCTACGATAAATGTTGATGTATTGAAAACCAGGCTTGTAGCAACATCATGGGTGGTTCAGCCGGGAAGTTACTTTTCAGTTAGATTGATAGATGAATATAATCGTCCAGTTGAAAGTCATGTCGTGGTATTTTCAGCTTCAGGTGAATCAAATGTTTCAGTAACTGATAGCGAAGGTTTAGCAACTTTTAAATTATCAATAAATCCCGGAATTCATAGTATTAACGCATATACTTATGATAGTACTGGCTTTTTAAAAGCTTACCTTTCAGGTAAGATGACAATAGATTATTCCAATCTTAACATTTCTTCCGACGATTTTGAAACATTTGTCGATAGCAACAATCCGTTAAACGTTTACGTTACAGGAGAAAATGATACATGCCTGGTTAATGTAAATTTAAAGACAAATATTTATAAAAATGGAACACCTGTCAAAACAATCGAATCAAAGGTTTATGAAAATGGAATTGCATATGTTAATCTTGATTTGGAACCTGGTGAATATGTGGCAAGGAATTTCTTATTATTGGAATCTCAGGGTAGCGAAAACAAGATAATTGTTAATCCTGCCAATGCCATTGCATCATCATCTGATTTGAAATTAAACAGAAAAGGAGAATCCTACACAGTCACTTTAAAAAACAATTACACTGGGTTGGGTATTGAAAATAAAGCTGTCGTATTTACAATCGAAGGTCCAAACTTCAAGCAGCCCCTTAGCTACAAGAAACTCACAGATAAAAATGGTGTAGCTAGTTTGCCTATTAATTTGAATGATGGAAATTATAAGATTTCATATTATTTCGATGGTGATGGTGGATATGGAGAAGTTAAAGGATGCAATACAATATCCAGAGGAAATTTCAAATTAAATACTCATTTGGATATTTTAACTTCAAATATTTACATTAAAAATAACTGCTATGAAGTCAAGTTGCTTGATTCAAACAACATCTCATTGAAGAATCAATTGGTTTACATCACTATCAGTGGTTTCAACTCTAAAAAGACTGTCACATATAAAGTTTCCACAGATGACGATGGTATAGCTAGACTTAAAATTGGTTTAAGTGATGGTACATACTCCATGAAAGTAGAATTCAAAGCAAATTCACTTTTTACAGGATCATCCAATTCCAGTAGCCTAGTAGTGGATAAAACTCCTAACTTCAATTATACGTTGGACATTTCAAAGTTCATTGAGCATAAGGGATTTAAATGCACTTATGTTAGGGAATTCACTGTAAATTACAATAACTTAGTTTATAAATTCTGTTTTGGGGAAAATGAAAATGGATTCTACCAGATTACTGATAAAAATTCATATTTTGTGGGGTATGATGGTTTGGAGTCAAAAATACCATTCAAGCAAGGTATTGGATTTAAAACTTCAGGCAATAATCTTCAATTGATTTTCCATGGAAGAACATGTGATGTTGGTCAATTCAGCGTAATATATTCTTCAGAAACAAATTATGAAAACATAGCTTTTGTTATTGATAACCAGGTTGTAGCTAAAGTTACCGTAAAGTTATTGTTCTATGAAGATGAATTTAGAAAACTGTTTGATTTGGGATATTATTATTTGGGTCATGAATTTATAAATTCATCATTTAAAGCTGAAAATATGGAGTTTAACAGGGAAGTCCAATGGACATTTGAGGAAAAGCAAATGACCATAAAGGGAATGCCTGTTTTTGATAATTTCAATACAATCCAAAGCTATTTGATTGATTATAAAAAGATTTCCAACGAAATTTTGCAAAATGAGATAGAAAAGGCCGTAAATTTCAATGGTGGATATGATAAATATGCTTATAATATGTATTTGTCTGCGCTTTTGACATTGTGGTCTGCGGATTGCATGGCTGATGAATATGCAAACCAGCTAAATGTCACTTGGGATAAGAAGCCTTGTCACATTGTATTGGTTAATCTTGATTGGTTAGGTCTCACTTTAGATTCTAAAGTTCCTTTGACTGTTAATGGGGATAAAAATAATACAATCCAATTCAGAATGGTTCACGGATTATTATTCTCATTATGCGAACAATTTGGATTATCTTCAACTGGAAATCAAGCTGTAGATTCAGTAACCAACATAATGACTGCAATAGCAAATGGGGAGAATTTCGTAATTACTCAGAAAAATAATGTTTTCACTTTGAGATTAGTGAATTCTACTAATAGTATAGTTATTAATCTCACTTCTGGTGTAACTTCCACTTACACAAGCTTGAACATGGAGAATTTATTATCTAATATTATTTTAAAAGGTTCTTCATGTATTCGTCCAGGTTCTCAGAATTTTAGAACAGGATATAATGCAAATTATATATTGAATGTTCATAAAATGACATTAGAAGGCTATTTTAATATGATTGCAAATATAAATTATAAAAAACTTGGAGGCCTCTTTTTAAAACATATGGGCATTAATACTCCGATACTTGTATTTTCATTGATTGGTAAAAATTTTCCAGTGGCAGGACTGGTACAAATATCCTGCGCTGCTAATGGGGCGGTTTTAGAATATAGGAATAAATATGCTCCGGCTAATACTTGGCAATATTATAGTCCTCTTCAGTATTCATGGGATGTAAAAATTCTTTCAGTTTATAATGAAAAAACAATGGTTTATGATAAAGTTGAAATACCTTATAATAATGCTATTGGCGATTATGATGTTGAAAAAGCAGTTTATATAGACTTTATGGAAGGGAAGCGTGATCTAACAAAAGGAGAAAAAATATTTTATTCAAATTATGATGTTGAGCCGCTAACTGTTTATAATCTTTTTGAACGTTAATAAATAAGTTCGTAAAACTTATTTATTTTTTATTTTTTTATAGTTTGATTCTTATTAGTGTAATTATCAGTATTTTATCTTCAAAAAGTGTTTCTTAAGTTTAAGCCGGTCTTTTATTTATCTTAAATTAGAAATTTGAAGATGTCTTTGTTGGAATTCTTAATAATTGAATATTAAACTTAAAATAAATTAAAAGCATGTTTTTAGCTATTAATTTTAAATGTAGTTTGTTTAGGAAGTATATTGGATGTATAAATTGAATAGGAATAAAAATTTTCTACTTATGTAGATGATTGGTAAAGTGTTAATAAAAGTTTTTAAAAATAGAATAAATAAGGTTTAATAATTTATTCTTTTTTAAAAGGTGATCATATGGAAAAATGGAAGAATTTGAATAAAGTATTAAATATAATACTTCTAATTTGGGGAGTATTGACTGTTTATTTCTTTGTTTCTCATAATATGGGGCTGTTTAGGGAATCTGGTTTTTTCTTTTTAATAGTTTTAGGTACAGTAATATTGCTTTTTGATTGGAGTTTTAAAGATGAAAAGAATCCACAGTCTTTGACTTGTTTACTTCATAATGATGTGGGTCAATATGTGATAAGGTGGGGAGTATACATATGTGGATTAGTTTGCATTGGATTTTTTGGTGGAAGTCTGGGAGCATTAATTTATTGGGCGCTTATATGGGTAGATTATGGATTAATTTCTCCTTCTGAAAGGGCAGTTTTTGAATTGGAAGGGAAAAGGAGGAAAGATTCATTAATTGTGGTAATCATGTATTTGCTTTATTTATATAGTATAGTTTATGAAATGCTCATGGCATTGTAATAAAAAAGAATTTTTACCCTTTATTATGATGGATTGATTATTGGGTGATTAAATGGTTAAATGGGAAAAAGTGAGCGATATATTGAATATAATACTATTGGTTTGGGCAGTTTTAAATATTTATTGTTTTATTGCTCATACTGGATTATCAATATTGAGGGGCTCTTTCATTCTCTTTTCGATAGTTATTTGTTATATTATGTTTCTTTTTAATTGGACCATAATGGATAAGAGTAATCCTCAGTCTTTGATTCATTTTGCAGCAAATGATGAGAATATTAGATTGACTTTAAGAATCCTACTCTTTTTTGTGGCGGTGGTCTCTATTGGTATTTCTGGATATGGTGCGGTTTTAATATACATAATATTATTGCTTATTAATGGGGCAACTTATCCAACAAAGTATTCAGTTTTCAAATTATCTAAAGAAAGGGATACAAAGTCATTAATAATTGCTATAATAATGTTATGGTTCATATGTACTGTAATTTTATGGTATTGGTAGGAAAAAAAGAATTTTAAATAAGTTATTATCATAATAACTTATTTTTTTATAATTGTATGGCTTCTTGCTGTACTTCATCGTTGTCCTTGTCTTCATAAAGGATTTCAGCCAAGTTTAAAAGCTTTTCTTGACCTTTAACTTCATCCTTGAACAAAGGCACTTGAAGCACATTCTGGTCACGGAATTTCTGATCAATTAAAACCAAACGTTTTTGTTGAAGTTCATGTCTGGAATGGCAGAAATCACAGTCGCTGATGTCTGGCATCACTTGATTTACAATAACGCTGTCTACAGTTATGTTATATTTGTCTAATGCTTCCAATGCTCTTTCTGATTCGTAAATTGACATCTCTTCAGGAATTACTACCATCTTGAATGTTGTTCTATCAGAATCAGCCAAGACTTCTTTTGCTTCATTAATTTGTCTTTTGGTTCTTTCTAGCTCTTCAGTGGATTGAACATCGTCTCCAGCATCAAGGAATGGTATGAGGTTTTTAAGTTTGTTGGCGGTTTCTCCTAATTTTGCTTTTATGGTCATCATTTTTCCAACCCATGAATCCATAACTTCTGGGAAGGATAATAATCTTAATGTGTGTCCTGTTGGGGCGGTATCGAATACTACTACATCATATTCATTTGAGGTCATTACTGTAAGGAATATTTCAAATGCTGCTGCTTCATCTGCTCCTGGAGCTGCAGATGCAATGTCTAACTGGTCTGTCAACATGTCAAGTCCCATCAATTTGTCTTGTGTTGACATTGCTTTTTGAGCCTCGAGGGCTGCTTGCTTTTGTGCCATTGCTTCATCTGGATCGATTTCAACAGCGTATAGGTTTGTTTTTATTTCACGTGGATAATGGCCAATTGGCACTTCCAAAGAGTCGGATAATGAATGTGCAGGGTCTGTTGACACGATTAATGTTTTTTTACCTTGGTTTGCTAACCATAATGCGGTAGCTGCGGATACTGAAGTTTTTCCTACTCCTCCTTTTCCACCTACAAATATGAATGTTGTCTTATCATCGTTAAATTTAAAATAATCTTTTAATGCCAAAAAAATTTCCTCCTAAATACTTTTAGTAACTTAATGTTATTTTTATATTGATTAACTATATAAAGTTAGCTAATAGTTGTCATATTTCATCAAGAAATTTTAAAAACCAAAATATGCGTATTAAAAACTTTATTTTTATAAATAAAAAAAATCATAAATAATAATATTATTTAAAATTAAAATTAAAGTCGTGATTGAGATGACTCAGATTCCAGATTTAAATGTTAAAACAACAAAAGAGGAGTTAATGAACTTCATTAAAGAAAAGGTAGCTGAAGCTAATGCAGAAGGAATCGTAGTTGGATTAAGTGGAGGAATAGATTCAACAGTTACAGCATTTCTCGCTACAGAAGCTCTAGGAAAAGAAAATGTGTTTGGTCTTGTAATGCCATCAACAACAACACCAACTGAAGATAAGATTCATGGTACTGATATTGCAAAAAGGCTTGGAATTGAATATAAAGAGATGGCAATCGATAAAGTCTTGAACGAATTTTTACTCGTGTCAAATACTCCTGAAGAAGAAAACGAATTGGCAATTGGTAATCTTAAAGCAAGGATTAGAATGGCTCTGGTTTATTATTTCGCTAATATTAAGAATTATATTGTGGGAGGAACAGGTAACAAAAGTGAAATTTTAATTGGTTACTTTACAAAATACGGTGATGGAGCATCCGATATGGAGCCGATTGGTGAGCTTTATAAGACTGAAGTAAGGCAATTAGCTAAATATATTGGTATTCCTGAGGAAATTATAGAAAAACCTCCTCGTGCAGGATTATGGAATAATCAAACCGACGAAGAAGAAATTGGAATGCCTTATGAGATTTTAGACAGGATATTGTATGGTTACATTGACTTACATATGGATGCAAAAGAAATAGCTGACGATATTGGTATTCCTTTAGAAGAAGTTGAAAGGATTATTCTCAAAGTTAAAAACAATACTCATAAATCAAAAATTCCAGCAACTCCTAACAATAGATAGTTTTGGTGATTTGGTGACAGAAAACATAGAAAAAAAATGGCAAAAGAAATGGGATGATGAAAAGTTATTTGAATCAAATCCCAACGAAAAAGAAAAGTTATTCCTGACTGTTGCGTTTCCGTATCCTAGTGGTGCAATGCATATTGGACATGGTCGTACATATACAGTTCCTGATGTTTATGCAAGATTCAAAAGAATGGAAGGGTATAATGTATTATTCCCAATGGCATGGCATGTAACAGGTGCACCAGTTATTGGAATTGCAAGTAGAATTCAAAGAAAAGTTCCATGGACTTTAGATTTATATGAAAAGGTTCACAAGGTTCCTAAAGAAACTTTACCGAAAATGGAGGATCCGGAATTTATTGTAAAATACTTCAGTAATGAATATCATGACGTGATGCATGACATGGGATATTCAATTGATTGGAGAAGAGAATTCAGAACTATTGATCCTACATATAAAAAATTCATCGAATGGCAAATCAGAAAGCTTAAAGATGCCGATTTAATTAAAAAAGGAGAACATCCGGTAAAATACTGTCCAAGATGTGAAAATCCTGTTGGTGATCATGATTTGCTTGAAGGGGAAGGAGTAGGAGTTAACGAACTTACATTGCTTAAATTTAAAGGTGATGACAAGTTCTTTGTAACTGCTACCTTAAGGCCAGAAACTATTGTTGGAGCTACAAATCTTTGGTTAAATCCCGACATTAAGTATGTTGAAGTAAGAAATGGTGACGAAAATTGGATTATAAGTGAAGAAGCGCATCACAACCTGCAGCACCAATTTAAAGATATGGAAATAATTGGTGAAATCAATCCTAAAGAGTACATCGGTACTTTTGTGGAAAATCCGGTTACAGGTGAAAAACTTCCAATTCTTCCGGCTAGTTTTGTAAGTGGGGAATATGGTAGTGGAGTGGTTTTCTCAGAACCTGCTGATGCACCAGCTGATTTCATTGCTTTAAGGGACTTAAAGGAGAATTCTGATTTATTGAAAGAATATGATTTGGAAGACATAATCGTTGATGTTAATCCAATTCCAGTTGTTGAAGTTAAAGGCTATGGCGAGATTCCTGCAAAAGATATTATTGAAGGAATGGGAATTACAAGTCAGGAAGATGAAAAGCTTCATGATGCAACAAATGAACTATATAAGGTAGAGTTCAGTAAAGGAAGAATGCTCGAAAAATATGGAGGGGCTAAGGTTCGCGCAGCTCGTGAAGACTTCAAAAACGATATGATAGCAGACAACACCGCCACTATCATGTATGACTTTGCAGAAAGGCCTATTATCTGCAGATGTGGTGAACGTTGTGTTGTTAAAATTATGGACAATCAATGGTTCATGAAATATTCTGACCCTGAATGGACTGAAAAAACCTGTAAGGTTCTTGAAGGGGAAGAAATTATTCCTCCAGAAATTAGAAACAATTTCGAATATTATCTTGACTGGTTGGATGATTGGGCTTGTTCCAGAAATATCGGTCTTGGAACCAAGCTCCCTTGGGATGATAAATGGTTAATCGAGCCTTTAACCGATTCTACAATTTACATGTCCTATTACACTATTGCCAAATATTTAAGGGATATGGATCCTGAACTTTTAAATGATGCATTCTTTGATAAAGTGTTCTTAGATATTGATAGCGATGATATTAAGGTGGATTCTGAAACTGTTGAAAAGATTCAAAAAGAGTTTAATTATTGGTATCCTCTTGATTGGAGATTATCAGCAAAAGACTTGGTTGGAAACCACTTGAGCTTTTTAATGTTCCACCACAGTGCAATCTTCCCTGAAGACAAATGGCCTAAAGGTACTGTTGTTTTTGGTATGGGCTTACTTGAAGGAAATAAAATGTCCTCATCAAAAGGAAATGTCATTCTTTTAAAAGATGCTATTGAAGATTACAGTGCGGATGTTGTAAGGCTTTTCTTAATGGCTTCAGCTGAACCATGGCAAGACTTTGATTGGAGAGAAAAAGAAGTTCTTGGAACTAAAAGAAGATTGGAATGGTTTAGTGAATTTGCAGCCAAAGTTGAAGAAATCAAGGGAAGCCCTCTTGATTTAAGTAATATTGAAGAAGTGGAACTTTCAAGAACAATAGATCTTTGGATGTTAAGTCAGCTTAATAGTCATATAAAAGAAGCAACTGAAGCTTTAGAGGTTTTCCAAACCAGAAAAGCTCTTCAGGAAGCTTTATTCTTGCTTAAGAAGGATATAGATCATTACATGTATAGGGTTAAACATTTACTTGATAAACAAGATCCTGCGGTTATTTATGTTCTTTCAACTGTTCTTGAAAATTGGATTAGACTTTTAGCACCATTTACTCCACATACTTCTGAGGAACTTTGGGCTAATTATGGTGGTAAAGGTTTTGTGTCTGAAGCAGAATGGCCTGAATATGATGAAGAATTGATAAGTGATAAAATAGAACGTTCTGAACAATTAGTTCAAAATACTATTAAAGACATAAATCAAATCAAAAAGATGGTAGGTGGCGATGTATCAAAAGTGCATATATATCTTGCCCCTGAATGGAAATGGGAACTTTATAAAATAGCTGATGAGGTAGGAAAACCTGATATTGGCCAAATTATGGGTAGGGCAATCGGAGCTAATGTTTACGATGACAAAAAAGAAATAGCTAATGTTGCTAAAAAAATCTCTCGTGAAATGACCAAAACCCGTTTCATCGGTAAAATCGACGAAGAGCAAATATTGAACGATGCTATTGATTACATTACTGAAGAAATTGGTAAGGACATAATTGTTCATAGTGATGACAGTTATGATCCTGAAAACAAGGCTAGAAATGCAATGCCTTACAAACCGGCTATTTTCATGGAATAAATTAATTTTTATTCCTTTTTAATTTTTATAAGGTGATAACGTGCATCCAAGACCAAGTCCGATAGCAGCATCTCTTTATACATTAAGGGATATGAATGCTGATGTAATTATCATGCATGGTCCTCATGGCTGTTGTTTTAGAACAGGAAGACTTCTTGAAAGTGATGGTGTTAGGGTTTTAACAACTGCTATGGCTGAAAATGATTTTATTTTAGGTGCTGGTGAAAAGCTTGAAGAAACTTTAAGAAATGCTTATGAAATGTTCAATCCTTCTTTAATAGGTGTTGTCGGAACATGTGCCAGTATGATTATTGGTGAAGACTTAAAAGAAGCAATTGCTAATGCTGATTTAGACTGTACTGTAATTCCTGCCGAATCCCATGGTGGTTTTGGTGAAGGGGATAACACAGAAGGGGCCATTATTGTTCTTGATTCTGCAGTTGATTGTGGGGTTATCCCTCGTGAGGAAGCAGATAGGCAAATTGAAATGCTCAAAAAGGCTACAGAAATAGAAAAAACTCGAGGTATGGCTCAAGGAAAATATATTAGGCCTAATTTTGGAGACAATAAGGAAGAAGTAGCGAGAATGATTGTAAAGGCAATCAAGGAAGGTAAAAAGGTTGCTTTTGTGTTAAATGCTAAAAAAGAAACTACTTACTTGTTTGCAGATATCTTAAACTTTAAATATGAAGATATAAATCCTGATAATAAGCCTATTGTTGTAGCAAATTTGGATGAGAATATTGGCCTTCCAAGAATAAGAAATCATGCTACTAATATAAAGGGTCAATTGGATATTCCTATTGATTATATTACTGGTGGTCTTGATGAATATCCTGTAACTGGTAACGTTGCGGGAGAATATTTAAAAGATTTAAATCCTGACATGTTGGTTGTATTTGGAGTTCCTCATGCATTTCCTGTTGAAGATTTTGAGGGTCATACAATTGCTATTACAGATGGGCCTCGTCTTGTAGAACCTTTAAAAGATTTGGGTTATGATAATGTAGTTGCAGAGTTAGATGCACATTCTAAGACATTAGGAACAGATGAAATTGTCTATTCTGATTTTGGTTCAATGATTAGATCCGCTATTGAATGGGAAAAATAAGTTGATTTTATGATAACTATTATTGATTATAAAAGTGGAAATCTTAGAAGTATTTCTAATGGTTTTAGAAAATTAAATTGTGATGTTGAAGTGACAAATGATGTTGAAAAAATTGCCAATGCAGAACATCTTGTTTTGCCAGGTGTTGGTGCATTCGGTGAAGCTATGAAAAATATACAGCCATTTAAAGAGGTTATTTATGAACATGTGGAGGATGATAAACCATTTCTGGGAATTTGTCTTGGTCAACAGCTTTTCATGAGCGATAGCGAAGAATCATTGGGTGTTGATGGTTTAAACTTTTTTAAAGGCTCTGTTAAATATTTGCCAGTGGATTTGAAAATACCTCATATGGGATGGAACAAAATTAAAATTGTAAATGACAGCCCTATTTTTGAGGGCGTTGATGGCAAATACTTTTATTTTGTTCATTCTTATCATGCTGTTCCTGAGGATGAAAATGTTATTGCAGCCACTACCGATTATGGTATGGATGTAGTTGCAGCATTATCTGAGAATAATTTATTTTCTACTCAATTTCACCCAGAAAAAAGTGGGCGTGACGGATTAAAGATTTTGAAGAATTTTATTAATTTAAGAAGATGAAAACATGGATATGGAAGGTTTTGTTAGAGATAGGATTGAAGATGTGGAAGAGGACGATTTAAAAACTATCTTAGCATCTAGAATTCGTGAATATAAGGATGTTGATGAGGATAATGCTCTTTTAATTGCAGACAGTGTAATTGATGAAGTTAAAACAACTCTTAAGCTTGAAGAATGTGGTGATGAGTTTTTAAAAGATATTGTCGCAATTCCTAAAGCGGGAGTAGCTATGGGAAAAATGGGAGTTGGTTCTCGTGGAGCAGGTGACTTTTTTGTTCACAGAAAAATAGCGGAAATTGTTGCAAGTACAAATACTGCCTCTCTGGTAAATCCATCAGAACAGGATGATGGGGGAGTAGTTCGTGCTCAAGCAGACAACGACGAATTGTATGTCACTACTGCAGTTGACGGAATTCATTCACGTTTAAGTGAATATCCGTTTTTAGGTGGATTTCATGTAACTAGGGCAACATTGCGTGATGTTTGTGTAATGGGTGCAGATCCGGTAGCTATCTTAAGTGACATTCATTTGGCTGATGATGGTGATGTTGGAAAATTATTTGACTTTACAGCAGGTGTAGCTGCGGTGTCCGAACTTGTGGATGTTCCAATTGTGGCTGGAAGTACCTTACGTGTTGGTGGAGATATGGTTTTAGGTGATAGGCTGGTTTCCGCTGTTGGAAGTGTTGGTGTTTCAAATTATCCTCCAACTGCAAGAAAAGGAGCTACTGCTGGGGATGTTATTCTTTTGACTGAAGGTTCTGGTGGTGGAACTATCACAACCACAGCTATCTATAATGGTTATTTTGATGTGGTTTGGGATACTATGAATGTAAATTTTGTTCAAGCATCTCATGCTCTTTTTGAAGCGGATCTAGTTAAGGATATTCATGCAATGACTGATGTAACCAATGGTGGACTTCGTGGAGATGCTCATGAAATTTCAAACACCACTGGTGTTGGTTTGGAGTTTTATGAAGATGAAATCAACAAAACAATTGCTCCAAATGTATTAAACATGCTTCAAGAATTAGATATTGATCCTTTGGGTGTTTCTACAGATTCATTGATGCTTATAGTGCCTCCTGAATATGTTAGTGATGTTAAGAAAGCTGTTTCTGATGCAGGGGTTCTAATTTCTGAAATTGGACTTGTGGATGATACAGGCTCTCCAAATTTAATTCGTGAAGACGGTAGCGTTGAAAAGCTTGTTCCACAATTTAGGGAAGCTGCCTATACAAAAATCAAGAAGCTTGTTGGGGATACCACTCCTGAAGACTTTGAAATCATGAAGGCACAGGTTCAGGAAGCTGCTGATAGGGCAATTTCTAAAAAGGAACGTGTGATAAAACACATCCGTGAAAATTAATTTTTTCACACTTCTTTTAATTTTTTAAATTTTTTTGTTTAAAATATCTTTATGAATGATAAAGGTTATTTTGAAATTATTGATGGCATTTTGGCCATTATACTTATTTTTACAGTATTTTCAATATTTAATTTGGTTTTGTCCGTTCCAAATGAGTCTGTCTCTTCTTCTGTTTATGAATTCAAGTCTTCTCAGGATATTATGGAGCAGTTGTCTAGTAAGGTGGATGTTGCTGATGTAAGTTTTCTTGAGGAAATCACCAATATCTTAAAGGAGAATAAGAATTCCAAAAGAAGTGTCAAAATTGTATCGTCGCTATGCGATGAAAAGTTTAAAATCCTTGGTCTAAAAAAGAACTATTATTTTACAGAAACGAATCATTTAAACAAAGATAAAATCAGTTCTAATGGAAATATCAATGCAGCAAATAATTTAAATGTTGCATCAAGATTTTGTGACGATTATTATTATGTGTTATATACATGGTAATTTAAAAAAAAGTAAAGTTGTGCCCAAAAAGGGCATTCATTTTTATATTTCTGAAGTGTAGATACGGTTAGCGAATTCTGCATCAAGCATAAATAAGATATCTGCAGAGTTTTTACCTCTTTTAATTTTACCGAGGTTTTCCATTGCATTCTCTTCTTCTTCAACTTGTTCTGCAACGTACCATTGTAAGAATTGGTTAGTGGCATGATCGCTTTCTTCAATTGCTAAGTCTACAAGATTGTTAATTAATGAAGTTACTAATTGTTCATGTTCTAATACGTGTGCAAAGATTGCTTCGATATCATCCCATTCGGTTTGAGGTGCTTCAATTGCTTCTAATGTAACTTTAGCTCCTCTAGCAATGATGTAATTGTAAATTTTCATTCCATGATCTTGTTCTTCTTTAGCTTGTACTTTCATCCAGTTAGCAAATCCTGGGTAATCTAATTCTTCAAGATATGCTGCCATTGATAAATACAAGTATCCGGAGTGAAATTCTGCAGTCATTTGATCATTTAAAGCTTTTTCCATTTTTTCAGATAACATATATAATCACCTTTTTTTATTGTATACTCTTTTTAATATTTATACTTTATTCAATCTCATTACTTAATTTTAAATACTAAAAAAACAATATATTAAACTGTACTATTTTTTTAAATTAGCCCCGATGGTGTAGTTTGGATAACACGTAGGACTGCGGATCCTATTCCCCGGGTTCAAATCCCGGTCGGGGCATTTATTTTATTATATTTCACGTGATATAATGTTAAACGCTAATAGTTATGTAACCAAAGAGGAAGGAATTGGAGGAACTATTAGGAATCAATATGAGGACTTTTATGTTGAAGAAATTCCAGATTTAGTTCCAACAGGTGAAGGTCCAAATATTTGGATTTGGATTGAAAAAATAGGCAGAACCACATTGGATGTTGTTTTAGATATTTCTCGCGACTTGCATATTTCTCGTAAGAGAATGGGTTTTGCTGGAATGAAGGATAAAAAAGCTAGAACCAAACAATGGATTTGTATAGCTAATATGGATTCTGAAGCTCAAATGGAAGAAGTTAAGGCTTTGGATATATATAAAACTGATTTTTTAAAAGTTACTCGTGGTCGTAAAAAGCTTAGAATGGGTCAGCTCCAGGGCAACAAATTTAAAATTCTTATAAGGGATTTGGATGATATTGAAAAAAGTGCTGAGATAGCTAGGGACGTATTGGCCCAATTGGAAGTTACCGGGGTTCCTAATTATTTCGGTTGGCAACGTTTTGGAAAACCAAGGACCAATACTCACTTGGTTGGAGAGGCCCTAGTTCAAAATGACTTGCAGGAGGCCGTTAGAAGATACATTGGAAATCCCACCGATGAGGAACATCCTCAAAATCAAGAAGCGCGTCAGGCTTATGATGAGGGTAGGCTACAGGAATCTTTAGATTTAATGGGCAAAGGAATGCGTTATGAAAAAATGATGCTTAGGGAATTGATTAAAGATTCCAGAAAAGGGGAACTCAATGATAAGGCTTATAAAAATGCGTTATATGCTCTTCCAAAACCTCTTCAAAGAATGTTTGTACATGCTTACCAATCTTTCTTATTTAATGATGCCGTTAGCAGAAGGGTGGAAATGGGAATTAATAATTATATTGAAGGAGATATAGTAATAGATAATGAGGAACATATTGTTCGTGATAAAACTCCTGAGGAATTTGAAGAAATGATTTTAAACTTCGAAGCGAATCCTACTTCTCCATTATATGGTACTAAAGTTCCATTTGCTGAGGGTGAGGTTGGAGAAATGGAAAAAGATGTTCTTAATAGTTATAATTTAAAAAAATCAGATTTTGAGGTTCCTAAAATGCCTCGTCTTGGAAGCCATGGTCTTAGGCGTGCAATGAGGTTTAAAGTTTGGGACACATCAGCCACAGCGACTGATGATGGAGTTTTGGCAGAATTTTCAATTAATAAAGGTTCTTATGCAACAGCTGTTTTAAGGGAAATCATGAAAAAAGATGTGGTCTAGATGGTAATTAAAGCAAGAAATATTGGAAAAGGAATTGGAAAGGGAGAATTGATTGTTAGTAGCGAACCTATTAGCTTTTTGGGAGGTGTAGATCCTGAAACTGGAATTATAATTGACCCTAATCATGAACTTAAAGGGGAAAACATCAAAGGCAAGGTTTTATTTATTCCTGGTGGGAAAGGTTCAACTGTTGGTTCTTATGTAATTTTCCAAATGAAAAAGAATGGTACTGCTCCCAATGCAATTATATGTATTGAAGCAGAACCTATTATAGCAACCGGAGCAATAATGTCTGACATTCCAATGGTTGATTCTCCAGAGAATATTGATGGGTTAATTAACGGAACATCTGTAGAAGTTGATGGAAATGAAGGCACAATAACAATCTTGTAGGAGTTTTCTATGCAAATCGTAATTAATAATGTTAATATTTTAAATCCTGGAAATGATATTCTTCATGGAAATATTTTAATAGAAGACAATATTATTAAAGAGATATCTCCCTTTAACATAAAATCCGATGGGATTTTAATCGATGGGGAGGATGATTTTCTTTTACCTGGATTTATAGATCTTCATACTCATATTCTTGCAAAAGGATTCCATAAAGAAGAAAACATGGCTAATCCTTTAGGTATTCATTTTTATAATGGTGTTCCACATTGTCTGCAAACATTAAATGCAGGTGTTACAACAATAAGGGATTGCGGGTCAGCTGATTTAAGTGTTAAGCTGGCTCAACAAAGGGGATTGTTTCCAGGTCCTAAAATGGAGCTTTCAATAACTCCTTTGGTGTCTACTGGAGGACATTTTGATTTGATGCTGCCTTCAGGTTTTGATATGGAAATAATGTATCCTGGTTTTCCAAAGGGAAGATGTGATGGTCCTGATGAGGTTCTTAAAAAAACCCGTGAAGTTAAAAGGGCGGGTGCTGATTTTATTAAGGTAATGTGCAGTGGTGGTGTTTTAACCACTAACACTTCTCCTGATGATCCGCAGTTCAATACTCAGGAATTGGAAACGATCGTAGCAGAGGCTAAAACGAACAATCTTAAAGTATCAGCACATTGTCACAGTCTTAAAGGAATAGAAAATGCGATTCTTGCAGGCTTCGATTCAATAGAGCACGGTACATTTATAGATACAAAAATAGCTAGGGAAATGAGAGATTTTAATGTTTCTTTAATTCCTACATTGCTTGTACATCATTTTTTATATGAAAATGGTTTTCCGGCATGGGATAATTATGGGGCTGAAAAGAAAGCCAAATTAAAGGAAATTATCAAAGTGCAAAAGGAAAATGTATCAATGGCTTATGAAAAAGGAGTAAACATATTGATGGGAACAGATAGTGGGGTTATTCCTCATGGTCATAATTTGGAGGAACTGGGGCACTTGGTTGATATTGGTATGAGTCCTGCAGAAGCAATAGCTAGCGGTACAGTCAAGGCTGCCGAATTCTTAGGAAAAGATAATTTGGGTGCAATTGAACGTGGAAACATTGCTGATTTAATCATGGTTAATGGAAATCCTTTAGCTAATATTGATCTTTTAGCAAATAATGACAATATCTTATGTGTTATTCAGGATGGAAAAATAGTAAAAAGTTAAAATATTGTTTTAAATTTCTTATATGAATTTATGGGAAAAATGGTAAAAAGTTAAAAAAGGTTTTAAATTCCTCTTTTAACTGGTGGCACATAACGTTTAAGTGCCAATGAAAGAGATATTACAGTCACAGAACTCAATGCCATTGCAAGACCTGCCCATTCAGGCATAAACATAAGTTCAAAGCTGGCATATAAGGCTCCTGCAGCTAATGGAATTAAAATCATATTGTAAGCAAATGCCCAGAATATATTTTCTTTAATTCTTCTCATTACTTTTTTAGAGAATTGTACTGCTGCAACAACGTTTTCTAAATCTCCTTCCATTATTACGACATCACCGCTTTCCATAGCTATGTCTGTCCCATTTCCCATAGCTACTCCAATGTCTGCTTGTGTAAGTGCTGGAGCATCGTTAATACCATCCCCTACAAATAATACTTTTCCATCTTTATTATTGCTTTGAATATCTTTAATGATGTCTAGCTTATTTTCAGGAAGTACATTTGCTTCTACATTATCGATTCCAACTTTTTCTGCTACATTGAGGGCTGTTTTTTCATTATCTCCTGTAAGCATATAAGTTGTAATTCCCATTTTGTGCAATTCTTCAATGGTTCTTTTGGAGTTTTCTTTAATTTTGTCTGAAAGACTTATAATTCCTTTTATTTCTCCATTTATACCTATCAAAATTGTTGTTTTGCTTTCATTTTCAAGATTTCTGTATTGGATCAATACCTCTTCAGGAATCAGGAAATCATTCATTAAACTTATATTTCCTGCAAGAACTGTTTCACCATTAACTTCTGCTTTAAGACCTTTTCCAGTAATATTTTCAAAGTTTTCGATTTTCAATGGTTCAACATCCATTTCTTTGGCTTTTTTCACTATTGCTTTAGCTATTGGATGATTTGAATTTTTCTCAATAGTTGAAGCAATTTGCAGAAGTTCTTCTTCTGAGATTCCATAGGTTATAATGTCGTCTACTTGTGGTTTACCTTCTGTTATTGTTCCTGTTTTATCAAATGCAGCCACATTAATTTTGCCCGCATTTTCTAATGTGTCTCCATTTTTAATAAGGATTCCAAACTCTGCAGCTCTTCCAATTCCTACGGTTACTGCTGTTGGTGTAGCTAAACCTAATGCACATGGACACGCAACAACTAAAATTGAAATTAATGTGGTAAGTGCAAATAGAAGTGTGGATCCAACTAGGAAGTACCATATTATAAATACAACTATTGCTATTGTAAGGATTGTTGGAATAAAGTAGCTTACAGCTGTGTTTGCAATTTTTTGAACTGGAGGTCTAGAACTTTGTGCTTTTTCCACAAGTCTTATAATGTTTGATAAGACTGTTTCTTTTCCTATTTTTAAGGCTTCGATTTGTAGAACTCCATCTTGGTTCAAAGTACCTGCAAAAACTTCAGAGTCTACTGTTTTTGTTTTTGGTATGGGTTCTCCATTAATCATTGATTCATCAACATATGATTCTCCACCAATTACAATTCCATCAACGGGTATTTTATCTCCAGGTCTCACAAGAACTATGTCTCCAATTTGAATTTGGGCAATTGGGATTTCTTCTTCTTTTACAATTTCCCCATTTTCTAAAGTAATTTTGGTTGCATTTGTTGGTTGGAGTCCAATTAGTTCTCTAATGGAATCGGAAGTACTTTTTTTAGCTCTGGCTTCTAAATATCTTCCAATTAATAAGAATGAAGGAAGCATAATAGCTGTTTCATAAAACATGAAAGAATGATCAAGAACTATGTTGAATGTACCGAGAATACTTGAAACATAAGCAACTACAATACCCATTGAATACATTACATCCATATTTAAATTTTTATGGGTAAGGCCGTTCCAGCCCGCTTTAAGAATTGGAAGTGAAACATAAAGAAATGGAGCGATACTAATGATAAGGGATACCATGCCCATTGATAACCCAAACGGATGCCAGTGAACATACATTAGAACCATCAGTACGGTTGAGAAGAAAAACCCGACTATTATTCTATATAATTTGTCTCTAAGGTCTTTTTGATAAATTTCGTCTTCATTCACATCTAATTGTCCGTCAATTCCAATGACTTCGAATCCGAGAGATTCAATTACAACTTTCATTTCATCTAAGGATACTTTATTTTTGTCATAATAAATTTTAGCACTGTTAGATGACAAATCCGCTTTCACATCAAATATTCCATCCAATCTCATTAGAAAATTTTCAACATTCATAACGCATGATGCGCAGTGCATTCCATGTATTTTTAATTTGATTTCATCGGTATGAATTTTAAATCCTAAATTTTTCACTAATGTCTGTATTTTTTCAAATGAGATTTTCTTAGGGTTTACTACTAATTTCAATTTATTTGTTGCAAGGTCTGCCTCTACAGATTCAACACCTTCCTCTCGCCCAAATGTTTTATCCAAACTTAAAACACATGATGCGCAGTGCATACCTTCTATTGGCAAATCCATTTCTTTAAGACGGGCCATTGTTACCACCTTATTGGAATGTTACACTATATCCTTCTTCTTTTGCAGCTAGTTCAATGTCTTCTTTTGATACTTTTTCAGGGTCTATTGTGATTTTCGCTAGTTCTATTCCAGCATCATATTCAGCATCTTCAACACCATCCAGGGTCATAATTTTGCTGATTATGTCATAAACTATAAAGTCATCATGTTCTCCATTGATATTTAATGTTAGTTTTTCCATTACCATTTTTCTCACCTACTTATAATGGTATTTTTTCATTTATAAATATATTAATTTTTAGGTTAATCTAAATTTATAAATGTTTTAAATAAAATGGTTGAAATGTTTAATAAATAAAAAAAAGTTTAATCGAGAGAGTTTACTCGTCGATCAATTCGAATTTAATTTTGCCTACATTTGGTCCAAGTTTATTATAAAGCAATCCGATAATTGTGGCAATTATAAAGCCTAAAATAAATTCAACAATAACTGAAATAATTATGCTAAGGATATTTCCACCAGATGCTAGGGATAATAGTCCACTTATCAATCCTAAAACTGCAGATATTATAGCTATTGCAGTTGCAAAGCTTTTGATATCAATACTTTCAAGTGTGTTGTTATCTTTTATTCTAACTTCTATTGGATAACCCTTTCCAGCAATATAATTGTAGACATATGTTCCAATCAATATGTAGATGAATGTTCCTATAAATGCCCCTACAATGATTCCAATACTGAATGTAGGATTTGAAATCATCATAATCATTTGATATAAGGTAAATGCCATTTGGCTTTGTCCACTTAACATTAGTGTTTGAACTGCAGAACTCAAAAGCAATGGAATTAAAACTATTCCAACCAAATATTCGATGATTAGCAACACTGTTACAATAATAGCACAAATGATTGCTGTTGAAGTAGTGCTAATTTTTGATATGCTTCCATCTTCTTCAAAAGCAAACACGATAGCAGTTTTTTTAGCTATTAGGTTGTATAGGAAGCTTTCAATAAACGTATGATAAATACTTACTATAATTGTTCCGCAGATTACTGTTGGAACTATGACTGCCATTATTCCAACGTAGGCTGAAGATATGATTCCAAATGCAATTAAAAGGATTATTGAAAATATTATTGCAAAAACAATAGATATTGCTGTTACCATTATAGTAACAGAACTTATATCTAATGATTTTAATGTTTTTATTGAAGCCATAGTTTTCACTTATCTAAAACCAATCTTTTGATTTTTCAATTAATTCTTCTACAATAATTTTTGATGAGCCTATGTATGTATGAGGATTCATAATTGCTTCAACGTCTTCTTCAGTTAAGTATTTTTGTACTTCTTCATCTTCTAATATTAAATCGCCAAGTAATTTGTCTTCTTTCTTAGCTTTGATTGCATTTTTCCTTACGATTCCATATGCAGTTTGTTTACCCATCCCGCTTCTGGTAAGTTCTGCCATCAATCTTTCAGCCATAATTAATCCATTTGTTAAGTTAAGGTTTCTTTCAATATTTTCATCATAGAATACTAAATTACTCATTAATTTGATTGTAAGGTTTAATATGTAATCAGTTAATATGCAGCTTTCAGGGAACATTATTCTTTCACAAGAGGAGTTTGTAAGGTCTCTTTCGTGCCAGAGAGGATTATTGTCGAGAGCTGCATTTACAAATGATTTAACAATTCTTGCAACACCACATATACGTTCTGCTGTAATTGGATTCATTTTATGCGGCATTGTACTACTTCCCATTTGTTTTTCTGGGTCGAAGTATTCTCCAACTTCCATAAGCTCTGTTCTTTGGAGATTTCTAATTTCTAATGCAATTTTATCTAATGTTGATGCAAGATTAGCTAATGCCATAATAAATTCAACATGATTGTCCCTTTGAACAACTTGGTTTGTAATTGATGCTGCAGGTAATTCTAAGATTTCTGCAACGGTTTTATGAATTTCCCAACCTTGTTCTCCAAGTGCAGCTGTAGTTCCAACTGCTCCATCTACCATTGCAACACAAACATTTTGCTCTGCATGGTTTACTCTTTCATATTGCCTGTGTAATTCGTCAGCCCAAAGACCGAATTTCATTCCGTAGGTAATTGGAAGTGCGTGTTGTCCGTGGGTTCTTCCAACAGCTACTTTGTCAATATTTTCTTCAGCTAACTTAAGCATTATTTCTGTTAAAGTTTTGATTTTGTCTTTAATTATTTCTGCTGAATCTTTGATTAATAATGAGTTTGAGGTATCAACAACATCATTTGAGGTTGCTCCGAAGTGGACATATTCTCCCGCATCATTGTCACATACTTCTCCAAGACCTTTGATTAGAGCTCCGATATCATGTTTTGTTGCTTTTTCGATTTCGTTTACTCTTTCTTCTTTTACATAATCTGTATTTGCTTTTTTTGCAATTTCATCTGCTACTTCTTGTGGGATTATTCCTAATTTCCCTTCTGCTTGTGCAAGTGCGGATTCTACGTCTAACATTCTTTGTAACTTATTTTTAGTTTCCCAGACAGCTTTCATTTCCGGGGTACCATATCTGAATTCGATTGGATGTATAGCCATTTTTATCATCTCAATTTTTATTAGGTTTATATTTATTTTTTGTAATATTTATTAGTAAAGTTTATATGTAATATATATTATACATATTTATGTTAAATATTTATTACATATGTTGATAGCAAAGTATATATGTAACATATATTATACATATCAATGTCAAATATTTATTACATTTGAAAATTAGGTGATCGTTTGAAAACCAATATTAAAGAACTAAGAAAAGAGGTTGGATTAAGCCAACAAAAATTAGGGGATTTGGTTGGTGTTACAAGACAGACCATAAATGCTCTTGAAAATGCCAGATATAATCCTTCTTTATTATTGGCTTATAAAATTACAAAAATATTGGAAAAAGATCTTATAGAAGAAGTTTTTATCTTAGATGATGATGAGTAAGGTGATAAAATGATTTTGGATATTTATAAAGATTCATTTGAATATGCGGGACAAAATATTAAGGTCCTTCTTAAATTAGGATTATTGTCCATTTTTAGCTTTCTCATAATCCCAATTTTCTTAATTGCGGGTTATCAATACAGAGTTATTGAAAGTGGAACCAAAGGAATGGTGGGTGGTGAAGACAAACTTCCTGAATTCGATAATTTTACAGGCATGTTTGTTGACGGACTTAAAATGATTATTGTTCAATTTATATATTTATTCATTCCAATTGTGGTATTTATTATTATAGGTACTATAGGTCAAACAATCAATAATGATGCTATTTCAAGTCTCGGAGCAATTATTGGAATAATTTTATTCATTATTTCTGTATTCTATTCATTCTTAGCAGTACCAAACATGATTGCTAATGAAGGATCATTAAAAGCAGCATTTGACTTTAAAAGGATAAATGAAATTATAAAAATGATAGGTGTTGGAAGGTTTATTATTACATTCATAGGTTTAATGTTATTATGTGTTGTAATATCAGCAGTTGTTGCTGCAATTCTTATTGGAATATTTGGAGTATTTGGTATTGCAATTGGAAGTTTCAACCCTGCTGCTTTTGGAGGAGTAATGATTGGAGGATTAATTATCTATGAGGCAATATTCTCTTTTATTGTAACTCCATACTTAGGAATCTTTTCATCACGTGTAACTGGACTTATATATGGGCTTGGTGAATAAATGGCTTTAACTGATATACTTAAAAAAGGTTTAAAATATCCACAGCATGATTTTAAAAATGCTGTGTTATTTTCCCTTCTTTTGCTTTTAGGAACAATTTTATCAAATATTGGAAATCACTTCTCACTTTCAAAAGCAAATATTAATTCAATTGCAGGAGCACAAAATTTAAATGAAGTGATTAATGGATTATCAACTGTTCTTACTCCAACACAAGTAGCCATTCTAATAATATTTTCCATTGCATCGTTTATAGTCTCATTATTTGCAAGTGGTTACATTTATAGGGTTTATGAAGGTGAGGATGAATTGCCTCACTTTGAGGACTATAAATTAATGCTCATTCAGGGAATTAAAGTATTCATAGTAAACTTGGCATACTGTATTATTCCAATTATCCTATTGGTTTTAGGACTTTATATTGCAGCTTTTAATTCAGATATTGCAAATTTATTAATTGCTGTAAGTGTA
This sequence comes from Methanobrevibacter sp., assembly GCF_030539665.1. Classification (NCBI taxonomy): domain Archaea; kingdom Methanobacteriati; phylum Methanobacteriota; class Methanobacteria; order Methanobacteriales; family Methanobacteriaceae; genus Methanobrevibacter; species Methanobrevibacter sp. The sequence continues at coordinate 114,441 of NZ_JAUNXR010000001.1, forward strand.
ATTCTCGGAGCAATATTAATATTCTTCATATCTCCATTCGCAATAGCAAATATGGTTAAGGAAAATAGTTTTAAACAAGCTTTTAATTTTAATGCAATTGGAAGCAGAATATATAGGATAGGTATTATCCCATATTTGGTTACTGTAATATTGATGGGGGTTATTGAAATGATTATAGTGATTGCTTTCGGAGTAGTGATGTTAATATTGTCCCTGTTTGTAGTGATGAATCCAATAATTGGAATAATTGTGTTATTCATAATGTTATTTGTTGGTTCTATTGTTTGTGGGTACGTAAACCTATTTACTAATAAGGTATATCAATTATTATACAGCTAAAGGAAAGTTATTTAAACTTTCTTTTCTATATTATTTTTTTAATGACAACAATTAATGAAGAATTAAATCAAATTTCAATTATACGTCTATTGATAGTTGGAATTGTAACTATTTTTGCAATGGTTATTATTGAAGATCTATTTTTAATTGAAGTTCCATATGACTTGCTATGGATTGTTTTGACTGTTTACATTGCTTATAAACTGAAGGGATGTTCTTTAGATTTTCATAATAAACTATCTGACGCATTCAAAACTTCAAATATAAAGTTAATCACATGGATTGTTATATTAAATTTAATCTTTTCATATGGTATGATTTATTTATCTATTTTATTCATTGGAACAAGTTTTGACTTATCCAATAGCATTGCCCATGCATCTGGTTTATTTGCAGTAGGTACAGCTATCAGTACAATCATAATAGCTCCAGTTTCCGAAGAACTAGTATTTAGGGGAGTTATTTTTAATAGATTAAATAAACGTATTAATGTTATTTTAGCAATATTGATTTCTTCAATCCTTTTTGGATTATGTCATGATTATGGCGGGATGTTTTCAGCATTCATATTTGGAATATGTATGTGTATCCTATACATAAAAACAGATAATATTTTTGTTCCAATGGGGGCTCACTTTTTAAACAATTTAATCTCAGAAATTCTTGATTTCATTGACCCTGCTGGAGATTTCTTTTATGATCCAACAATAATATGCATAATTTTAGTTTTGGCTTTTATAGTGTTTATTGTATTGATGTATTATATTGTAAAAGAATTGAAAGCCATTAATAAAAATAATAATTAGAGAAATGATTTTCTCTAATTTACAGCTAATACTGTGATTTTGGTTGTTATTGTTTGTGTTTGGTATGTTGCTGTTATTGTGTATTGTCCTGGTGCTAGTTCTATTGGTAGGTTTGCTATTCCGTTGGTGTCGGTTGTTCTGTCGTATTTTAGGTTTTTGAAGTTTGCTCCGTTGAGATAGAGTGTTATTGTTTTTCCTGTTTGTGGGTTTCCTTTTTCGTCTGTTAGTTTTATGGTGTATTTTGTTCCGTCTTTTTGTTTCATTGTGATGTCTTTGTATTCTGTTAGTTTGTAGGTTGTTGGGGTTTGTGCGTTTTGGTTCAATACTGTGATTTTGGTTGTTATGGATTGTGTTTCATAAATTGCTGTTATTGTATACTCTCCCACATTAAGGCCTATTGGTAAATTAGCTATACCATTTGCATCGGTTGTTCTGTCGTATTTTAGGTTTTTGAAGTTTGCTCCGTTAAGATAGAGTGTTATTGTTTTTCCTGTTTGTGGGTTTCCTTTTTCGTCTGTTAGTTTTATGGTGTATTTTGTTCCGTCTTTTTGTTTCATTGTGATGTCTTTGTATTCTGTTAGTTTGTAAGTTGTTGCCGTAGGTTTCAATACCTTGATTTTTGTTGTTGCTGTTTGTGTTTCATATTTTGCTGTTATTGTGTATTCTCCTATATTAAGGCCGATTGGCAAGCTAGCTATTCCGTTGGTGTCGGTTGTTCTGTCGTATTTTAGGTTTTTGAAGTTTGCTCCGTTGAGATAGAGTGTTATTGTTTTTCCTGTTTGTGGGTTTCCTTTTTCGTCTGTTAGTTTTATGGTGTATTTTGTTCCGTCTTTTTGTTTCATTGTGATGTCTTTGTACTCACTTAATTTGTAAGATGGGGTATTTACACTAATCTTATTGGTAATTGATTCAGTACCATAGCTTGCAGCAATAGTATATTCTCCCACATTAAGGCCTATTGGTAAATTAGCTATTCCGTTGGTGTCGGTTGTTCTGTCGTATTTTAGGTTTTTGAAGTTTGTTCCGTTTAGTGTTAAGGTAACTGCCTTATTAGCTATTGGATTTCCATATGCATCTAGTAGAGTAACTTCATATTTGGTTCCATCTTTATGGTACATGTAAATGTCTTCTGATTCTAATTTTATCGGTGGCAAAATTGTTATCTGTCCATTTACATCGTTTACCTCATAAATATTTCCTTCATATTGGATTGAAATAGAATGGTTTCCTTTATTGAGTTTATTTAAATCTATAATTCCTATTCCATTATTCAATTGGATGTTTTGGTTTTGGCCATTTACTGAAATTTTCACATTATTGTTGTCTTCAATTGGAGTTGTAACTTTAAGTTTGGCATCTCCAGCAACATTATTTAACAATTCATATTGGATTGATCCTTTGAGTTTTTCAACTTCGAAGACAAATGGGGCATTATTTTTCAAATGGTTGCCATCTCCGGTATAAACAACAAGTCCATTATATCTTCCTATTGGGAGTGGATTGATGGTGAAAACAGAGATTCCGTTGTTTATGTTGCTTTCTCCATAATATTTGTCATTTATATAAAGTGTTATTGTTCCTGTTGCTGTTGGCAAAACAGATATTGTAAATTGGCCATTTTCACCATATTTCATGTTATTTGAAATAATGTTCATTGCTGTTTCTTTTTTAGCAACGTTAAATTGCATATTCTGACTTTCTATTGAATTATAATTCCCATCTCCATCATAAACAGCTTTTATTAAGTAATTTCCTGCATTAAGATTATTTAAATTGTATTTTGAATCACCATTCACAATTCTGGAACTTCCAATATAATTTCCATTTAAGTAGAATTTAACAACTCCTGTGGTTGCTGAATCCAATTTGGCAGTTGCTGTGGTTGCATCTCCATAAACAATGTTATTTGCAGTTAATTGTATATTTGATGATTTTTTATTAACAACAAATGTTTTCTCTTTCGCAGCTGAAAGATAATTGTTGTTTCCTGCAAAATTTACAGTTACTGCATATGTTTTAGCAGGCAATATTTCTGAAATTGTTAATGTAGCTTTTCCATTTGCTAAAGTTATTGCCTGTGTTTTTCCATTAACGGTTACAGTAACAGATTCATTTAATGGTGATTGGCCCATATCTGTTAATGATATTTCGATTTGAGTCTTTTCTCCATAGGTTATGTCATTTACAGTAAATTCTAATATTGGTGTTGCTTTTAAAACATTAACATTTGTTGTATTGAAGTATTTTGCATTGTCAACACTTTCAATTTTTATAATGTGATTTCCAACGTTCAAGTTTGCAATATTGATATTTGTTTCTGTAGTGCTTACTGTAAATGTGGTGATCTTGTTATTGTCTATGTAAATATTATATTTTCCTAACTTATTGTCAGGCAAATAAAGTGTTACAAACGGTTTGGTTCCATAAACGAAATCTCCACCTGTTATTATGATGTCATCAGTAAGTCTGACAGTTAAAACGCCTTTTTTAACGTTTAATTTTGTTAATCTTGCATTTGTACTAGTTAATGAATATTGACCAACGGTTCTTGGAGTGTAATCTAAATAATATCCGTTGTCCAAATAGGACATCTGGCCAATGTTGTCAATGTTCAAGTTATCGGTTTCAATTGCATTTCCACTATCATCAGTTAAACTAGCAATTATTCTTACAGGCTTGTTCAATGAAGTATCTGCATTATTTATTACTAAATTGGTTTCACTTGTAATTGTTCCGTTGTTGTAAATATTGGCTGTTTTTGAGTTGATTTTATTGTTTTCAAATTCAACAGTTCCATTTACATATATTTCACTTATTCCAGCATTTTTGTTATTGAAAATACAGTTTTTAATTATCCCTTCCCCATTTATAAGAATAGAATTTCCGTATTCTCCTTTATTGTTGCTGAAATTTGAATTCAATATTGTTGCACTTGATCCTTTATTTACAATTATTGCAGATCCATTTGAATTAATCAAATAAAGATTTTTAAGGGTAACGCTACATCCTTTTGCTATTTCAAAAATTGAAATCAAATTATTGGCATCTAGTATTGAAAATCCAGCGCCATTGTTTTTTGCACCATTGATTGTTATATTTTTATTTATTACAATTGTTTTTTCATCAGTTGAAGCGATATATGTCTTGTTGCTTAAGAAAATCTCAGAATTGTCTTTTGCATAATCTATTTTATTTTGTACAGATTCAAAGAGATATTGGGAAGTAAACGCTTTAATAGGTGCGGTTCTTTGACCGTATGCTAAGTAAACTCTAATGTTTTCATCGTTTAAGCTGGAATAGGTTAATTGTATTGTGAATTTGTCTCCGGTTTTTATTGGTATGTATTTGTCCAGTTCTATTGTGTAGTATCCGATTTGATTTTTTGTTCCGGTTTGATTTAAAACTGATATGTCATTTACATAAATTTGAGCTTTATAATCACATAAGTTATCGAAATATGTTCCGAATGCTACAAGGTAATCGTCTGCTATGGCTTTAAATGTATTGTCAACTGTAATCTGTTTGTTGGTGTAGTAGGCATATCCTTTTCCATATAATTCGTTTTGATAATTTTTATTGTATCTTAATGTATCATTGAAAATAAATGTCCATGCATCATTTCCTCTGTAGAATGTTTTATCATAGTATGATACATAGAAATAACCACCACGACCCCAAACGGATCCCCAACTGTTTTGAACTATGAATGCTCCGTTTCCTTCAGGATACTCTCCTCCAACAGCTTTGAAATTGTGTCTGTCGTAGTTATCATCCCATCCGACAATACAGACTGCATGATTTGGAGCTTCGGAGTATGGGTTGTAATAGTCTCCTTTTGTGGTACGGAATAATGTATAGTCAGTGTATGAAGTATAAACTGCACCATAGTCTAAAATAGCTTTTTTTAGATTGTCAAGATCAGTATCATTATTACGTTTTTCAATATTGTATGCATTTTGAACGTGAATTAAACTGTTTAATATTGGAGAATCTATATAATATCCTAACCAAGGGTCGTCCACCTCTTTAACAGGACCCATCCATGAGGTTAAATATGGCAATGCAAATTCAAAAATACCTCCGCTGCTGTATGTTGCTTGGCCATTTGTGTATTTGATAATCAAATTAAGTAAATTTTCAACAGATAATTTTTCTTCATGGGTTAATACTCTTTCTCCATTAGTTGCTTTTAAAATACATGATTCCAATGTGGCTATTGTAGCTTGTGCCCAACAGGTTCCAGTTTCTCCCTGGTTTAAAACTGGGGATGTAAGATTATAGTCTCTTAAATCATATCTTGATGGCAAACTCCCATTATAGGATGAGTTGTACATTAAAAGTTGGTAATTTTCATTTCCAATAAATTTTAAAAAAATGTCGCTTCCAACTTGGAATTGTGCTTTTAGATTTGTTGAATTTACGCTGTCAATATATACCTCTGAAGAAAATTCTAAATTGCTATTTAAATAGCTATTGGATAATAAAATGTACTCATTTTCACAATAGATTGTTTCTCCAGTGTTTTTACATGTATTGTTTGAAAAATATCCGTCATAAATGTTCAAATTCCCTGCAGAATATATTGCACCACCGTTCAAAGCAGTATTGTTGTTAAATTCACAATCGCAGATAACTAATGTTCCGTTGTTAAGTGAAATTGCTCCTCCGTTAAATTTGCTATTTCCATTTATGAAGTTAATATTTTTTAAAACAACACTGTAATTGTTAGTTATGGTTATTATATTTGAAAGACCATTTCCATTTAGTGTTGATTTCCCTGTCCCGTTTTCATAGGCTCCATCAAGGATTATGTCCTTGTTAATGACTATTCCATGTCCTTCACTGATGTAGCTTGTATTATTCAAATATATTATTTGACAATCGCTGTCTATTGCATTTTGCACATCAGCAAATGTTGTCGTGTTATTTTCTGCACTAACTGCAGATATTCCAATTAATAAAACAATTATTATTAAAAACAGTTTACTTTTCATAAAAAATTCTCCCACTCTATATAAAACCAAAATCAAATTATTTAATTATAATAATATAATTTTAATATATTATATAACTATTGTTTTGTCAAGATTATGCCCATCTAAAAATACATTAAGCTAAAAATTATAATAATATCTAATAAACTATTAGTTGGTGTTTTATGAATCGAAAATTAGTTTCAATTATTCTAATTTCTATTTTTCTAATATCCGTATTGCCAACAGCATTTGCCAATGATGATGACAATAGGAGTTATACGATTGATTTAGCAGATATTATTCTTAATATTCAGGATAATGGTCTTTTAAAAGTGGATGAATCTTATACTTATACATTTCATGGAAAATATAATGGGGTTTATAGGGAAATTCCATTAAAGAAAGGACAATCTATTGATAATCTAAAGGTTAGTGCTGATGGTGCTTATACAAAAGCAGAACCACATAATGAAGATGGTTATTATAAAATAAAAGTTTATTTGTATTCTGATAAGGATTTAACCAAACCTATAAAGGACACATCTGTGGTAATTCATTATAGCTATGATTTTAAGGATGTTATTAATATTTACAATGATGTTGGAGAGATCCAGTATAAATTATGGGGTGATGGATGGGAAAACGGTGTTCAAAAGTTAGTTGCTCACATTAACTTCCCAAATGACCAAAAAATTGAATATTGGATTAATCCGTACGATGCAGATGCTGAAAGTTCATGGAGTGGTAATACTCTAACAGTTCAATCAGGTCCTCGTCATTATGACGAATATCTTGAAGTGAGAGCATTGATTCCTTTATCTGAGTTCAAAGATCCGGTTTATGCAAATAAAATCAGTCAGGACGGACATGATAAGCTAGTTAAGATAGAAGAGGATTATGTGAATGGTGCTGTTTTTAAAGATGCATTAGTTTCATATTTGCCGCTAATTTTAGCTATTACTTTAATAGTTCCTGTTGGTATCTATTTGAGGTATGGTAGGGAACCTAAAGTGATATATGATGCTCCTTATGAGCATGAGATTCCAACCGATGATTCTCCGATATTTGTTGATGCGATGTTTGGAAAAAGATCCAATGTGGGGGAAGTTAGTCAGAATGGTATTCAGGCAACCATAATGGAAATGATTGGGGATGGAATTATCAAAATAGCTAATAAGGATGATGGAAATAATGATCTTAAACTTATTTTGCCTGAAAATTATGATGATTTGCCTCAATACAAATATGATATAATAAGATTACTTTTAAGTCCATATGCTAGGAATGGTATTTTGGATTTCAATCAAATGAAATCAGATTTAAAATCAGAATATTCGGCAAAGGCTTTCAATGAAAACCTGAAGAAAATTAGAAGGGACTATGCAAACATGGAAGTCAGGCCTCTTTTAAGACAATACTTCGATTCTAAAGGTTCTAATTTGTTTAAAGTTTATGGCATTATTTTAGCTATAGTATCAATTATTGTCATGGTTTATGCGATTATCAGCAATCCTGCAATTTTAACTTTATTTATTGAAGGACTTGTTTTCCTTATTTTAGGTATTTTCATATTTCTATTGCCAAACCGTTATGCGGGGCATTGGACAGAGGCAGGTTTTACCCAATATAAAAAATGGGAAGCCTTTAGAAAATTCCTTAAGGACTTTTCATTAATAAAACAACATCCTCCAGAGTCTATTGCAATTTGGGATAAATATTTGATTTATGCAACTGCCTTAGGCGATGCAAAAGCAGTCAACAAAGCTATGAAAACCATAAAACCAGCATTTGAAAATGATGACTATTACCGCAGCGATGTCTATTATTACAGCAATGTTGGAGGTCCTCTTTTATTCGCAAGTGTTATTTCCACAAGTAATGCTTCTGCCAATAGTAACGATAATGGAGGATTTGGTGGAGCTGGAGGAGGTTCCGGTGGTGGAGGTGGAGGTGCTTTCTAATCACCTTCCTTTACCAAAAACAAACTTTCAAATAATATTCTATTTTTTTCACGAAATATTTTTATAATAGAAAAGCTTAATTATCTTTACTTAATTGGAGGAGATATTATGCTTGAAGATTTCATAAATAACCTTAAAGACAAGGCAAATGATGCTATGTCACAGCAATTAATTGACCAGGTTCTTAAAGAAGCTAAAGAAGTTGCTAAAAAGGATAATAATGGTCAATTAACTGAAGATATTGTAAATAAAGTTGCAGACAGAATGATTAATACTGGAGATTACTTAAAAAAATTGACTGATGATAGTAATCCTGAATGGTTATTAAATAAGATAGTCGATGAAAAATTCTGTGCGGCTTGTGGTGCATGTGAAATAGTTTGTCCAAACAATTTTGTTGATTTTGATGAAGGTCCTTCATTAGGCGAATACTGCAGACGTCTTGGTCATGGAATGTGTCACGAAGTCTGTCCTCGTGTATTTTCAGGAAGATATCAAATAAGTATTCGTGAAGACTTTTTTGAAGAATATTACTATGCTAAAGGTTCTGATGACGGTCAGGATGGAGGAGTAATAACTACTTTCTTAAAAGATTTGATTAATAAAGGAAAAATTGATGGAGCTATTGTGGTCGGCGATGTAAAATGGAAACCAATTTCTCTTATTATTAAGGATGCCGACGCATTGGATCATAGCGCAAAATCAAAATATGCAATTTCTCCATTGTCAGCTCTTAAAAAAGCAGGAGAAATGGGTCTTGAGAAAGTAGCTGTTGTTGGACTTCCTTGTCAAGTTGAAGGTCTTAGAAAATACCAATATTATCCATATCTTGCAAAACACAGCTCTGAGATTGGTGATGAGGGATATCCAGTCAAGCTTCCAAAAATTGAATATTTGATTGGTTTGTTCTGTACTGAAAAATTCACTTTGGATGCAATTAAAAAGGTATGTGCTGATAATGAAGTGGATATTGGTGATGTTAAAAAGTTCGATGTTACTAATGGTAAATTTATCATTGAAACTGAAGATAAGACAATTGACATTCCTGTAAAAGACATTGAAACATTCTCTGGTTGTGAAGTTTGTCGTGATTTCGCATCTGATTTGGCTGATGTTTCCATTGGTAATGTAGGTTCTCCAGATGGATATTCTACAGTTATTGTAAGAACTGAAAAAGGAAAAGATATTGCTGATGCAGTTGATTTACAGGATGGCGCAGATAAGGATGCTATTGATAAACTAGCTGAATTCAAATTAAATAGGTTCCGTAAAAACATCAACGAACGTATTGAAAATAAGGAATTCGTATCATATTACTGGAACGATTATAAAGGAGGTTCTGGTATAAGGTCTGATGGAAATTACTTTATTCGTGTAAGAGCTAAACCTAGTGGTTTCTATCAACTTGATGAAACAGAATACATTAACAAAATAGCAAAAGAGTATGATGCAAGAATCAAGCTTACAAATCGTGGAACTTATGAGCTTCATGATATTAAACCAATTGATGTAGAGGCAGTTACAGATAAACTTGATGAACATGACTTGCTTACAGGTTCTGAAGGGCCTCTTGTAAGAGCAACTTTGGCATGTCCTGGACAATTTAACTGTCATTTGGGATTGATACCTACTACTGCACTATGTTATGAACTTGAAGAGAAATTCTCTGAAATGCCTGCTAACTACAAATTTAAAATAGCTATTAATGGCTGTCCAAACAAATGTTCAAGGCCTCAAGTGCATGATTTCGGAATTGCAGGTATTACTTATCCTAAAGTCGATGCTGAAAAATGTAATGGTTGTGGAAGATGTGAGGATGTCTGTAAAGTAAATGCACCTTCCATCAGGGGAGAGATGTCCTATACTAACTATACAATCTGTTATGGTTGTGGAAAATGTATCAAAGCATGTCCTCATGACGCTAGGGAAACAAAATTCCACGGATATGAGATTTATGTGGGTGGAAAAACTGGTAGGGAAGTTGTTGAAGGAGTAAGGCTTGAACTTGAAACAACTGACGAAATTGTTGATCTAATATCTAAAGTTATCAAAACATATAATAGATTAGCTATTAAACCACAAAAAGAAAGATTGGCCGCAACTATGAAAAGGATAGGTCAAGCACAATTCATGGAAGAAGTTAAAAAGTTAGATTAACTTCTTTTATTTTTTTTATTTTTAATCAAAATTTTTTTATAAAATGTAGTACAATTATTTTTTATGAACTTAAAAACAATCGGTGCAATAATTGCAATTTTAGGACTTATTTTTACAGTTTATTTTATGGATAATTGGGATTATATTGTTTTAGGTTTAACTTTTGTAATGTTTGGTTTCCTCATTGCTTTGTTTGGTCTTTTAAGCGGTGTCAAGAAACAAAAAATTATTAATGATAGATTAGATAAGGATATTGAAACTTTTATCCAACCAGTTATCACAAAATATTCTAATTTAAATAAAGAATACATGAAATCATGTTCTCAAGATGAATATGTTCAAAAGAGAATGCAAATGAATAAGGATTTGGAAATGGAACTTGCTGAAGGTTTACCTTATTTGTCTAAAAATGAAATTAAAAAGATTGTTATTGAATTCAATCGTAATCAAGACAGTCTTTAATTATTTTTTTTAAAATCAATTTCAATGTACATTTTATGACAACAAGGCTTTAAATAGTACATTATATTATATTAATAGTAGTGATAAAAATGTTTTCCCCAACTTTAGAAGAAGTAAAAGAATTAGCAAAAAATGAAGAATATAAAAGAATACCAATAAGTTGTGAACTTCTGTCAGATATTGCAACTCCTATTGAAGTAATGAAAATTCTTAAAAATATAAGCAAACATTGTTACATGCTTGAAAGTGTAGAAGATAGTGAACAGTGGGGAAGATACAGCTTTCTTGGATATGATCCTCTTTTGGAATTTACATGTCAAAATAATGTTGTAAATATTAAAGAGTTATGCAATGACGAAGTAACCACGATTGAGACAGACGACCCTCGTGAGATAATTAAGCAATTGATAAAAGAGAATAAATCTCCAAAAATTAAGGACCTGCCTACATTCACTGGAGGTTTTGTCGGATATTTTGCTTATGATTATATTAAATATGCCGAACCATCCCTTAAACTAGATGCAGAAAACCAAGATCAATTTAAAGACATTGATTTAATGTTATTTGATAAGGTAATTGTATTCGATAACTTCAAGCAAAAGATAATATTGATAGCAAACATGAAAACCGACAATTTGGAAGAAAATTATCAAAAAGCCATTGATGATTTGGAAGAATTGGAAGATTTGATTAAAAATGGTAAAAAGTTAGATGTACCTACATTAGAACTCAAATCAGATTTTAAACCGGTATTTTCAAGGGAAGAATATTGTGGCATGGTTGAAAAAGCCAAGAACTACATTAGGGAAGGAGATATTTTCCAAGTTGTGCTTTCAAACAGAATTGAAGCAGACATCTCAGGAAGTCTTTTTGATACATATAGGGTTTTAAGAACCAGAAACCCTTCTCCTTACATGTTTTATTTCTCTAGTGACGATATTGAAATTGCAGGAGCCTCACCAGAAACTCTTGTAAAATTAGATGATGGAAAATTATATACATTCCCACTTGCAGGAACTCGTCCAAGAGGTAAAACAGTTTCAGAAGATTTAAAATTAGAAAAAGAACTTCTTTCAGATGAAAAAGAATTGGCAGAACATAATATGCTGGTTGATTTGGGAAGAAATGACATCGGAAGAATTTCAGAAATAGGCAGTGTTCATGTGGACAAATATCTCTCCATTGAGAAATTTTCACATGTAATGCACATAGGATCCACTGTTACAGGAAAATTGAGAGATGATTTGGATTCATTATCAGCAATAGATTCAATCTTGCCTGCCGGAACCTTGTCTGGAGCACCAAAAATAAGGGCATGTGAAATTATAAACGAACTTGAAAATAATAAAAGGGGAATATATGGTGGTGCAATCGGATATATTGATTTAAGCGGCAATATAGATACTTGCATTTCCATTAGAATTGCTTTTGCAAGAAATGGCAAGGTATTCATACGTTCCGGTGCGGGAATTGTTGCAGACAGCATCCCAAACAACGAATTCGATGAATGTTTAAACAAGGCGGCTGCAGTTATTAATGCTTTGGAAGAAGCTGATGGAGGGATAAAATGATTGTACTAATAGATAATTATGATAGCTTCTCTTATAATTTATATCAATTGATAGGGGAAATTAATCAGGACATAAAGGTTTTTAGAAATGATAAGGTAACATTAAATGAAATCAGGGATTTAAATCCCGAGGCGATTATTTTATCACCGGGCCCTGGAAGGCCTGAGGATGCGGGAATCTGCATAGATGTTGTAAAGGAATTTGCAGGAGATATACCAATTCTTGGAGTTTGTTTGGGACATCAAGCAATTTGTGCTGCTTTTGGAGGAAACATAACCTATGCCGATAAATTGATGCATGGAAAATCCTCAATCATATCTTTTGATGAGGGAGATGAACTTTTCAAAAATCTTGAATCACCAATAACAGTTGGAAGATATCACTCCTTAAGTTTAAAAGATGAAATTCCTGAAGAGTTGGAAGTAATTTCTACAAGTGATGATGGGGAGATAATGGCTGTTAGACATAAGCAATTCCCAGTATATGGCCTTCAATTTCATCCGGAATCCATTTTAACTCCTGATGGCCTTACAATTGTTAAGAATTTCCTTGGAGACTATACAATCAATAAGTGTATTTCAAAACTTGCAGAAGGTGAAGATTTAACTTATCGCGAAGCCTACAAGTCAATGGATGAAATAATGAGTGGAAAGGCTAGCGAAATTGAAATCAGTAGCTATTTGACAGCATTATCTATTAAAGGAGAAACAATTGAAGAAATTTCTGCATCTGCTGAAGCAATGAGAAATCATGCATTAAAATTTGAAACAGATTTGGATGTTTTGGAGATTGTAGGAACAGGTGGAGATAAATCAAATAGTTTTAACATTTCCACAACATCATCAATCATAATATCTGCTGCAGGTGTTCCAATAACCAAACATGGAAATCGTTCTGCATCAAGCAAATGTGGAGCTGCAGATGTTCTGGAAGAACTTGGTGTAAACATTTATTTGGGTCCTGAGGAAAGCTTGGAAGTTTTCAATGAAGCCAATATTTGTTTCCTATTTGCACAAACATATCATAAGGCAATGAAACATGTGGCAAATGTAAGATCCCAGCTTGGAATCAAAACTATTTTTAATATTCTAGGACCTCTTACAAATCCTGCAAATGCAAAAAATCAAGTTTTAGGCGTTTATTCAGAAGAACTTGTAGAACCATTAGCCAATGTACTTTTGAATTTGGGAATCAAATCAGCTATGGTTGTATATGGTCAGGATTGCTTAGATGAAATTTCAATATCTGATAAAACAACTGTCTGTGAAATAAAAGATTCTGAAATAAGTAAATATGAAATATCTCCAGAGGATTTTGGAATTCCTTTAGCTAAAAAACAGGATATTGTAGGTGGGGATGCAAAAACCAATGCAGAAATCACTTTAAATATTCTTAAAGGTAAAAAAGGACCTCAAAGGGATGCCGTATTGATGAATTCTGCAGCGGGGTTATACACTGCAGGCAAAGTGGATTCATTAGATGAAGGAATCAGACTCGCAGAGGAAATAATTGATTCAGGCAAGGCTTTAGAACAGTTAAACAAATTTATTAAACTTACTAATGATTAATATGTTGGCAAAGATAACTGAAAAAACAAAAGAAAGAATGAGTGGAAAGTCTTTGGAAGAAATAAAAGAAAAGGTCGCTGACCTGGAGATTAATAAAGATTTTCCTTTTGAAAAGGCATTGAAGGATAAACCTATAGCGATTATTAGTGAGGTTAAAAGAGCATCACCCTCTAAAGGTCTGATTGCAGAGGATTTTGATTATTTGACTATTGCAAAAGAGTATGAAAGTGCAGGAGTATCAGCAATTTCTGTTCTAACAGAACCTTTTTTCTTTCAGGGATCAAATGAAATTCTAAAAGAAATTTCTGAAAACGTATCAACTCCTCTTTTAAGAAAAGACTTTACAATAAATCTGTACATGATTTATGAAGCAAAGCTTATTGGAGCATCAGCCATTCTATTGATTGTAAGCATTTTGGATGATAGTCAACTTAAAGAATATCTTGAACTTGCAGACAGTTTAGGTCTTTCAGCTATTGTTGAAACACATGACAAGGATGAAATCGAAAGGGCTTTAAATGCTGGTGCAAGAATAATTGGTGTTAATAATCGTAATCTAAAGGATTTTACGGTGGATATTAATAATTCAGTTAATCTAAGAAAAAATGTTCCTAAAGACATCATATTTATCTCAGAAAGCGGAATTAAAACTCCCGATGATGTTAAGGTTTTGAAAGAAAATGATGTGGATGCAGTTTTAATCGGGGAAACTTTAATGAGATCAAATGATAAGGCTACTTTAATAGAGGAGCTTAAAAATGGTTAAAATAAAGATTTGTGGCCTTAGACGTCGGGAGGACATTGAGATAATCAATAAATATGCTCCAGATTATATTGGTTTTGTATTTGCTGAAAGTAAAAGGCAGATTGATTTTGAAACTGCAAAACAACTCAAATCTTTTTTAAAGGTAAAAATACCTGTTGTAGGAGTATTTGTTGATGCCGAAATTGAAGATATTCTAAATCTTTATAGAAATGATGTAATTGATATGGCTCAGTTACATGGAAATGAAAATGAGCAGTACATATCTAAATTGAAGGAATTGGAACCAAGTTTGAAATTGATTAAGGCCATTGAAATTAAAGAAGATGGAAATCTGGAAGAATATGAAGAATTAGATGTTGATTATTTGCTTTTGGATAGTGGTAAAGGGAGCGGAAAAACTTTTAATTGGGATTTAATAAATAAAAATATTGGTAAGGACTTTTTTTTAGCTGGTGGGCTAAACAGCAATAATATTAAAAGCGCCATTGATGAATTCCATCCTTATGCTATTGATTTAAGCAGTGGTGTTGAAGTTAACGGTTATAAAAATGAAGAAAAAATCAGAGAAGTAATGGAGGTTAAAAATGAATAAATGTGATGGTAGATTCGGGGAATATGGTGGTCAGTACATTTCCGAAACTTTAATGAATGAATTGCTATATTTGGAAGAACAGTATTATAAGTTCATGGAAGATCCTGAGTTTGTAGAAGAGCTAAATACACTTTTAAAGGAATATGCGGGAAGGCCGTCTTTGCTATATTATGCGGAAAGAATGACAAAGGATCTTAGTGGAGCTAAAATATACCT
The DNA here is from genome assembly GCF_030539665.1 of Methanobrevibacter sp. Lineage (NCBI taxonomy): Archaea > Methanobacteriati > Methanobacteriota > Methanobacteria > Methanobacteriales > Methanobacteriaceae > Methanobrevibacter > Methanobrevibacter sp. The sequence continues at coordinate 129,855 of NZ_JAUNXR010000001.1, forward strand.
TAAACGTGAAGATTTAAATCATACAGGTGCTCATAAAATTAACAACGTATTGGGACAGGTTTTGCTTGCAAAGAAGATGGGTAAAACTCGTGTTATTGCAGAAACTGGTGCTGGACAGCATGGTGTTGCAACAGCTACTGCTGCAGCCCTCTTGGATATGGAATGTGAAGTGTTCATGGGCGAGGTAGACACAGAACGTCAGGCATTAAATGTTTATAGGATGGAATTGTTGGGAGCCAAGGTTCATCCAGTTAAAACAGGTACAAGAACCCTTAAAGATGCTGTAAATGATGCATTCAGGGAATGGATTGCAAGAATTGATGATACAAATTATGTTATTGGTTCAACAATGGGGCCTCATCCATTTCCAATGATGGTTCGTGATTTCCAAGCTATTATCAGTGAGGAAATTAAAGAACAATTGCTTGAAAAAGAAGGAAAACTCCCAACTGCAGTATTGGCATGTGTTGGTGGTGGAAGCAATGCGATGGGTGCATTCTACAACTTCATAGAGGATGAGGATGTAAGATTAATTGGCTGTGAAGCTGGAGGAAAAGGAATTGATACTCCCTATAATGCTGCTGCCCTTACAAAAGGCCAGATTGGAATATTCCATGGTATGAAATCCATTTTCAATCAAACCAATTCTGGTCAAATCTCAGAGGTCTATTCAGTGTCTGCAGGACTGGACTATCCGGGGGTAGGGCCAGAACATGCACATTTGAGAGATATCAAAAGAGCTGAATATGTTCCAGTAACTGATGAGGAAGCAGTTCAGGCTTTCGAATACCTGTCTAAAATGGAAGGGATAATTCCAGCTATTGAAAGTTCACATGCAGTGGCTCATGCTATGAAAATAGCTCCAGAAATGGATAAGGATGATATTATTGTAGTTAATTTATCTGGAAGAGGAGATAAGGACGTTGCATCAATTGCAAGATATAGGGGAGTTGAATTATATGAGTAAAATTAAAAACGCTTTTGAAAATGGAACTGCATTCATAGGATTTTTAACTGCAGGCGATCCCGACCTTGATAAAACAGTTGAATTTATTTTGGCAATGGAAGAGGCAGGCTGTGATTTGATAGAAATTGGAATTCCGTTTTCAGATCCGATGGCCGAGGGTGTTGTAATTCAAGAAGCTAATGTTCGTGCTTTAAAGAATAATGTAACTACAGATGACGTTTTTGAAGTTATAAGAAGAGTACGTGAAAAATCGGATGTTCCTCTTGTATTTTTAACATACATTAATCCAGTATTCTTTTACGGTTATGAAGAATTCTTTAAAAAATGTGAGGAGTTGGGTGTTGATGGAATAATCTCTCCGGACATTCCATTTGAAGAGAAGGATGAAATAGACCCAATCGCTAAAAAATATGGGGTTGACGTAATCTCCCTAATAGCTCCAACTTCCAAACAAAGAATTCAAATGATTGCGGAAAACGCATCTGGCTTTATATATGTCGTATCCTCTCTTGGAGTTACTGGAATGAGATCTGAAATCAAAACAGATTTGGAGTCCATTATTGAAGACATTAGGGAAGTAACAGACATTCCTGTTGCTGTTGGTTTTGGTATTAACACTCCAGAACAATCTGCAGAAATTTCCAAATATTCTGATGGTGTCATTGTAGGCAGTGCCATTGTTAAAATAATTGAAGAATATGGTGCAGATGCAACAGAGCCATTAAAAGAATATGTCAAATCAATGAAAGAAGCGGCTAACAGGTAGAAATATTTTTAATTTTTAGCCTAAACGGTTAAATAAAAAAAATATATATAATAATAAAATTAAAAATATATGTATTTATTAATCATTAACTTAGAGGATTATTATGTTCAAAGCAGAGTTAAGCGATTCTAGTATTTTAAAAACAAGTTTTGATGCTATTTCATCCATTGTTGATGAAGTACAAATCCAAACTGATAGTGAGGGCATGAGATTAGATGCTCTAGACCGTAGTCACATAACATTTGTACATTTAGAACTTAATGTGGATTTATTTGATGAATATATCTGTGATGAGCCTGAAAAAATCAATATTGATACTGATGAATTTATGAGGGTACTTAAACGTTCTAAATCAAATGATAGAGTTTTAATGGCTGTAGAGGAAGGTAATTTTGTTATTACTTTTGATGGTGAAGCTACTAGAACATTTAAAATTAGATTGATTGATATAGAATATGATAATCCAGCACCTCCACAACTTCAACATCCAACCAACTTTGAAGTGCCATTTAGCTTACTTAAAGATTCAATCAACGATATTGAAATCTTTTCTGACAAGATACGCTTACAAGTTGATGAGGAAAAATTTACTGCATCTGCTGATGGTGAATTTGGAGACGCAAGTGTGGAATATATCCATGGTGAGGAAATAGACGAAGTTGCGAAGTCATCATTTTCCTTAGATAAAATTAGAGAAATGCTCAAAGCAGACAAATTCTCAGATGTAGCTGAAATTAGTCTTGGAACTGATATGCCTTTAGGTCTTTCACTTAAAATGGTGACTGGTGATGGTAAACTCAGCTTTTTACTAGCTCCAAGACTCGAAACAGAAGATTAAATTAATTTTTATCTTCTAACTTTTTTTTATTATTTTTTAAGAGATGATAAGAAGTGGACCAATTTTATCAAATGTTACGACAAATACAGAAAAAGGAACGTAAGAGTTCTACTTTAGCTCGTGTTGAAGAAACTTTTTATCAGGATATTCATAAGTATTTAGCAAAGCTTAGAGAGTCTGTTGGAACAGATTTCTTTGCTGATGAATATAAATTAATTAAGGATACTCAAATGGTAGCTACTGAAATCTGTGAAAGAAGGGAGCATAAGATTACCGATGCTGCAGTTGTTAATATTCACAGGTCTTATCATTTGTTTACAGGAAAACCTAAGTTTGATTTGATAGACACCACTCCATTGAATCTGACTCCTGAGGAAGAGCAGTTCTATTTTTCCTTGCTTGACGCTTTGAAAGATCATAGGAACAACATTTCTTTATCTGATTTTACTGAGGACGAAGATGGGAAGAATGTTAAAAAAAGGACTTTTAATACTCAGGCTGATGAAGCTCAAAAGGAAATCCCCTTGGATGTGGAGGTAGAAGAGCCAAAAAAGGATATTGAAACTCCTGTGGATGAATCTAAAGGAGATGAAACTTTAGATCGCTTAGATGAAATTTCAAATGCTCGTGTTATTAAAGATGAAAAACGAGAACCTATAGAAAAGCAAATTAACAAACAGGAAGATGAGGAATTCAAAGCTTTATATGACGATAGAAACGAATTTGTTGATTTGGAATCTAAAAAATTAGCTAAAGAAAGTGAATTAGTAAATTTGCTTATTTTTGATGAGATAGGTCCTATTGTTGGTGTTGATGAAGTCTGTTATGGTCCTTTTAATCCGCAGGATATTGTTGTCATGCCTAAAATCAATGCAATGATTTTTGTTAAAAATCGTAAGGGCCGTATTTTAAAAATCTAGTTTAGCCATAATCTTTCAAATGTTTTTTTTTTGAAAACTGTTTGAATGGATCCATTGCTATTAATACCAATATTTAAATATTAATAATTAACATATATAATAAATGTCTATTTATAATATTAAAAAAATTATTTTTTTAATTTTGGATTTTTGCTTTTAGTAAACTTGACCAGTTACTTAAAAGTTTTATCTCTAATTTGTAAGATTTTTAATTAGATAAATTTGTAAATAGATTAATACTTATTTATGGTGAAAAAATATGAAAATACCAAAAGAAAAAAGAACTTACTGTCCACATTGTAAAAGACACACAATGCACGAAGTACATACTGCTAAAAAAAGAAAAGCTAGTGAGTTAAAATGGGGACAAAGACAATTCAGACGTGTAACTGCTGGATACAGAGGTTACCCAAGGCCTTTACCTGCTGGAAACAAACCTGTTAAAAAATTAGATTTAAGATTAAAATGTAAAGAATGTGGTAAATCACACATCAAACAATCTTTCAGAACTGGTAAACCAGAATTTGTAGCAAAATAGGTGATTGATATGGTTAGTAAAGGTAGAGGAAACTTTTTAAAAGTAAAATGTTTAGATTGTGACAATGAACAAGTAATATTTGATCGTGCTGCTTCTGATGTAAAATGTATTATTTGTGGTAAAACCATTGTCAAATCCCGAGGCGGAAAAGCTAAAATTATGGCACATATTGATAAAGTATTAAACTAAATTCACTTTTAGTTTATTTTATCCTTTTTTTATTTTTATTTTGGTGATTAGATGGTAAGAAAAAATCAAGAATGGCCTGATGAAGGAGAACTTATTGTTGGTACTGTTTATAAAGTTCTTAATTATGGGGCTTTCGTAAAACTGGAAGAATATTATGGTAAGGAAGCTTTTATTCATATTTCTGAAGTATCTTCTGGTTGGGTTAAAAACATTAGAGATCATGTAAGAGAAAACCAAAAAATTGTATCTCGTGTTTTAAGAGTTAACCCTAAAAAAGGGCATGTTGATGCTTCTTTAAAAAGAATTAGGGAAGACCAAAGAACTAAAAAGATTCAGCAATGGAAAATAGAGCAAAAAGCTGAAAAATTCTTAGAATTAGTCGCCAAATCTTTAGATAAGAATTTGGACACTGCTTATGATGAAGTCGGTTATCAGTTGATGGATATCTTTGGTGATATCTATGGTGCTTTTGAAACTGCTGCTGACGAAGGTGTTGAATCTCTTACAGAAGAAGGAATTGACCAAGAATGGGCTGAAGCTATTACTGAAGTAGCTAAAAAGAATATCACACCTCCAGAAGTTCATATTAGCGGTTATGTTGATATCAAAACTTTTGTACCTAATGGTGTTGAAGTTATTATTGATGCTCTTAAACAAGCTGAAGATAATGGTGATGAAGAAGAGGAAATTACTGTACAATGTGTTGGTGCTCCAAGATATAGGATTACAGTAAAATCATCTGATTATATTTTAGCTGAAAAAGCTTTAAAAGCTGCATCCGATAGATGTATTGCTAGAATCGAAGAATCTGGTGGTACTGGTTCCTTTTTAAGAGAATTGGAATAATTCTATTAATTTTTTATGGGGTCTTTTTCAATGAAAATGAAAATGCATAAATGTAATGAGTGTGGAATATATACACTTGAAGATAGCTGTCCGAAATGTGGCGGTCCATTACATGTAATTTATCCTCCCAAATTTTCTATTGAGGATAAGTATGGCAAGTATCGTCGTAAATTAAAAAAAGAAACCATGAATAAATAATTCTTTTTAAGGGAGATGAAAAAATGAAATATACTGAAATTAACGTTTTAAAAGAAATAGAATTAATCAATCCTATTTTTATTGAAGCTCTTCCAGGTTTAGGCCATGTTGGAAAACTTGCTGCAGATCATATGATTGATGAGCTTGATGCAGTTAAATTTGCTGAGATCTACTCTCCAGCATTCCCACCACAAGTTTTTGTCGGTGATGACGGAATAATCGAAGATATGATTAATGAATTGTATTATATTAAGGATCTTGGTGAAGATAATCTTGATGTAATCCTTCTTGTAGGAAATACTCAAGGATTGTCTCCAGAAGCTCAGTACACTATCTGTAAGGATATTTTGATGTTTTTAGAACAGTTTGAAATATCTTCAATTTACACTCTTGGTGGTTTAGCTACTGGCCATCCTGTTGAAAATCCTAAGATTTATGGTGCTGCTACTTGTGAAGAAAACATTGAAAAATTAAAAGAAGTAGATATTATCATTAGATCCAATGATGGTGGAATTGTTGGTGCATCTGGGTTATTCTTAGGAATAGGTAAAAGATTAGGGTTAGATGGTTCTTGTTTAATGGGTGAAACAAGCGGTTACTTTATTGATGCGGAATCTGCTGAAGCAATGCTTGCCAAACTCACTGAACTTTTAAAATTCGAAATCAACACTGATAAACTTGATGAAAAAGCTAAAGAAATTCGTGAAATGTTAGAAAAAGCACAAAAAATGGAACACGAATTAATGAACAGGTCATCAAGTCCGGATGATGATTTGAGATATATAGGATAAAAGGTTTATTCAACCTTCTATCATTTTTTTCTTATTTTAAACTAAATATTAATATACTTATTTTTACTATCTTTATTTATGTTAGTGAATGCTGATTTTCATGTTCATAGCTGTTTTTCAATGGCTAGTTCTAAAGATATGCTTATTAAGAATATGGCTCCAAAATCCAAATTAAAAGGTTTGCAGCTTTTAGGAACTGGAGATGCATTTCATCCTGGATGGCTCGACATTATTGAGGAGACAACAACCGAGACTAATGAGGGCATCTATTCATTTGATGATATGGATTTTGTTCTAACTACTGAAGTTGAGGGAAAGAATCGTATTCATCATTTAATTATTATTCCATCTTTAGATATTGCTCGTGAAATTTCTGATAAACTCAAATCCAAAAATAAGAATACTGACGGTCGTCCAAGAGCGCCTTATACTGGTGCAGAACTTAGGGATTTGGTTAAGGAGTATGATTGTCTAATTGGTCCTGCTCATGCTTTTACTCCTTGGACTGGCATGTATAAACGTTTCAACAGTGTTTATGATTGTTATGAGGCCGAGCCTGATTTTGTTGAACTGGGGTTGTCTGCAGATACTTTCATGGCGGATACTGTAGCTGAACTTAAGAACTTTACATTTCTTACAAACTCCGATGCTCATTCTCCATGGCCTCATAGGTTAGGTCGTGAATTTAATCAAATAGAGTTTGAAGATATGTCATATTCATCCATTAAAAAGGCAATAAAACACCATGATGTTAAAGCAAATTATGGTATGATTCCTAACTTAGGCAAATATCACATGACTGCCTGTACTAAATGCTACAAATTGGTCGATCCATCAATTGCAAAGGAAAATAAAATGAAATGCAGCTGCGGGGGAACAATAAAGAAAGGAGTTGACTTCAGAATATCTGAAATTGCAGATTATAATGAACCGAAGCATCCTGATTTCAGGCCTCCATATATCCATCTAATGCCTTTGGCAGAGCTCATTTCCTCTGTTTATGATAAGGGAGTAACCACAAAAACAGTTCAGGGCAAGTGGCAGGCATTAATAGATAGTTTTGGAACAGAAATCGATGTACTTATCAATACTCCGATTGAAGATATTGAAAAAGTAGATTCTTCCATTGCTCCAGGAATTGAAGGGTTTAGAAATAAAACATTGGATATCATTCCTGGTGGTGGAGGCCAGTATGGGAAAATATCCTTTGACAAAAAACTAGAAAAAAGAGAAGAGGAGAGCTTAACCACTCTCGACTCATTTAGCAAGTAAAAGGGAATTTCCAACAACGATTAGGGTAATTCCCATATCTCCTATTAAAACAGCTTCCCAAAGATTGATGCATCCTGCGACTCCAAGAATCATCAATGCTATTTTTACAATTAAACAGAAAGCAACATTGAACTTAATTTTGCTCATTGTTCTACGAGCTAATTTAATTAAAAGTACTATTTTGGACAGTTTGTCCTCAAGCAAAACAATATCTGCTGTTTCAATAGCTACATCTGCTCCTTCAAGACCCATTGCAATACCTACATTGGCCATAGCTAGTGAAGGAGTATCGTTAACCCCATCACCAACCATCGCCACATCCCCGTATTTTTCAACGGACTCTTCAACTATTTTTACCTTATCCTCTGGAAGTAAGTCAGCATAATAGTTATCCAAATCGAGTTTGTCGGCTACTTTTTCTGCAGTATTTTCATTGTCTCCCGTAATCATTGCGGTTTTTATATCAAGTTTTTTAAGGGAATCAATTGTGGATTTACTTTCAGGCCTTATTTTGTCAGTAAGTGTAATCAAACCTAAAACTTCCTTTTCAGTCCCGATTAACACTTCAGTACCATTATTCACAGAAATATTGCTGTTGAATAAAGTTTTTTTCCCGATGTAATAGGTTATATTATTTATAGTTCCCTTCAGACCTTTTCCAGCTATTGATTCGAAATTTTCAACATTTAAAAGTTTTATATTGTTTTCGCGCCTATATTCATTAAATGTATTTGCAATAGGATGGCTGGATTGGGCTTCAATTGAACATGCTATCTCAACAAGTTCTTCTTCAGTGTAATCGGAATTGCTGTTTATTTCATTGATTTTCAGATTGCCTTCTGTTAAAGTTCCTGTTTTATCAAATAGGATTTCTCTAATTCTTGAAAGTTCCTCTATGAATTCCCCACCTTTTATGATAATTCCATTTTTTGTACCTTTGGTAATTGCAGATACTATTGAAACAGGGGTGGAGATTACAAGTGCACAAGGACAAGCGATTACAAGCAATGTAAGTGCCCTATAGGTCCATTCATAGATTGAATAGCCTAATATTGCTGGTATGATAGCAACCAAAATGGCTAAAACCACTACAATTGGAGTATAAACTTCTGCAAATCTATCAATAAATAAATCAATCTTCGCCTTATTTTCCTCTGAATTCTTTATCAGGTCAATAATTTTTGCAAATATGGTATCTCCAGATTCCTTTGTTACCTCTATTTCCAGATATCCGTCTTCATTTATTGTTGAAGCATAAACCTCATCGTTAATTGTTTTTGATACTGGAACGCTCTCTCCTGTAATTGATGCCTGATTTACAGAACTTTGACCTTTCACTATTATTCCGTCTATTGGAATTTTATCTCCCGGTTTTACAACAACAATGTCTCCTATTTTCAAATCCTTAACTGCTTTTTCATGTTCGTGGTCACCATGCTTGATCATTGCAGTGTCAGGGGTTAGTTTCACTAAGTTAAATATTGAACTTTTGGATTTGTTTAGGGAATATTCTTCCAAATATTCTCCAAGGTAGAATAAAACCATCAATAGAGCTCCTTCTTCTCCAGATCCTAAAAGAAATGCTCCCACTGTAGCTATTGTAACTAGAAATTGGATTTTTACATGTCCATGACTTGCCTGCTTCAAACCATAAATGATTATGTCTTTTCCAACGGATATTGCGGCTATTAAAAATATTATTTGACTTATTAGGTCATTTGTGGGATAGATTAATTCAGTTAAATATCCGATTCCGATTATTATCAAACCAGCTACAAATATTAATAATGGTTTTTTAGATTGCTTTTCTTCTTCGTCGATATTTTCAAGAATTGATCCATCACAGCATGCACACCCTCCCTCTGAGGAACAGCTATCCTCTTCATGATGATGGTGTTCATGTTTATGGTGGTGTTCGTGTTCATGATTATGTTCATGGCTCATATTCTTCCCCCTCTTTTATGATTTCAAGTATCTTGTCATCAATTAATTTATAGAAAATTTGTTTATTTTCTTTTCTAAATTTTACAATATTTGCATTTCTCAAATGTCTTAATTGATGCGAAACGCTTGATTGGCTCATATCTAATAATAGGGATAGTTCACAAACACATAATTCGCCATATTTCAATGCCAAAATTATTTTTATCCTATTTGGATCTCCCAATATTTTGAATAAGTCACATGTTTTTTGGATTAAATCATCATTTTTCATTTTTTGTGAAATTTCATCTAGTAGTTCTGATCGTATACTTTTAATTTCACATATATCATGGGAACTCATATGAACATATATTCATATGAACATATTTAAACTTTTTGTAAAAAGAGTATTTGATACAATTTTTAATTTTTATAAAAAAACGGACTTGGAGGGATTTGAACCCTCGATCTTAAGATTAGGAGTCTTACGCCCTTCCAGACTAGGCTACAAGCCCATTAAATTCTATTAAATTGCTGTTTAAGAAAAAAATTTTAAAAAAAGATTAAGGTAAGCGGACCCGCCGGGATTTGAACCCGGGGTCTTCGGATTAGAAGTCCGACGCCCTATCCAGCTAGGCTACGGGCCCTACATTACAGTATTATTAATTTATGATGTTAGTAGTATATAAATTTAATGGTTTTCTTTTTAAAAATAATATTTGGAGGATTTAATCCTCTCAATTAATTTTATTATCCACCAGCACCTTCGATAATTTGTCCACTAAAGGAAACCAACATGTATCCAACTTGTTTTCCAGCATCATTTATAATTGGAACATTCCATCCATTTGATGTTTTTACAGGAGTTCCAGCATGGCATCCTTGTTGTAAAATGTGGTCTTCAACAATTTTTTGTGCTTGAACATCACTTATTCCACTGCTTGGTGTTGGTTTAGGTTTTGGTGTTACGTGTGATCCACTTCCAGATCCACTGCCTGAGCCGCTTCCGGATCCACTTCCGGATCCTGTACCAGAACCGCTTCCGGATCCTGTACCGGTTTCAATATGTATTCCACTATTATTACTATGATTTAATCCGTTGCTTTCTCCGCCATCAGAACCCATGCCTGCTAAATCTGAGAAAACAGCATTATCACTATTTGTCAATCCATATGCAGCTACTCCTGCAGCAATACAAACTACTATAATAATAGAAATAATTACATTAGATTTTTCCATTTTAATCTCACCTCACAATTTGGGATTGTAAATTAAAATACATTAGTGTCTATGTTTAACTTTATACTTAAAATTATTCATTTTACATAATTCATTGTTTTCAAACAAAATAATTTTTAGGTATACCTAAACTTTATATACTATTAAGTATAACAGTATATGTGATGATGAAAATTATGATTGTAATTTAATCATCGCTGTGATAGAAACAAAGAAATAAACTCCATATATTAAATTAGTCTATCTCTCTCTTCTAATTTAATATAAAAAATATAACTACCTGAAATTAAATAATTCTGCCATTATTTAATTTCTTCCATATTGGATTTTTCCTCAATATTTTTTATTAAGTGATATCATGGCTAAAAATTGTACAAGTTGTAAAAACGAAAACAGGGATATCCATCCAGCAAAGAAAGTTGTTAAAAAAATTTTCAACTTTTTCTTTGGATGTTGTAAATAATTATCAATTCTTTTATTTTTTATTTTTTTTATTTTTCATGATTATATCTGATATTAAATTTAGGTATGCCTAAATATTTATATATTAGAAATTTATAATATAATTATATGTTTAGGCTTACCTAAATTTGTAAGAATAAGCATTTTTTATTATATGATATGGGAGAATACGTGATGAACGAATTTATTATTGGATTGGCTGGTAATCCAAACGTTGGTAAAACAACTGTATTTAACCAGTTGACCGGTATGCATCAACATGTAGGAAATTGGCCAGGCAAAACTGTAGAAAAAGCTGAAGGTCATTTCAATTTCGACGACATACGTTTTGATGTTATTGATTTACCGGGAAATTATTCATTAAGTGCTCATTCAATTGAAGAAATTGTTTCAAGGGACTTCATTGTAGATGAGAACTCTGATGTTATTATAAATGTGGTTGATGCAGCCAATCTTGAAAGAAATTTATATTTAACCGTACAGATGATGGAATTAGATGCTAATATTGTATTGGCTCTAAATATGAATGATTTTGCAAAGAAAAAAGAGCATTATATTCAAATTAAGGAAATGAGTGAACTATTGGGATTTCCTGTAATTGAGATTAATGCAAGAAACAAAGATGGATTTGATGAGCTATTAAAAACAGTTAAAAAACAGGCAAAAAATCCAATTCATACAAGTAAAAAATTGGTTTATGGTGAGGAATTAGGTGAACATTTAGTGGACATTCAATCTTTAATCGAAAAAGATAAGTCTTTAAATGGAATTCCTTCCTTCTGGACAGCTATTAAATTACTTGAAAATGACGAAATCATCGTTGAAAAAGTAGAAAATGCCCCTTGCGGTAAGGCAATAATGAGGGAAGTTAAAAAAGTTAAAAAACATCTAAAGGGAATTTTCAATGAACCTCCTGAAGAAATTATTGCCAACGCCCGTTATGCATTTATTGATGGGCTCATTAAAGAAACAGTATCCAAGCCTTCAGTTGAAAAACCAACTTTAACTGATAAAATTGATAAAATTGTAACAAATAGGATTTTAGGAATTCCAATATTCTTAGGTATATTGTATGTTCTGTTCCAGTTAGTATTTACTGTAGGTGCACCTTTCCAAGATCTTCTAGGGGAAGGTTTTGACTTTTTAAAGGAATGGATAATATCAACTTTTGGTGAAACATTTGTTTCATCATTAATCGCGAATGGTATTATTGATGGTGTTGGAAGTGTATTTTCATTTTTACCGCAGATTGTGTTGATGTTTTTATTTATTAGTATTCTTGAAGATAGTGGTTATCTTGCAAGGGCTGCATTTGTTATGGATCGTGTGATGCATAAGCTTGTAGGGCTTCATGGTAAAGCTTTCATTCCTATGATTTTAGGATTTGGATGTGGGGTTCCAGGTATTATGGCAACTAGAACAATGGAAAACGAATCTGATCGTCTTTTAACAATGATGATTTTGCCTTTCATGTCTTGTTCTGCAAGATTGCCTGTGTATGCATTATTTATAGCTGCATTCTTTACAGCAAATCAGGGAGAAATATTATTTTCAATATATTTGATTGGAATAGCTGTGGCAATTATGGTCGCATTTATTCTTAAAAGAACAATGTTTAAAGGAATGTCTTCTCCTTTTGTAATGGAACTTCCATCTTATAAGGTACCTTCAGTTAAAGGTGTGCTATTGCATACATGGGAAAAGGTAAGAGGTTTCATTAAAAAGGCAGGAACAATTATCCTTGCTGCTGCAATCATAATCTGGATTTTGAGTAGTATTCCTATGGGTGTTGAATATGGTACTCAGGAAAGTGTAATGGGTCAAATAGGTACCATAATATCTCCAATATTTGCACCGTTAGGTTTTGGAGAATGGCAACCATCTGTAGCATTACTATTCGGTGTAGTTGCTAAGGAGGTGGTTGTAAGTACTATGGGTACGCTGTTTGGCGTAGATGCCGAGGGAGCAGGAATGCTAACTGCTATGCATGGAGTGTTCACACCGTTAACAGCATTCGTATTCATGATCTTTGTATTGCTTTATGTTCCATGTTTTGCGGCTTTAGGTACAATAAAACAAGAAACAAATGGTTGGAAATGGCCATTAACAATGGTTTTAATAACAACCGTAACAGCATATGTGGTTTCATTTATAATTTATCACATTGGTCTGTTTATAGGATTCACGTAGAAATTTAAAATACTCTTTTGAGTATTTTACTTTTCATTAATTTAAAGGAGGTGATTTTGGTGCGTAGTAACAGCGGTATTCGTGGAGCTAAAGTTCCTAAATAATCATTATTTTTGTTTACAATCATTCAATGATTGTAGTTCTTATTTTATTTATAAAAACCCATTATTTTCAATGTTTAATTTGCTTTTTTTTCTTAGTGTTTATATACTAATAATTATAATATATAATGTAGTTTAGGTTTTCCTAATTATTAGATAATGGGGGTTTAATTAATGAGAGAGTTAATTGTTGGATTGGCTGGTAATCCAAATGTAGGTAAAACAACTGTTTTCAACCAATTAACTGGTATGCATCAACATGTTGGAAATTGGCCCGGAAAAACTGTAGAGAAGGCAGAAGGTCATTTTGAATATGATGGCGTTAAATTTGATATTGTTGATTTGCCAGGTAATTATTCATTAAGCGCTCATTCAATTGAAGAAATAGTATCTAGGGACTTCATAGTTGATGAGAGTTCGGATGTTATTATAAACGTTGTAGATGCCGCCAATCTTGAAAGGAATTTGTATTTGACAGTCCAAATGATGGAATTGGATGCTAATCTTATTTTAGCTTTAAATATGAATGATTTCGCAAAAAGAAAAGAGCATTATATTAACATTGATTTAATGAGTGAATTGTTGGGTTTTCCAGTCATCGAAATTGATGCAAAACATAAAGAAGGCTTTGATGAGCTATTAAAAACAACAATTCATCAAGCTAATCATCCGGTTCATAGTTCTAAAAAATTGGTTTATGGAGATGAATTGAAAGAACATTTGGGGGATATTCAGGACTTGATTGAACAAGATCATGTGTTGTCTGATGTTCCTTCATTATGGGTAGCTATTAAATTGCTTGAAAATGATGAAATCATTGTTGATAAGGTTAAGAATGCACCTCATGGAAAAATCATCATGGATGAAGTAAAAAAAGTTGACAAGCATTTATATGATATTTTTAAGGAAGATGGTGAAGAAATTATTGCGAATGCCCGTTATGCATTTATTGATGGGCTTGTAAAAGAGGTTGTTTCAAAGCCAGATATTGAAAAACCATCAAGGACTGATAGAATTGATAATATTGTTACTAATAGAATTTTAGGTATTCCAATATTTTTAATTATTTTGTATTGCATGTTTCAAATAGTGTTTAGTGTAGGAGCTCCTTTCGAGTATCTTATTAATCAAGGCTTTGATGCTGCAGGACGGTTCATTATTTCAAACTTTGGAAACACCATTACCACATCATTTTTGGTTGATGGACTTATTGGTGGTGTAGGTGGTGTTGTTATTTTCCTTCCACAAATTGCTTTGATGTTTTTGGTAATCAGTATTCTAGAGGATAGTGGTTATCTTGCAAGGGCCGCATTTGTTATGGATCGTGTGATGCATAAGCTTGTTGGGCTCCATGGTAAGGCTTTCATCCCTATGATTTTGGGATTTGGGTGTGGTGTGCCTGGAATTATGGCAACCAGGACTATGGAAAACGAATCTGATCGTCTTTTAACAATGATGATTATTCCATTCATGTCCTGTACTTCAAGATTGCCCGTTTATGCTTTGTTTATTGCGGCCTTTTTCACTGCTTATCAGGGACAAATGCTATTTGCAATATATCTGATCGGTATTTTAATAGCGATTATTGTTGCATTCATTCTTAAAAGAACAATATTTAAGGGGATGTCTTCTCCATTTGTTATGGAACTTCCATCATATAAGATTCCGTCTCTTAAGGGAGTTTTGTTGCATACTTGGGAGAAAACTAAGGATTTCCTTAAAAAAGCAGGTAGTATTATTCTCGTTGCATCAATCATAATTTGGATTTTGGGTTATTTCCCTCTCGGTGTTCAATATGCTGATCATCAAAGTTTGATAGGGCAGTTAGGTAGTTTTATAGCTCCAATTTTTGCTCCTTTAGGATTTGGTCAATGGGAACCAACAGTGGCTTTATTGTTCGGTATTGTTTCTAAAGAGGTAGTTATAGGAACTTTCAGTGCACTTTTCGGTTCAGCCAGCGGAGGTATTGGTATAGAAACAGCTATTCATACAATATTTACTCCGTTAACAGCATTCGTCTTCATGATTTTCGTATTGCTTTATGTGCCATGTTTTGCTACATTGGCAACAATAAAACAGGAAACAAATAGTTGGAAATGGCCTATTGTGATGGTTATGATTACAACCGGAACTGCTTATATTGTTTCATTCATTATATACCACATAGGTTTGTTTATAGGATTTACGTAAATCCTTTTTTTCTTTTTTTTTTTGATATTTCGAAATATTTATATATGGGTAATTATATAATATAATTTAGTTAAAATTTAGGTTCTCCTAAACTTTAATTTAGGCATACCTAAAAATTAAGGAGTTATAATAAAATGGCAACAAAAACTTTATTAGATGCAAAACCAGGTGAGGAAGTAATCATTAAATCCCTAAATCATGATGGTGACTCTGACTTAAGAAGACATTTATTGGGTATGGGTTTTGTAAAAGGCTCAAAAATTAAAATGGAAAAAGTGGCACCATTGGGAGATCCAGTTAAATTTAAAATTAAAGGATATTCTGTTTGTCTTCGTAAAGAAGAAGCTAAAAACATAGAAATAGAATGATAATATGCAATGTAGAATGTGTGGATTTGAATTTGATGAAAATAATGTTCCAAATAGGGGATGTTCCGGATGCGGAAAACATTGTTCATCAACTGTTCATTGTCCTAATTGTGGTTATGGTAATACTTTAGACTATGAACAGGAATTTGAATTTATCAAGAAACTGAAAAACAAATTAAAAAGAAAAAGTTAACTTTTTTTAGCTTGTAATATTTCATTACAGCATTCATCTACTTTTATTTTATTAATATTGACATCCAAACCATTATTTTTAAGAATTTTTAAAATTTCTGCAGTTTTTGGTGGTTTTAAACTTGCAGTTTCAAGTAGCTCATGATTTGAAAAGATTTCATCAGGAGTTCCATCTCCAATGATTTCTCCATCTTTCAAAACAAAAATGCGGTCTGCAAAATCATTGATCATTTCAACGTCATGGGAGGATATCACTATTGTCATTCCGTCCTCATTTAGCTTATTTAAGATTTTCAATATTTGGTCAACTCCATGAGGATCAAGGCCTGCTGTTGGTTCATCCAGAACCATTATTTCAGGCATCATCGCTATTATTCCTGCAATGGCTATTCTTTTTTGCTGTCCTCCACTTAAATGGTGAGGGGGCTTGTTTTCAGATTCTGTCATTTCAACAAGTTCCAAAGCTTCATGGGTTCGTTTTTCAACTTCCTCATGACTCAATCCCAGATTCATGGGCCCGAATGCAACATCTTCCTTTACGCTAGGTGCAAATAGCTGATCGTTAGGATTTTGGAAAACTATTCCTACTTTTTGCCTAACTTCAAGTAGCTCCTTTTTATCATATTTTATAGGTTTTCCATTAATTTCAATATTTCCACTTGAAGGCTCATTTAAACCATTGAAATGTAAGAAAAGTGTTGATTTCCCAGCACCATTTGGCCCCATTATTGCAACCTTTTCCCCTCTTCTGATTTCAATATTCACGTTTTTAAGGGCATGTGCTCCATCCTGATAAATATAATTTAAATTATTGGTTTTAAGTACAATTTCTTCCATTTTAATTACCTTTTAGTTTAATGCTAGGTTTTCTCCAAAATAGCCTAATTTCTCAGGAAATACGAAAATTATCACAGTCAATATGGCTAGTACAACAATCAATGATACTATAAAAATATAATCGTTTTTCTCCAGGGATGTTTTTTCATTAAACAATTGGGAATGTTCACTAAATCCTCTACTTACCATACTTTGATAAGTTCTTTCTCCTTGTTCATATGATTTTAAAAACATCATAGCTATGCTATAACCTACTTGTCTCAATCTCCATTTATATGGGGTTAGTTTTGAATGTATATTAAAATTTCTTGATTTTTGTGCTTTTTTAATAGTTTCTAATTCATCTATGAACACAAAAAGGAATCTAACCATTATTGTTAAAATCATTGCAAAATCCTTAGGCATTTTAAGTTTTCTAAATGATGCAACAATTTGTTCCATTGGGCTTGTGGAGGACAATATTACGATGGCAGTTAATGATACTATTAAACGTGCAAATAGTAAAATAGCAAAATTTAAACCAACATCACTAATTTGTAACCATGAATAACTCCATAATACATTTCCTGGTTGTAAAAATGGTTGGAAAATTATAATCATTCCGCCAAATGGAAGTAGAATTAATATTCTTTTAAAAGAATTTGCAAAGGATAATTTTGATAAATATAATAATATAAGTAAATAGATTTCTAATATGATCGGTACGATTAATTCTGATGAAAATACACAATATACTATGATGAGTATACATGAAACTAATTTTACCCTTCCTTCTAATCTATGGATTGGACTATCTCCAGATGCTAATGCATCTAAGTCTAAGGCCTTTGTTATATTTGCCAAAATATTCCTCTTATCTGTTTATTATTAATTATTATGTAAAAAGTAGTATAAATTATTATTTTAAAGTAATTTAAGAAAAAGTTAAGTTAACTTTTTCTTTTTTTTAGAATTTCTCCAACTCCAAAACCTACAGCTAATGTTACTAATGCTCCCACTATGAGGACTAGTACTTCTCCACCAATTCCTAATGCTTCAAAGGTGTAGTCTGGGAATGGTGATTGGAAAAATGCTTCGGTTTCTCCAACTCCAGAATCTTCTGCAGATTTTTCAAGACCATCTGGGTTTCCAGAGGCTATAAATGGAGATAAACATCCTAAAACAACGCAAATGATTATGGCTATTACAATTAGATATATATTATTTTTTTCCATTTTATTCTCCACCTTTTGTTTGTAATTTTTTCCATTCAAGAAGATCTGGTCTGTATTTTTGAATAGCTCCAATAACAATTACAGTTAATGCTGCTTCTATTATTCCAATAAATGCGTGGTATAATACCATTGAACCAATTCCAGCCACTAGTGGGAATGTCCCTGCTATTGCCATTTCAATAGCACATGCGAGGGCAGATAAGAGTGTAGCTAACCATGCTCCAATTGCAATTGCTGGAAATTCTCCAATAATTTTTCTAAGTCCTTTAAATGTATATAATCCGACTCCTCCTCCGATTATTGCCATATTTAAGACATTTGCTCCAAGAACAGTAATTCCTCCATCTCCAAAAATTAATGATTGGATTAGGAGAACGATTGTAAATACGATTACTGCTGCTTCAGGTGCTAAAAATATTATTGCAACTAAAGCTCCACCTACCATATGTCCACTTGTACCAAAAGGTATTGGCATATTCATTGACATTATGGCAAATATTCCAGCAGATAATACTGCAAGAAGAGGTATTCTTTTCTCATCTAAATTTTTTGATGCCCATTTTGTCGAGAAGTAAAGGGCTATTATTAATATAATATAATAAATGGCGCATTGCCATAAAGGTATAAATCCGTCTGGTATGTGCAATGTTTTTTTCCTCCTGTATTGATGTTAATACTTTTTTGGCTTTTTTGGGCCATAAAGTATTACTTTTAAGCGATTTAAGCTTCTGTATGGTATTTTTTATTTTATTATTAATAAAGTTTATTAAAGTATTACTTTTAACATATATTTTCAATTTTTTGTATTACTTTTTTTTTAGATGGCGTTTTTGGTGATTTTTCAAGGATTTTTGTAGTAATAATTCTATAAAAAGTATTACTTGTTTATCATTTCTTAAATAAGGTATTTTTTTTATTTCTTTCATTTCTATCATTTATTTTAATGATGGATTTCAGGTCTCTATTTTTTAAGATTTTTATGGA
Organism: Methanobrevibacter sp.; assembly: GCF_030539665.1. Taxonomy (NCBI): domain Archaea; kingdom Methanobacteriati; phylum Methanobacteriota; class Methanobacteria; order Methanobacteriales; family Methanobacteriaceae; genus Methanobrevibacter; species Methanobrevibacter sp. The sequence goes on from NZ_JAUNXR010000001.1 coordinate 148,880, forward strand.
TTTTAGGCATTTTTTTTATTTATTTTGCATTATATATATGAAAATTGGTATTACTTTTTAATTTTACTGTCTGTTTATTGAGTATTTTTTAAAAATATCTTCTAATAATTCATATTTCTCTTTTATAATTGGAATAATATCTAATAAAGTGATTTAAATGATTTTTTTCATTGAAGTTTTTTAGTAATACTTATATGCGTATTACTATTACTTATTATATGGGTAAGATATTACTTCTTATCACTAATTTGGATCATTTCTAAAATTAAAGTAAACAATAATGTCCCAAATAGTTAGTTTAGTATTTAGTCAGCCAAACTAACCTCTATATAAATCACTAAATTAGAAAATCATTAGAGTAGGAATAATCTCTAATATTTTCTATTTAGTAATGAGGTTTATTAGACTAATTTTCTATTTTTTAATGGAATTATATGGCTATTTACAGAATTATAAAAACACATGATCTTCGGTGGGAAAATGAATATTGATATAAAGCCATTATCATTGTCTAATATAAAAATTAAAGATATCCAAAAGTTTTTATTTAATCATATAAAAGAAGAGTTTGGTTATGGTTATGTTCCTAGTTTTCATAATGATATTGTTAATTTAAAGGATACTTATTTAACTGATGATAGAAATAATTTTTATGTAGCCACTAATGATAATGGGAAAATTATTGGTTGTATTGGCGTTAGAGGTTATGATAAACATTTTGAGGAGTTTGAAGGAGTCTACTTTAAAGATACGACTGCAAGTATTTGGAGATTAATGATAGATTCAAAATACCGAAGAAAGGGTATCGGATCAAGATTAGTGAAATATGTTGAAAAGTTTTCCGAATCTAAAAATTATCAAAATATCTATTTACATACTCAAAGAAACTTGCCTGGAGCATTACAATTTTGGCAAGCTCAAAATTATTCCATCATCTATGATTCTAATAACGAGTATACAACAGTTCACATGATTAAGAACATTATTTAAATGAGGTGCTATTATGAGTTGTTATAAATATTGGGGCAAAATCAGTGAAATTGCAGATAATCTTTTATTATATGGTGATTTGGATAAATATGGTGAATCTGCTTTAGATAATGTAGATATTAATGATATTATTGAATTATTGGATGAAGTTGAAATCATTGCTCATGACAATACTATAGATTTTGATTCAGCAAAACATATTCTTGATGATGAAAAAATGAACAGGGCCTTAAAACTAATACGGGAGTTTTATGTATATGTCGGGGCTCGTCTCGAAACAGAAAATGCATTGAAGATATTGGAATCTGATAATCCAAAAGCTACTTTAGATTCTTTCCATTTTTACGACAGATATATAGGTTTAATTAATAACGAAAGCCAATTAGTCAGATTTAACAGTCAGAAAACATTCGTATTTCTTGGAAGTGGGCCATTACCATTAACTCTCATAATGTTTAACAAGGTATTTGGTTGTAAATGCATAGGTATTGAAATCCAGGAAACCGTTGCAGAACTTTCTCGTGAAGTTCTTAAAAAATTAAATCTTGAGAATGAAATTGAAATAGTTGTTGGTGATGAAACTGTTATTAAAGATTTGGATTATGACATTCTAATGGTTGCTGCCCTTGCAGAACCTAAAGAAAGGGTATTTTCAAATATTTGGGAATATGTTGATGTGGATACTCCAATTATTTATAGGACATATACTGGGATGAGGGCTATTTTATATTCTCCGGTCACAGAAAAAGACACAAGAGGATTCCATAAAGAAGTAATGGTTTTGCCAACAGGCAATACTAATAACACTTCAGTGTTAATAAGAAAAATTATTTAATGTGTTTATATCGAAATTTTTAATTACTTGGGAATTTAAATTTATAATTAAAAACAAGGAGGACATCAAATGCCTTATCATGTAGATACATTAGTAGTTGGCTGTGGAAACGTTTTATTTAAAGATGATGGTTTTGGACCGATGGTAATCCACAAATTAGAAGAATACTTTGAAGATAAAGAAATGCCTGACGAAACCATGCTTGTAGATGCTGGAACAGGTGCAACACACTTTATTTTCTCACTTCCTGATGAAAAATGGAAAAAGGTTATTGTGATTGATGTTGTAGAATTCGATGCAGAACCTGGTACTGTTAAAGTATTCAGTCCTTTTGACATGCCAAAAGGAAAATATGAAAATGTGCACACATGGCCTGTGGAAGAACCACTTCATGAACTTGCAGAAAGCTGTGAAGTTGTTATTGTAGGTTGCAAACCTGGTGAAATTACTTCTCCAGATGTTGAGATGGGATTAACAGAAGAAGTGGAAAATGCAATTCCAGAAGCTATGGACATTATTTTAAAAGAAATTGGGGCTATCTAGCTCTTTTTCTAACTTTTTTTATTAAATGCTAAATATTATATATGAGTTCCTATAATTTATTATTTGAATTATGGGGATGATTTTATGCTTTCAAAAATTAGCGAATTCTTAAATAAAGACCTGAACGGGTCTTCTGAAAATGTTTTAAAGGTTGGTTGCGTACCATACAGAAAAGTATTGTCCAATTTCAGTGAATTTGACATTGTTTACAATGATATTAATATGGATATTCCGAAAATGGATATTTGTTTTGTAGATAATACTATTTCCAAGGATCTTATTTTGGATATAAGTGAAAATGCTGATATTCTAATATCTCTTGGCTCATGTATTGCCTTCAAGCCGGACATAACCATTCCTGGAGTATCAGTATCTGATGAATTTTTAAATAGCGTTGCCGTTTCTTTAATAGATGACAATTTGGAGTACCTTAAGCCATTAATTGTAATGTCAAAAGAAAATGATTTCAGAACTAAAACAATCTTAATTACAGTTAACAATGAATTATGTACTGGTTGTAGCGGTTGTGCTTTTATATGTCCTCAAGAAGCTATAGAAATGCATAACACAAGGCCAGAGCTTGATTTTAGCATGTGTGTCCATTGTGGCTGCTGCTTTGTAATCTGTCCAAAAGCATGGATTTTGCATGAGGAGGTGGAAGCATGGTGTTAGGAAGCTATAAGAAAATAGTGTCTGCAAAAACAACAAATAATGAAATCTTCAAATATGCTCAAGATGGAGGAATAATATCTTCACTTTTAATCTATGCATTAGAGGAAAGAATGATAGATGGGGCTTTGGTGGCTGGAAATCCTGATAATGATTGGGTTCCGGTTCCTGAAATTGCTACAACTCCTGATGAGATTTTGGCGGCTGCTGGAACCAAATATACAATGTGTCCTAGTATCAATGCTATCAAGGAAGTTGTCAATGAATGCAACTTGAAAAATATAGCTGCTGTTCTTACTCCCTGCCAATGTCAGGTTGTTAGAAAAGCTCATAAGTATCCAATGTCTATAGGTTCATTTGTAGAATCCATAAGTCTTTTGTTTGGTGTTTTTTGCATGAGGACATTTTCTCATAAGGCTATTTCTGAACTTGCTGAAGATTTGGGAACTGATCTTCAGGATGTTGAAAGAATGAATATTGCTCATGGTCATTTCTATTTTAACTCATGGGATGAAGGTTTGAAAGTGCCTCTTAAGGATATTCATGGATTGGAACAGCCGGGCTGTGATGTCTGTAAGGATTACAGTTCATTATTTGCAGATTTGGCCATTGGAACTGCAGGTTCTCCTCCAAGCTACTCTACAGTGGTCATAAGAACTCAGAAAGGTTTGGAGTTGTTTGATTCTGCTGTTGAAGTGGGTTTGCTGGAATATGATTCTATTGAAGATGTAACTCCTGGTCTTTCATTACTTGAAATTAGAGGAGAAACCAAAGAGCATCAAGCAAATAGGGAAATCAATAAAAGAAAAGAGGAAGGTATGTTCGTACCTATTAGATTTTAAAAGAGAGCAACTATTTTACTCTCTTTTATTTATTGAATAATGATGTGATTTTTTAGTTAATTTTTTATTTATTTAAATTTTTTTAAGTTAAACTGGGTAAATTTTATAGTTTCGTACAATTTTTACTTTGTTTTTAATTTAGATTGTTGTAATTGTACATCCATCTGTTTCAACAATTACGGTATGTTCTTTTTGTGAAACCCAACATCCAGTTTTTTCCTTCAATGGGCTATATGGGTAGATAGCCATAGCTTCACCTAATTGTTTAAGGGAGCGTTGAACTCTTGATGGTTTAAACTCTTCTGTAAGCCATCTTCCTGAAAATGGAAGGTGAGGATAATTGTGCTCAATATAGGTAAGGGTCTGTTGTGTCTGTTTCATTCTAAATGGTTTGTCTGCTAAAAATGAGAATATGTATGCTCCTGGCGCATCGTTAACAAAACCTATTCCATCGGTTGCAAATGGCTCTATAGCTATTGCCTGGCCTTCCTCGAGTTTTGTATGATCATGGTTGTTTATGTTTGGAATTGAAATTCCTGCATGGAGATTGTACTGTTCAAGGCTGTGTCCTGTTAGGTTTGAAACAGGATTAAATCCATATTCGTTTATCGCCTCTTTTACTGCTTGTCCAATTTCCCAAACTTCAACTCCTGCTTTAACAGTACCTAATGCCGCGTCAAGACCTGCAGATGACGCTTCAATAATCTCTTCATTCTTGTTTAATCTATCGCTGCCCAGTTTTTCCTCAAGATGTTTTCCATCCGCCATTACTGTGATGGCGGAATCTGCAATAAATCCATCAATATGTGCACCCAAATCCAATTTAACCATATCTCCAGCTTCTATTTTTGTTTCATCTTGATATGGTGATGTATAATGTGCAGCTATTTCATTTATTGAGACATTACATGGAAATGCGATTCCTGCACCTTTCTTTAAAATTTCACTTTCAACATATTCAACTAAATCTAATACTAATGTTCCTTCTTTAATCATTTTAGAAGCCTCTTCACGTACTTCTGAAACGATTTTTCCAGCTTTAATGTATGCATCTATCATATTGATTACCTATTATTATATTGAGAATAGTTTATTTTATATACTTTGTTTATAATACTATTCTTATAAAAGTATGGAGGTAAAAATGATGGACTTTCCAATAATACCGGAACAAATTTTCATTCTAATAGTATTGATTATTGTTTGTGTTGTTATCGTTATTGTTGCAGTTGAATGGAGGGCCGTATCCAAATCTAGAAATGAAATCGATTTGCTTGCAAAACAAATCGAACTTAAGAAGATGGCTATGGTTGAAAAGGATATTGAATCCAAAAGGTTAATGGATAACCAAATTCCACTTCCTCAAGATCAACAAGACGCTCTTTCTAACATCAGACAATCCACAATTGAAGTTAGAAATGAAGTAGGTTTCTTACATAGTGAAATTAACGAGAGATTAGCACGCCTCGAAGCGCAAACAGAACAGAAGAAATTAGAAAAAATGCTCAAGGAGATTGAAGCAAAAGAGCAAAAACTCAAAAACACTAAATAGGTGATATTATGGAGATAGCAGAAGCAATTGCAATCATTATTTTAATAGCGGCTATTTTAGTTCTCATATATTACTACATTCAAAGTAATCCAAAGGCTTTTGAATCAATCCGCGGACGTGTTCCAATAAACGCCGATGCAGACATAAATAATTTCTTTAGAGGCAATAAAGAGTCAGAGGAAGATGACATCATCGATGATGAGGATGACAAAGGCATGGGTCAAAAAATCAAGGTAAAATTAAGCGACATTGACATGTCTAGCTTCAACACTGATGCGTTTTCTAAAAAAATCGATGCTTTTCTTGATCATAAAAGTGATGAGCTTATTAAGGAATGGTCTTTAGCAACTACTGATGACTTGGATGATTTGGAATCCAAATTCGATTCTACTGTCAGCCGTGTAGATGCTTTGGATGATGAATTCAAGAAGTTCAAAGAAAACTCTGCAGAGTTTCAGAAAACTACTGAATCTAAATTAGCTGAAATTGATAAAAGACTCACTGATTTGGAAAACAAATAATTTAGAGGTGAATTCACTTCTATTTTTTTTATTTTTTGATTAGTTAAATTTATATATTAAAATATCTATATATTATATTGTAGTTTTAATTACTGTTTTTTCTTATAGCAGGGTGGGGTAGTCTGGTGATCCCGCGGGGCTCATAACCCCGAGATCCCTAGTTCAAATCTAGGCCCTGCTACTTAATTTATTTTCATAATTATAGCAAGTTAAAGACAGCTGCTGGTTTATTTTATAAACTAAGGAAACTCCGCCCATCATTACAGACTATGGCGTTTAAAGACGTATGCCGAGAGGTATGACACTGGAGCAGAAACGACACGGCTTTAGATGGTTGACTATGATATTTAATTGAGGACATCTGAAGAATCGGTGAAACGGCCATTCCATAGGATGCAAGAACAAAGGTGCTGATGATGAACTGTTCTAGGCAAGGTAGTTCGCTAAGATGAATGCTGTTAAACAGAAGGTGGGTTACTCTTAACAGGCTATAATTATTTTTTTATTTTTTATTTTTTTATCAAGTTTTCTTTATATTTTAATAATAATTTGTTATTGATTTATATCTAATTCAAGTTTTCTTTATTTTTTTTAATTTTTAAATAAGTTTATATATTATGTTTCATATAATCTTTTATTGTAGTATATAATAATAAAATATTTTTTTTCCGTTTTATATTATTTCTATGGCTTTATAATAAATTAAACGGGGGTGAAAATATAAAATTAAAAAATAAAGTCTTTTTTGTTCTAATTTTTATGATATTTTCAAGCTTGGCTATTAGTAGTGTTTCTGCTTATAATTTAAATGATACTGATGTTAATTCATTAAATATTGATAATTCTGAAATTACATTGGTTAAAGCAGCTAATGATGCCACTATTAATATTGAAGTTAAGGATTCTTATTCCGTAGGAAATGGTACCTGGGTGGAAGATGGAGTAGCTACTGATAAGGCAATCGTTACAATTTTTGATTCTTCAAATAAGAAGGTTTTTGAAGGAACTACAAATTCAAAAGGTTTGCTATCAGTTAATTTAGCTAAAGGAAATTATAAGGTTAATATAAATCTAGAAACTTATGAAACTTATTCTAAAGACATTGTTCTTTCAAATAAAGTTAATATCAATCATATTTTTTATCCGGATATCCTGTTCTTTGTAGACTACACTTCTCATCACGATAAGGTTAACAAATTGTTGGAATTATCAAAAAGAGTTTGTTATGTCTCAACAACTAATTATGATAAATCTAAAGAGTGGTTATTTGAACATGCTAATTTTATTCAATTGGACATGTATACCGACGGTCCAACATATTCATTCAACACTGATATATTGAAGGATTCGCCGGCATATAAAAATTATAAAATTGCATACACATTTGGTGTTTATTCTGATGATTTATTAAAATCCATTGATCTGCATTTTGTTGGGGGAAGTCCATCTAATAATAATGTGAATTCAATAGAAAATACTTATATTGGTTCATATTTCCAGGCAGAGGATACTCCTGAACAAAGTGTTTTGGATAAAAACATGGCGAACCTTTTAGATTATATTAAGTATTTAATCAACCCAGCCAAATATTCAAACCCTACATTGGATTCAACTAGAACTCCATTGCTTGCATCCACATTTGGTTTTTATCATCCTGATTTAGGAACTTTAACTGTAACACCTTCTCAAACAGAGATTAATTCATGGATTTTATATAATCCAGGATATAATCATGATGGTGTTGGAAGCTTAAATTGGATGTCTGAAAACTTTACTGAATGGCAAAAGGTCAATTTAGACCCTGCAAAGTATATGGAAACTTTTGAAAAATGGTACAAACAGAACAAGCCTCATGACAACTCATTTATTGCAATAGCTAGTTATTATGCTGGTGGTGAATTAATTGATTCTTTGATTAGAAAATATGAGGCTGCAGGAAGGCCTGCTTTCAACATTTACCAATCTGGAATCAGTCCTGCAATGTCTTCAATATTGGTTGATATTGCAAAATCTTCAACTATTGGAATATCTTCAGTGAATTCCCTTTACTCATGGTCTCTTGATTATGGTGGAATGGCGAACGGCACTGCAGTTGACGATTTGAGCGAGCTTGATTTGACTATCCTTAAGGTTGTAAACGATATTTCCCAACAGGGCTATGACAATGAATTGGGTCCTCAAATGGAATGGACTTATGCAGTAACCATTCCTAGTTTTGAAGGAGTATTCGGCGCTATCGTAACCTCTTATGTTGATGATTTAGGTAAAGTTCATCTTATAGAATCTGGAGTTGATAAACTAGTTAAAATGACTCTTGGTTGGGCAAATCTTAAGGACAAAGCAAATGCTGATAAGAATATTGCTATTGTGCTTTATAATTATCCGCCAGGTAAGGCTGAAATCGGTGCTTCATATTTGGATGTTTATCAAAGTGTTCATGATCTTTTAGAACTGTTGGTTGACAATGGTTATGATATAGGAATGACCAAAGAGGAAATTCCTGATATTAAAAAGTTAGGTGATATTATAGCTAACTTTGGTAACAAAGGTACTTGGGCACAAGGTTTATTAAACAACTATGTTGAAGAGAACTGGAATAGCTTAATGGCTAACAATCAATTAATATCACTTGATCAGTATTATGAATTAACATCCACCATTAATCCAAATGCAATGATGCAATTAGTTGATTATTGGGGAGATGGATTAGGTAAGATAATGGTATATAATAATACATATATTGTAATACCGGGTATTCAATTAGGTAATGTATTCATTACTTTCCAACCAAGTAGAGGATGGGAAGAAGTAGCTAATTACCATGATACTACATTACCACCTCATCAGCAATATGTTGCATTTTATGAATGGTTGGATAAAACAGCAAAAACTGATGTTATCATTAATATGGGTACACACGGAACCTTGGAATTTTTACCAGGGCACCAAATTGGTGTACAGGAAGGGGATTGGACATTTGAGTTAACATTAACTCCAACAATTTATCCATATATTGTATCAAACCCTGGAGAAGCGATGGTTGCTCGTGATAGATTAGGTGCATTGATGATTACTCATATGACTCCTGCTATTGTTAGTTCAGAATTGTATGGTAATTATACAAACTTAGCAAATGCCATTAATGGTTATAAAAATGCTGTAAAACTTAATGTATCTGATAATGCTGAAAACTACAAGGCTGAAATTATCTTGCTTGCTAAAAAACTCGGTTTTGGCACTCAAGGCAAAGACCAAACTTTCGATCAATGGTTGGATGAGTTACATAAGTACCTTGATGATATGGAAAATGATTTCAACCCATTCGGATTACATACATTGGGACATGTTTTAAGTGGTGAAAACTTAGTAGAAGAAGTTAAAACTATTGTAACTTCACAAACAAATGTTTATGATCATATTCTATCATATTTATTCCCAGAATTGGCTGGTTTAAGGTATTATGATGATATAAGAGGTAATGAGAAATATCAAATCCAAGATGCTCTTATTAAATCATTTTTATATACCATGGTTAGTTCAATAGTTAATGAAACTACATGTGATGATTTGGCTGGTTTGTTAGGATATGGTAAAAACTCACAATTATATAATGATTCCCTATATATGGCAGAGGTCATTTTGAACATTTATGCTAACAATGAGTGGAATGCTTTATTAACTGCATTAAATGGAGGATACATTGAAGGAGGATTGTTTGCTGATCCTGCATATTCCAATTCAATACCAACAGGTTACAATGGGTATGCAACTGACCATACAAAAGTTCCATCAAAAGCTTCATTCGAATCAGCTAAAAAGATTGTTGATTTGCTTTTAGTAAACTATTATGAAGAACATGGTGAATGGCCAGAACTTACTGCATTAATATTATGGGGTACTGAAATTTCAAGAACCGAAGGTATTGGAATTTCTGAGTTCTTATACTTCTTAGGTTGTAAACCAACATGGACCAGAACAGGAACTGTTGATGGTGTGGAATTAATCCCGCTTGAAGATTTAAAAGTAACTTTATCCAATGGAACTGTAGTTAACAGACCTAGAATTGACGTTTATGCAAGTATGGTTACAAGTAATATAAATTGGATTACTTGGTTGGTAACAGCTACAAGATTGGCTTATGAAGCTCCTGGAGAAAGCACTTCTGTTAACTTCGTAAAAAAACATTATGCTGAAAATCCTACATTAAACAGATTATTCGGTCTTCCAGGTAATGTATTGGAAGGTACTGGAATGAGTAATTTTGTTCCAAATACTGCAAATTGGGATATAAATACAGTAAATGAAGTTTTAGCAGATATATATCTCAATAAAGTTTCTTATGCATGGACAATCGACGACAATGGTAAAATTGTAATCAGTCAAGAAAAAGATGATTATAAATTTTTACTTAGTAAGACCAACTTAATAACTCAAAACCTTGACAGTACTTGGAGGGTTCTTGACAGTGACGATTATTATGATTGGTTTGGAGGTTTAAAGAATGCTGCTACCCAATTGGGTGCAAATCCAGATACTGCATTTGTCGATATCAGGAATAAGAATAATTATGTTTCTAGAAGTGATACTGAACAAATTGAATTTGAAATCAGATCATTTTTAACTAATAAAAAGTTCCTAGATGAATGGGCTAAATCAGATATGGGTATGAATGCTTTTGCAAGCAAAGTCCAAAATTTATTTGGATATTTGGTTACAAGTGGAGGATCTATAAATAATGAATTAGGTAATCTATTGGCAGATGCGATGCTTTATATAAATCAGCATGCTTCTAGTACTACTAGTGCGGCTGCTTCATCATCTTCAAGTGCTTGGGGAATTTATATGGCATTGGACAATAAATGGGTAATGGTTGATGAAAATGGAAATCAGATTAATAATAAATTTACTGAGTTTCTAAATTCAAATTCTTTAACTCCTCAAGAGGTAGCAGACTTCTTAAATTCTTTAAATGAAGAAACTAGGAAAAAACTTGAAGATTTAGCTAATGACATGATTCAAAATGCTGTGGATTTTGGTGTTGCATGTTGTCACCACACTTGTAAGAACATTAACTTTAACGAAATTGTTATGCAAGTAAGTACTCTTAGCAGTGAAGCTAAACAAAAATATGCTGATATTTTAGCTAATGCTACATTAATGGATATTAAATATGAATCTAATGTAGACACTAACGAAGATCCTAACAACAGTATGGATGATGAAGACTCAGTTATTGTAAATGGAACTTCTACAGAAAACAATGGTGAGGCCGCAGCAGCATCTCCTGTTGGTGACAGTCCAGCTACTGGAACCACTGGTGGGCATGGTGGAAGTGGTACTTCTGCTACATCTAAAAGTCAAACTGACAATGGTAAATCTGGAGAAACACAGGAAGCTTATGAAATTAACAAAAACGTTAATAAAAAGGCGGCTAGCGGAGAATCTTCAACTCCTGCAGTTGTAGTCATTGCAGTTATTGTTTTGATTATTCTGTTTGGTGTTGGTTATATTAAAAATAGGGAGGACGATTAGTTCTCTCCTTTTTAATAAAATCGATATTAAAATTTTTAAGATTTAATTTATTTTTCACTTTTTTTTTATTTTTTTTAAAACATTAAAAATTATTTTAAGCAATTTTTTCAATATTTAAAGCATTTAAATCTTTTTTATATTTTAAGTATATTTTATAAAATATCATTAGTAATTTATATATAGAATTTTAATTATATATTATAATATATTCTTTAATTTTACTAAATTAAATTTTATAATTATTTTGAGGAGAGATTTAATGAAGAAATATTTTAAGTTGCTTCCAATCTTCCTGCTGCTCATGGTGGTGTGCATGGGGGCAGTTTCAGCTGAAGACAATGGAACAATCAAAGGCAATGCAAATGTTCTTCTAGCTTCAAATACCAACGATTATACCATAACAGAAAGTAATTATGGTGATTACTTCCATGATGATGGTGTTCTTAAAGGTAATGTGGCTACCGGAGATACATTAACATTGTCAGGAAACTTTACAAATAAGGATTTTATAATTGATAAAAACATAACAATCACTGGAAATAACGCAATCATTAATAAGGGTTCAGTTGTTCTCAAATCTGGATCTTCCGGTTCGACCATTTCCAATCTAAAAATAATTAACTTGAATATTGAGGATAAGCAGGGAATTCTTTTATCCGGAGTTTCCAACTGTTTAATTATTAACAATGACATTTATTGCGCAGGATTAAGTTCTTTTCCTATAGCTCTAAATCCAGGTTCAAACTACAATGTCATTTCTGGAAACATGATTAAGTCAGGAGGAATTTCTCTTGAGGGGTCTACAAAATCCACTTGTGCTGTCGTTTTGGGAGGTGCCCATAACAACATAATTAAAGAGAATTATATTGAAGTGGATGATGCAAATGCGATTTACCTTTCACAGTATGGTAGCGGATCATTTATAGGTGGAAAATCCAACAACAACCTTATTTTAAACAATACAGTAAAATGTGCCGTTGTTCCAACTTCATGGTGCTACGGTATTCAGTTAATGGGTTCAAACAATACTGCTGATTCAAACAGGGTAATTGGAACCTACAGGGGTATTTCAGGTGAAGACAATACCAAAGTCATCAATAACAAGCTTATCAACATCACGGGTAAAAATTACGCTACTGGTGAGTTGACAGGTGGGGATTATGGTATCGCCGTCGGTAAAAATTCTTTGGTATCCAATAACGAATTAATCAACTGTCTGATTGAAAATGCAGGAATCTATGCTGCTGAAAATTCAACAGTTCAAAACAACAATATAGTTATCAACGGAATAGGTATTGGGGTAAATGCAAACGGTGACAATGTCAAGGTAATTGACAATACTATCAAAACAGTTTCCGGAGCAGGAATCACACAGGTGGGTAAACTTTCAGGCTTGATAGCTGAAAACAACAACATCGATTCAGAAAGTGGTATTGGTATCTACTTGTCCAAGTCATCAAAATCAAAATATCCTTCCAACATAGCTATTTCAAATAATGTCATTTCCACTTCCAATCAGTATGCAATCAATGCAAAGGATGCGAATAAGGAAAGCTATGTTATTAAGGGAAATACAATCAAAGGGTCATCTACAATTCTTACTCCTGACGGTGAAGTAGTCCCTGACAATGAATTCGAATTTGACGGCAAGGTTTACAATATAGATCCTGACAGCTATCATGTATTCTTCGATGACAATGGAAATCTGATAAACATTGATGTGAAGGATGGAGACATTTTAAGCTTTACTGGAGAATTTGCAGATAAGTTCCCAATCATTTCATCTTCAGTTAAAATCGTTGGGGACAATGCACTATTTAGAAATTCCAAATTCATAGTGTCTTCAGACAATGTATGGATTGAAAACTTGAATATTATAAACAACAATTCCAACCATCTAAACACTTGGGGCATTTATGCCGAAGATGTCAACAGGTTAATGATAGTCAACAATAACATTTCAGTCACAGATAAAAATGCAGCGTATGCAATCTATCTGAACAATGTGAATAATGCAACAGTTAAAGGTAATGCATTATACTCTTCTGGAGATTATTTGACATACACGGTTTTAGGTTTGGGATTGGAAGATTCAATAATTGAAGGAAATACAATCCTTACCAACGGTTCTGGCGAAGTTCATGCATTCGAACCGTCAAAGTGTCTTAATGGGGACAATTCATGTCTCGATGGCAAAAATATCATAAAGGAAATTTACAGAACTTATGGCATTCTACTCATCACTTCATCCAACAACCAAGTCAAATCCAATAACGTTACAGTAACTTCAAAATTGGACAGGACAGTCAAGGAGATTAACGGTGTGTTGGTTACCAATTCCCTTGTTGGTATCGATGCTTATTTCGACTCAAGCAACAATGTATTCGACAGCAACAACGTTTTGGTTTACGGTAATGATAATTATTTATATGGTATGGGAGTAATAGGTGCTGAAACAAATTCAGGCAGCTCAGAGGTATCTGACCACTGTCAATTTACAAATAACACTATTGTTGTAAGGGGAAATCATGTTGCTACTGGTATAATCTGTGGTTACAATAGTGACAAAATATTGATTAAAAATAATAGAATTGATGTTGTAGGCAATTATTCTGCATATGGTGTAACTTTGGAGTATGCCAAAAATTCAAATGTCACAAATAACAATGTTTCACTAAAATCCAATGTCTCCTACATTGTTGAAATGTTTGACAATCAGAACAATGTAATTTCCGGAAATAATTTAAGTTCAGTTGGATCATATGGATTTGGTATAGCAGGTTACGGCTCAAGTAACAATAACATTTCAAACAACATAATCTCTATTAAGAATAACGGTTCTGAGGAAATCGAGATTGGCAAACACCCTGATGCTTTAGGCTATGGCAATGCAGGAGTGTTCTTTAAAGTAGACTCTGTTGGAAATAAAATTTCAAAAAATAACATAACTTCCGATAAGGGATATGCCGTAAACTTAACTGGTGTTTCAGGAAACGAGGTTTATAATAATTATTTGAAAGGGGAAACTTCTGCAGGAAATGGAGCAGTGTTAGGTTCTCAAAATAACGAAGTCAATGATAACTATGGAAATGAATTTAAGGGTATTTCATTGAATAATGCTACTGTGGGATATTTAGGTTCTGCCACTTTAATGGCCGATACTGGTATTGATGATGACTCTGAAACCATAGTAAAATTCTATGTAAATGGTAATTACGTGGGATCTGCAAATGCAGTTAATGGAAAGGTGAATTTGTCCGTATCAATTACTGAAAACGTAGGTAAATACGCCATTGCTGCTGAATTCTTAAGAGAGGGTTATAATAAAGTTCAAACTATTGCTGCCTTGACTGTTGAAAAAGGAAACGTTGTTGTTACAGTTCCTGAAGTGACAGCGAAAAAAGGTTCTTCAACCACAATCAAGGCCAATGTGGCAGATACCTTAGGAAATAAAGTTAAGAATGTTGCAGTATTGTTCTATAGAGGTTCCCAATACATCGGAAAAGCAACAACCGACAACAATGGAGTAGCCCAATTCAGTTATGCTGTTCCAAATGGCTTGTCTGGAAAATACGATACCTTAAGGGCAGTAACATCTGAAAGCGACAATTACAATTCTGGTGAAGGATTGTCTAACATCTGTTATTACAGTGCAATTTTGGAAAGCAGTGATTTGGTCATGAATCACAAGGATGGTTCTAGTTATTCTGTTAGGGTGACTGATGCTAAGGGTTCTCCTTTGTCTGGTGTTTCTGTTGTGTTTAAGGTTAAGTCTGCGTCTTATACTAAGGTGACTGATGGTAATGGTGTTGCTTCTTTGCCTATTGGTTTGGCTGTCGGTACCTACACTTTAAGTGCGACTTACAATGATGTCACAGTTTCAAACACAGTTACTGTTAATCCTGCAACTTCTTCAAATGTTCCCGTTTTGACCGCTAGCGATTTGGTCATGAATCACAAGGATGGTTCTAGTTATTCTGTTAGGGTGACTGATGCTAAGGGTTCTCCTTTGTCTGGTGTTTCTGTTGTGTTTAAGGTTAAGTCTGCGTCTTATACTAAGGTGACTGATGGTAATGGTGTTGCTTCTTTGCCTATTGGTTTGGCTGTCGGTACCTACACTTTAAGTGCGACTTACAATGATGTCACAGTTTCAAACACAGTTACTGTTAAGCAGGCTGGTTCATCTGATGCTGGCAAGCCTATTTTGGTTGCAAACGATCTTGTCATGGTTTATAAGGATGGTTCTAGTTATTCTGTTAGGGTGACTGATGGTAGTGGTAAGGCTTTGTCTGGTGTTTCTGTT
>NZ_JAUNXR010000003.1 GCF_030539665.1 Methanobrevibacter sp.
AATGTTTCTTTACATTACATAAGAAAACAGTGTTCTATGTTTATTATTTCAATGTTTCTTTACATTACATGCATGGAGATGACTTATGAGTTATAAAATTTCTGTAATCCTACCAATCTTTAATGGTGAAAAAACCATTAATCGAGCTATTGAATCTGTAATTAACCAAACAATTGGTTTTGAAAATATAGAGCTAATATTGTATGACGATGCTTCAACAGACAGATCCAGAGAAATAATTCTAGATTATGCAAAAGAGTATGGAAACATTGTCCCCATTTTATCAGATGATAATAGCGGATACCCTGGAAGAGGGAGAAATGAAGGAATAAAAAGATCATCAGCAGACTTTGTAATGTTTATGGACAATGATGATGAGTATAGGTCGGATTTTTGTGAAAAACTCTACGATGCTGCTGTAAAATATGATGCGGATGTTGTATTGTGCGATTACATTGAGGAAGATTATGTATCATCATATGTTTGTAAGACAAGCTACAATGGAGAAATAGTGGAAAATGACAGCACAGTAATTTTTGACCATCATGTGAAGAATCTTAATAACATGATGCTTTGGAACAATCTCTTTAGAAAATCCATAATTGAAAAAAACAAAATCAGATTCCCTGAAGACAAATTAGCTGAGGACATATATTTTTCATATCTCAATTACATGCATGCAAATAAGGTGGTTTACCTGAAATCCTATATTGGTTATGTCAGACATATTCAGGGAACTTCACTGTCCAGAACCCTTTCATTTAAGAAAATAGAAGAAAGTTTGACTGTACTGTCTGAAATTGTCGATGAATTTAACTCCAACAATTATAAACCAGATTATAATGTCCTGTTTAATGCAAACATTAGATTAACATTAAAGTACATATACATGTCCCAAGATTTTAAAGACAAAAAGGAAATTAAAAAGCTTTTAAAACAGCTGTATGACTTTGAAAGGAAAATCGACTTTGAATATGATTATGCTCCAATCTTTAAAATTGCCAATTTCCTGTTAACACACAGGATGTGCAATCTTCTGATATTGTACCTTAAGACATTGAGAGCCTTTGCCAAATCAAGGTTAATAAGAAATATCTACAGGTCAACTTTGGGCAATTAGAACAGTTTTCTTTAAAAAAATCCGTTAGAAACTCCCGTTACTATCGCAAAAATAGCCTTTTCATTAATAAATATTTTATATTTAAAAGACTAAAAATATAATAAACTAAAAATTATCATTGAATTGGAGTTTCACAATGGATAATAAACTTGACCAACAGACACTGAAACATTTGAAGGAAACAGAGTTAATGATTCTAAAGGATGTTATCGATGTTTGCGACAAGCATGACATTGACTATTACTTGTTTTTTGGAACTCTTATTGGTGCTGTTCGTCATGAGGGATTTATTCCGTGGGACGATGACATTGACATAATGATGTTTAGGGAAGATTATGAAAAATTCCTGAAAATCTTCAAAAATGAAAAGAGCGACAAATACGAAGTGTTGGAGGGTCGCTGTCAGGACGATTACTTTTTGCTTTTCGCCAAAATATCCTTGAAGGATACCAAATTTGAAGAATACTGGGCGAAACAGGTTTCCTTTAATCTTGGAATATTCATAGACATCTTCATTTTGGACAATGTTCCAGACAATAAGGTTAAAAGATTCCTCTTCAAGAAATATTGCTTCATGATGGACAAGCTATTGACAATGGCTACAATCAGGTTGCCTGAGCATTATCCTCCTCACATAAGGATTCCTGCAAATGCAATGCACGGCATTCTAAACAGGATAGGTCTTGACACCGAATATTTCAAGAAAAGAACCGAAAGGCTTGCTAGAAAATATGAGAATCAGGATACTGAATACGTTTGCGATTTGACTGAAGTAAAGCAATTCCATTTTAGAAGAAGTGATTTGAAGCCTGCAAAAATCATGAAATTTGAAGATATTGAAGCTAAGGTACCTAACAATTATGATTATATTTTAAAACTGTTGTATGGAGATTATATGAAAATACCTCCTGAAGAGGAACGCACATGTCATGTTCTGGATGGTATTGAATTTGGAGAGTATTGAAATGCTTAATTTTACTATTGGTCCTGTAATGTCTAACGATAAGGTAAGGGAAATCGGATCTGAACAGGTTCCCTATTTTAGAACTCCTGAATTTTCCGAACTTATGCTTGAAAGTGAAGAATTGATGAAAAAACTTTTGAACGCTCCTGAAAATTCCAGGTGTGCATTTATTACAGGCTCTGGAACAGCATCTATGGAAGCTGTTGTAATGAATGTTTTTACAAGTGACGACAAGATTCTCATCGTTAATGGAGGCGGATTCGGCGAAAGGTTCGTTGAGCTCTGCAAATTGCATGAGATTCCCTACGAATCAATTGATTTGGAAGTGAACAAGGACATTGCAGAGGACATTTTGAAACAGTATGAAAACAAGGGATTTACTGGATTTCTTGTAAATATTCATGAAACCTCCACAGGAGTGCACTACAATCTTGATCTTATTAGCGAATTCTGCAGGAAAAACAATCTGTTTTTGGTTGTCGATGCAATCAGCTCATTTCTGGCCGATGAGGTTGACATGAGCAAAAACGACATCGATGTGGTAATCACAGGGTCACAGAAGGCATTGGCATGTCCTCCAGGAGTTTCCATCATTGCATTGTCTCCAAAAGCTGTTGAAAGGGTTGAGGAAAACACATGCAAGTCAATGTATCTTGATTTGAAGAATGCATTGAAAAACGGAGAAAGGGGCCAGACACCATTCACCCCAGCTGTCGCTATTTTAATCCAAATCAACGCCCGTTTAAATGAAATCTTTGACAATGGAGGGGTTGGAAGCGAAATTGAAAAGGTTGCTGAAATTGCAGACAACTTTAGAAGTCAGATTAAGGATTTGCCGTTTGAAATTACTTCAGAGTCCCTTTCAAATGCCGTTACTCCCCTACATCCAACAACAGCATCTGCCGAGGATATTTTCCACATCCTGAAGGATGAATACGGCATATGGATCTGTCCAAATGGTGGGGAGTTTAAAGATACCCTGTTTAGAGTGGGCCACATTGGGGATTTGACAATTGAAGACAACAACAGGCTCATTGAAGCCCTGAAGGATATGCAGAAAAGAAATTTAATTTAGGTTGGAAAAATGAAGAAAGTTATAACCTATGGTACATATGATTTATTCCATTATGGCCATCAAAGACTATTGGAACGTGCAAAAGAGCTTGGAGACTACCTTATTGTAGGGGTTACAGCTGATGACTTTGATAAGACAAGGGGAAAAATCAATGTACACCAACCATTGATTGAAAGGATAGAATCAGTTCGTTCAACAGGCCTTGCAGACGAAATCATAGTTGAGGAATATGAAGGCCAGAAAATCGACGACATCAAAAGAAAGGAAGTGGACATATTTACAGTCGGATCAGACTGGATAGGAGAGTTTGACTACCTGAATGAATTCTGTGACGTCGTATACCTGGACAGGACCGAAGGGATCTCAAGCTCAGACATACGTTCAGAACACAGAAGCATAAAACTGGGCCTTATAGGTAAAAGCAGAATCCTTACAAAGTTCTACAACGAAAGCAAACATGTAAACGGAATAACCGTAGACTACGTCTGTACCGAAGACCCAAAGGAAATCAACAAGCTCAAGGACGAGGATGTCGTAATAACCGAAGACTATGATGTACTTCTGGAGCATTGTGATGCCGTATACATAGTATCACCACCAATCAGACATTATGAACAAATAAAAAAGGCCTTGAATCTTGGAAAACATGTCCTTTGTGAAGCCCCAATAGCATTAAGGGAAGATGAATTTGACGAGCTTATTGAACTTGCAGAAAAAAACGGCCTGATGCTGTTTGAATCAATAAAGACCGCATACTCAACAGCATTCCACAGGCTTGTATTGCTTGCAAAAAGCGGAAGGATAGGAGACATAATCTCAATAGATGCGACCTGTACCAGCCTAAGGGACATAAACACCGAAGCGCTGGAAAAGGAATGGAGCAGTATTGAAAAATGGGGTCCTACAGCACTCCTGCCAATATTTGAAATATTCGGAACAGAATACAAGAACAAGCATGCATCATCACTGATACTAAAGGACAATTTCGACATATTTACAAAAATAGATTTCGAATACGAATCATCAGTGGCATCAATAAAGGTCGGTAACAGCGTAAAATCCGAAGGTGAACTTATAATATCCGGAAGAAACGGATACATCTATGTTCCTGCACCATGGTGGAAAACAGACTACTTCGAATTGAGATATGAAAACCAGGAAGAGAACAAGAAGTACTTCTACCAGCTTGAAGGTGAAGGAATAAGATACGAGCTTGTAGCATTCATCAGGTCAATACAGATGAACAAGAACAATTCATACATAAAGACAAAGGTCTCAAAGGCCATTGCAAAAACCGTCGGCGACTGCATCTACGGAGACGTAAACAAACTATCCTGAGGGCTTGACATGACAATAATGGAAAAGGAAACTTTCTATGAATACCCTCCAGAAACACTTCAGAAAATAAAGGACCTGGAACTGATGATTTTAAAGGAATTCATCAGAATCTGTGAGGAAAACCACATAACCTACTTTTTAGATGGTGGAACAGCCCTTGGAGCCATCAGACATGAAGGATTCATTCCATGGGATGACGACATTGACGTAATCATGCTAAGGGAAGACTACGAAAAGCTTCAGGAAGTCATGAAAGACTACAAAAGCGACAGGTTCGAGTTCCTAAGCAAGAATACAAAGGAATACTATTGTCGTAACTTCTCAGAGCTGAACCTTAAGGGAACATATACTGAAAGGTTCTACAACAGCGAAAACACCGACTTTGAGCTTGGAATAAGCATAGACATATTCGTTCTGGACAACATTCCTGACAGCAAGCTAGCAAGAAAGCTCTTCAACCTCAGATACAAGCTATTCAGGCTACTGCTTATCTCATATGAAATATCATTCAACGACATGTACGTTTCCGAAACCAAACAGAAGATCGGAAGGACAATCAGGTCCATCTACAGGCTGCTGAACATTGACAATGACTTTGTAAAAAGACAAGGGGACAAGCTAATTGAAAGCACCATGAAAAAAGAAACAAGAGACGTTGCAAATCTAAGTACCCCATATTCCACATTGAACATTGTGCCAAGAGATATTTTCAAGCCTGCAAAAAAAGTAAAGTTCGAAGATTTGACCGTAAACGTTCCGAAGGACTACGACACTTATCTGACAGGAATCTACGGAGATTACATGACCCTGCCGCCAGTTGAGGATAGGGTAAACCACAGCTTTGCAAAAATCGATTTTGGAGAATACAAATAGGTTCCAAAATCCATAAAAAAAATTATTTTTACATTTGGAGAACATGTAATTTCTCCAAACGCTTTAATTAGATTTAATTGGTTTAGGGAGTGGTTTGTTGCTCTTCCCTTAATTTTATTATTTCTTTAATTGTATCATTATCAATACCAACTTCCCTCAAAGCTGACAAAAATCCCTCTCTTTCCTCTTTTATTCCTTCTTCTCTCCCTTCTATTTTTCCTTCTATTTTTCCTTCATCTATTCCTTCCTGTTTCCATTCATCAAATATTGGATTCCCCATTTTAGCCAACCTCCTTATTTCATTGCATTTTTTACTGTCTTTTACCAGTTTTTCACATAGCCTAATTAAAAGATATTTAATTTGACCTTTTTCCATTTCTTCCTGTTTATTGTTTGTTTCTATCCTGTTTGCAGTTATCATTGATTGCTTTATCAATCCAGCACATTCTTCAACCGCTTTTGTGGAATATGGAATCAGTATCAGGTCTTGCTTATCCTGATTTGTAAGATGCCTGTTGTCTTTTATTTTATTGTTTATGCTATTTAACAATTCTTTTCCGTCAAGATTCAGTGAGCTTTTCTGGAAGACCTTATGATAGATATTTGAACGGAGCTTATTGCAATGATCTTCATTTTTCACAGGGAGAATTGTGATTACATATGTGTATACCTCCCCATCGTATTTTGCCGTAGTGAGACTTGCATATTCATGCAATACCTCCTGCTTTGCTTTGTTTGGATATGTGCTTTGAAATTCGATATTTAGAATCACTCCTTCCTCCGTTAGAATGATACAGTCCATGCTATAACGTGAATCTATCTTCAATACATTTTCTGTGGGCAGGAACTCCTTAAAGGTATATGGAATCCCAAACCTATCTAGAAGACCTTGAGGATTAAGATCAACCATAAACTTGAAGGCACTGTCATGAATCTTTAAGCCATTTAATTTTTCAGCCATAAAAACCACCGTTAGCCTTTAATTTAATATTAATAAGATATAAATCTTTTGTTTATTAAATAAAATAATTTTATACTTAAAAATCCATTTTAAAAGATTAAATAAATATTTAAGAGTGAAAACAATAATTTAAAATGAGTTTAAAAAATAAGATAATAAAATAAATTTATATGCTAATTAAAATTAGCAATGAAAAAAATAATGAAAAAAAAACCCTATTTCTCATTTAAAAGCTCGATAAGGGTTTTCCTATAGTTTTCCAGCTTGTCGGAATACAATGGCCCGTCGTAGATATATATTTCAGAACCGTCCTTAAAGCTTAAGGCAACTGTGGAAATGATTGTACCAACCACTTTCGGCCTGATTCCAAGTAGCTTCAGAAATTCTATCGGGAACAGGTTGCTTATGACCTCCACTTCAGGGAAAATTGCCTTGTAGTCCTTTGATTCCCTTGGATGGGGCTTGACAAATACATTCCTTGAGGAAAACTCGGCAATCATGTTTCTGTAGATGTCCATTTCCTCATCTTCAGTGATGAAATTGGCCTCACTCAAAGGCTGGGTCAATATGAGAACGCTATCATCACCTATCTTGGATATTGCATCGTAGTCTATGTTGAAAAGTGACAGAATCTTTCTTTTCTCTTCATCTGACTTTTCTGCCCATAGCTTCTCGATGTCTATGACCTCTATCTTCTCGTTGATCAGCTCATCATCATGCTCGTTTGTAAGATAGACCTTTTTGATGTTTTTATGTGACCCCAAAGTCTCCTCTATTCTCAGATAGTACATTCCACAAATATGAAGAATTTTATCGATTATTGGATTGATCTTATGGGTTTCCATGGCTTTACGAGAGTAGTTTAAAAATCCGTCCTCGATTATGCTTGCATTTTTAAGCTCGTAGAAAGGAAACGAGAATGCGGTACTCGCATTTCCGAAAATCTCATATTCACAATTGTACCTGTGCCTATTATAAAACAAGAACAGTCTTAAGGAGATATAGCCATAGAAATACCTCAGATAGCCTGCAATGTTTTCAAAGACTCCTCCTATTGAATCCAATGGAGCCATTAAAGGACCTTTTATGAAATTTACCTTAGGCAGCTGAAAATGGTTGAAGTTTTTAGCAATCTCCCTTGGAAACAGGTATGTGAAGATGAAGATGTCATCATCATCATATCCGCATATCAGAAGATACAGGAAAAGATTGTATAAAGTGGCCGTAAGACATATCCTTTTTGTTTTCTTAGAAATAATAAACACTCTCCTATACTAAAATATTTCTCATTAGAATTATTTAAATTTACTTTACAACAATATTTTAATAGAATCAATAACATATCTAATTAGGAGAAGTATGAATCGAGTTAAAACCATTTTCATGAACATGAGCTGGCTTATGGCATCACAGATAATAACAAGCATCCTTTCATTTATCTGGACCATAATGATAGCAAGATATCTTGGGGTAAGCGATTATGGTATTTTCGGTTTTGCAGTTTCCCTATCAGGAATGTTTGCTGTCCTTGGAGACTATGGGATAGGAACCCATATCGTAAGAAGCATTGCAACAGACTACAACCTGGCCAAGGACTATCTGGGAAACGCCATTCCCCTGAAGATGTTTTTGAACATTTCATACTTTGGAGTTATTTTTATTTTGCTTGTAATATGGCATTCCTCCACACTGGTAATCTACATTACAATGCTATACGTTTTGGAATCCGTAATAAAGAGCTTCTGCAACCTGTTCTACGGAACCTTCCAGGCACATGAGAAGGGAAAGTATCAGGCAATTGCAAGCATCATCCTTTCACTGCTTTCATTCGGATTCATCATGGGAGCCATCTACTTCAATCTGGGCTTGAGTGGAATCACATGGGCTTACGTCGCTGCAAATGCAATAACCCTCCTCTACACATTGAATGCACTGATAAGGCATATCGTAAAGCCAAAAATCCAGTTCGACTTCAAGTTTTGGAAACAGCTGCTTATCTGGGGTGTTCCATTTGCACTTTACAGTATTTTCTACACTGTATACTATTCAATCGACATAGTAATGCTTACTCAGATGGTGGGAGACTTTGCAACAGGTATCTACAATGCAACCTACAAGCTGATAAGCGTTTTGACACTGTTCTACGGAATATACACAGCCGTGATTTTCCCCGTTATGAGCAAGCAGTTCAAGAGCGAGAAGAAGCTTCTTTTAGCAAGCTTTGAGAAGTCAACAAAGTACCTTTCAATGGTTACCATACCAATATGCATTGCATGCCTATTCTATTCTACCGACATTATCCAATTCATCTATGGACACCAGTATGACCAGGCTGCTGCAGTTTTGGAAATCCTTATCTGGACAGTTTGCTTCCTCTTCATAAATGGTGCGGCATCAACAGCATTGAACGCTTCACACAGGGAATATTCCGTAACTAAAATCTATTTGGGAGCTGCAATAACAAATGTGGCATTGAACCTTGTTTTGATTCCAAGATACTCCTATATGGGTGCAGCTACCGCAACCGTTCTTAGTGAAATCGTAATTCTTGTTCTGGCGCTGTTTGTTCTGGGAAAGGTAGGAATAAAGGTTTCAAGACATCTTGTTTTCGATGTGTGCAAGATCATCATATCCTCACTTGCATTAGGAGTCGTTCTATACTTCCTGAACCTTAACATGTGGATAGCCATACCTGTGAGCATTGCAGTCTATCTTGTGTTCCTTATTGTTACAAGAACATTTGATGATAGCGACAGGCACATCATAAAACAGATAATTGGAAGATGATCGGTCAAAAAATCATGCTTATCCTGTCCGAAAATCTACTTTTTTTTAAACTTCTTTTGAAATTGCTTTAGATTAAAAATATTTATATGGTTGATAAAATTGATTTTAAACTGTAAAATTGCTTTATTTAACAAAAAAAAGATTTATATTTCATTAATCTAAAAATAAATGATTATGGTGATGTTTAATGAATGGTAAGTTAAATGGTTTGAAGATTCACGATAGTGCCTTCAAGTTCATGATAGATCTTGACCCTCAAGGTCTTCTGGACAGGTTTGGAATTCCATACACATTCAAGGAGTTTCTAGCTACTGAAAACGTGCTGAAAATAGATTCACGCTACAGCATGGATTGCCTTATTCTGACAGAGGAAGGGATAATCATAAATCTTGAGTTTCAAAGCTCATATCCAAACAAAGCAAAGCAGGAAGTTTTGCGTGTGTATGCAAGCCTTACGACAGTCAAATATGATGAAGACGTATTCACATATGTACTTACGATCCACCCTGTTAAAAATGAAGAGAAGTGCAATAAGCTTCGTTCAAACATTTATCACAGGGTTTTCCAGAAAAGCTCCTTGAATCTTGATGGAAAAGAATTGTTAAATAGCATAAACAACAAAATAAAAAACAACGGACATCTTACAAATAAGGACAAGCAAGACCTGATATTGATTCCTTATTCCACTAGAGATGTTAAAGAATGTGCAGGATTAATAAAACAAGGAATGATTACTACCAATAAGATAAAAACAGATAGCAAACAGGAAGAAATTGAAAAAGGCCAAATGAAATATCTTCTGATGAGGCTCTGCGAAAGGTTGGTAAAGGACAATGAAAAATGCAAAGAAATAAAGGAGTTGGCTAAAATGGGAAACCCAATATTTGACGAATGGAAACAGGAAGGACTAGAAGAAGGCTTAGAAGAAGGAAGAGAAGAAGGAATAGAACAAGCAATAAGAAAATTAGCAACAAAACTGGAAAAACTAGGAATTGACAAGGAAATGTTGAAAAAGGCTCTTGAATTAACCGAAGAGCAAACCAATACAAATTAAAAATAAAATTAAAAAATCAATTGATGAACTCCAACTTGAAAGGAGTTCCTCTTTTTATATCTTCATTTACTTCTTTTCCCAGAATTTCGTTTAGGTATTTTGGATGAAGGCCGAACCCAGGCCTGATTGAACGAACGTTCTTTTCTGTTACTGTTTCTCCTTTTTTAATGTCTTCAACTGCAAAAAGAGATCTTGAAAATTCACGATTTATCTTTGCCTTTTCAGTCAGTTCGAAGCTAACTTTTCCCAATGCCTTTTCGATGTTTCTAATTGAATCTACCATTTCCTTGAATTCTTCAGGCTCCATTGAGAATTCGGCATCAGGACCTCCCATATTCCTATCCAAAATAAAGTGCTTTTCTATAATTTCAGCCCCTAATGCAACTGAGGCTATTGCCACTTCGCTGCCCAATGTGTGGTCAGACAATCCAACCTCAACACCAAATTCATCCATTATTGCAGGAATCGTATTGAGGTTCATATCTTCAAAAGGGGCAGGATATGATGAGGTGCACTTAAGGATAGCTATCTGGTCGTTTCCTGCATCGCGACATGTTTTTATGGCAAGCTCAATGTCTTCCCTTGAGGCTATTCCTGTGGAGATTATTATCGGCTTCCCCTTGCTTGCAACATATTCTATTAGTGGAATGTCAGTTATTTCAAAAGATGCAATTTTATAGGCTCCCATACCCATGTCTTCCATAAAGTCAACTGAAGTCTTATCGAAGGGTGAAGAAAATACAATCAAGCCTAAATTTTCTGCTATGTTTTTAAGTTCCTCTTGCCATTCCCAAGGCATGAATGCATCCTCGTATAGGTTGTACAATACCTGGCCGTCCCAGATGGTTCCCTGCCTAATCTGGAAATACTCATTGTCGCAATCGATTGTTATTGTATCTGGAGTATAGGTCTGGAACTTGACAGCATCCGCTCCAGCATCAGCCATTGCCCTGATTGTATCTGCAGCAATGTTGAAATCATTCAGATGATTTGCAGAAAGCTCGGCAATTATAAAAACAGGATTACCTTCACCAATTCCTCTTCCATCAATTTGAAAACTCATACTATAAACTCCTAACATATTTCAATGCATCAAAACCCTTTACATTTTCAGTTCCTTCAAATTCAAATCCGCAACGTTCAAACAACGAAATTGAAGCCATGTTTTCCTTTTTTATATAAGCAACCATATTATCCAATCCAGCAAATCTAGAGGCCTCCAAAAGCAAAAACGGAGAGATGTTAAGTCCCCTGTATTTCTTATTCAGACTTATGCTGACTATTGCACCATCATCTTCCAAATCAAAGCGAACCTGACCTATCAGATCATCCCCATATTCTGCCACGAGAAAAATAGTGTCTTCATCATCAATTATGTTTTCGAACCATTTCCTATGGTTTTCAAGAGGAATCTTTTCTGAGTTGAATGAAGCATTTCTAACCTCGTCGTCATTTGCTATTTCGAATATCCTATAGCAGTCACCAACATCTGCTTTCCTTAGCTGTAAATTCTTTTTGTAGTAAGCTGACAGGATTCTTTTAACCAATCTCCTAGCACCCTTACCATCAACGGCAGAATTTCCTTTTTCCCTTTTGGATTGCCTCATGCCATAATCATTCAATATATTCAATTTGCCTTTAATATTTTCAAGCAAATCATCGTCATCCCAGAAGCCTACAAACTCTATGAAACCCTGCTCCTGCCAGTTTTCAATGTTGTTTATCTGGTTATCGACTATTCCAATAGCTATTGTTGGAACACCAACCCTTGCAAGCTCATACAATGTCTGACCGCTTGATGAAATGGCCAGATCGCAAGATAGCATTACGTCAAGCATTTCTGACGCATCGAGATTAAACAGAATTTCAGTGTTTGAGTCGGCAGCTTCCCTAATTTTTTCAACATTTTTAAAGCTGTTTCCAACAATGACCTTCTTTTTCAAGTCCGAATCAAGCAATTCCAATATTTCGGGAGTCAGATTTCTGAAATCGTCTCCCCCCATAGTTATAAGAACTGTTTCAACTTCCCTGTTGATTTCAGAATTTTCAAATTCCTCAAATGGCTTTCTCAAGAGTATGAATTCGCTTCCAAGAAGGTCTTCCCTTCCCTCAATATCGGAATATCCAATTCTGGAAGCAAGGATTGTTCCGTTTAGAAGAATGCCTTCCGGATACTCCAGACGGTTGTTGTCATCCAAATAGACACCTAATGAAACTTCGTCGGCTATCCTATCATAAAATACCTTGTCTGCCAGATATGAATCGATTATGACTATATCATCTTCATCCAACATGTCAAATAGCCTGTCCTGATTGGCTATCCAGTCAAAATTTAAAAAATCGAAGTCTGTGATGAAGCCATCCACTGACTCGTCACCATTGACAATAAACATTGGAGATATCCCAAATTCCTTAAGGGAACTGTGGATTGAACTGCATCTTGCAATGTGTCCAAATCCCCTGTTCTTGCCGCCTTCAGTTAATATTACAACATTCATTCTAATCAATATGTTTTTCAAGAAATTCTTTGGCCCTGTCCAAGTCCTGCCTGTCGCAAAGACTTATGACCTCTTCCAGTTCTTCATTCAGACTGTTGCAGACCTTTTTCTGAGCTATTTCGCTGTTGATGTCCCTAAGATAAGGCTTCTCATCAAATAGGTTCAAGACGTCCTCCAAAAGGAAATAATTATCCGGGCAATATAGATTGTCATAGATTGTGCAAAGCAAGGCGTAGTCCTGTGGAGTGTCAAGGGTTATCCTTATGTCTGAATTGTCCTCATCAGATTGGATTCTGTTGATTTTGAAGTCATCCGGATGGGTCTTGTAAATAAATGGAGTAACATGTTCTTTTTCAAATTTTTCAGACGCTTCCTCATATGCCCTCTTCAAAACATCGAAGTTTATAACTTCCGCATCGATTCCTCTTGGAAACGATTCAATAAGAGCATTAGAAGTATAGTCAGCTCCCAAATCCAAATGGCTTTTGACAATATCATCAATTACCGTATAGTCAGCACAGGGACAATCGCTGGTTATCCTTACAATGACATCCAAGTCATTTTCCACTGCAGCACCGTAAAACCTCTCAAGTACATTGGGAAGGCTCCCCCTATAATAAGGCACCTTTTCCATTCTGGCCACTTCAACTATCTCTGAGTCCTCATCCTCAGTGGTAGTAGCAACGATTACCTCATCAATCATTTCAGACCTTTTGACACGCCTGATTACCTGCTGCAATACGCAGATGTCGCTATCGTAAGGCAAAGGCTTTAGAACCTTTTTCGGAAGTCTTGATGATGAACTTCTTGCCTGTATTATTGCACCAATCTTCATCTAATCAAACTCGGAAATTACTTTATAAAGCTTCTCTTGAACGAATTCAAGGTCATCGTCTGTCAGGGTAGGATACATAGGAATGCTTAGCTCGCGAAGATAGAATTCCTCGTCAACAGGACAGCTGTCTTGAGGATACCCCAATTCCCGATAGTATGGTTGCCTGTAAACAGGAATGTAATGAATCTGAACACCAATTCCCTCTTCCCTTAATCTGGAAAATATCTCCCTTTTATTTTTGAGATACTTGTCCTTGAGAAGAATTGGATATAAATGATAGGCTGACTCTGCATTTGGAGTCTCTTCAATCACATCAAAGTATGGGTTGTCCTCGAACATCCCATCATACTTTTTAGCTATTTCCCTTCTTGAATTGACAAAGGAATCCAGTTTCTTGAGCTGGGAGATTCCTAAAGCGCATTGAATGTCGGTTATACGATAGTTGTATCCCAAATGCTGCATTTCATAATACCAGTCACCATCAGACTCGTTGACCAGATTCTCCTTAGTAATACCATGGGATCTGAATAGCTGAAGCCTGTTGTAGTATTCCTCATCGTTTGTGACAATTATTCCTCCCTCACCAGTTGTAATATGCTTGACTGGGTGGAATGAAAACATTGCCATTTCAGAATACTCCAATGAACCTATAGGTTTCCCATCGTACTTTGCCCCAAGAGCATGTGCAGCATCCTCAATTAGCTTAATGTCATTTTCTTCAGCAATCTCGGCAAAAGCCTTCATGTCACATGGATTTCCACTATAGTGAACAGGAGCTATGAATTTGGTCTTGTCAGTAATCTTATCTGCAACCTTCAAAGGATCCAGATTACCTGTTTCAGCCTGCACATCACCAAATACGGGTTTTGCACCTAGATACAATGCAGCATTTGATGTTGCAACAAAAGTGTTTGGGGAAGTTATCATTTCATCCCCAGGATTTAAGCCTAAAGCAAAATAGGCACCATGCAATGCAGAAGTTCCTGAATTGAAAGCTACAGCATATTTGGCACCGCAATATTTAGCTATTCCCTCTTCAAACTCATTAATCTTAGGTCCCTGTGTGATAAAATCTGCATGGAGAACCTCTACAACGGAATCAATGTCATCCTGATCCATTGTCTGCTTCCCATAAGGTAGAAATTTAGAAATAGAAATCACCTAATAAACTATATCAATATTTTCCAGAGCTTCCCTAATCTCTTCCACGGTTAGCCATTCAGGATTGTTGTCTGATGAGTAGGAGAATCTGTCCTCTACCTTCTTGCCTCCATCCTTGATGTCCCAATTGTCCCACCAGTTAAGCTCAGGATAGATTATGTAGTAATCATCATATTCGTATGCTGAACGGGAATCCTCTTCAGTAATCATCACCTCATGAAGCTTTTCACCAGGCCTTATTCCAACATCTTCAAGCTCACATCCGGGAAGCATTGCTTCCGCAAGATCAGTGACCTTAAATGAAGGGCACTTATGGATAAAGAGTTCCCCTCCTTTTGCATCAGCAATTGCCTTGATTACCAAATCCACAGCCTCATCCAATGTAATCCAGAAACGAGTCATTCTCATGTCAGTGATTGGTAATTTGGTAACCCCTTCATCAATGAGAGTCTTGAAAAACGGAATTACAGACCCGCGACTTCCGGAGACGTTTCCATATCTAACAACTGAAAATGAGGTGTCCTTGGCCCCAACATATGCATTCGCAGCTATGAACAACTTATCGGAAACCATTTTGGTGGCTCCATAGAGATTTACGGGATTTACTGCCTTGTCTGTTGAAAGTGCAACAACCTTGTCAACACCCTTGTCAATAGCAACATCCACAATATTTCTAGCTCCGTCAATGTTGGTTTTTATTGCTTCCAAAGGGTTGTATTCAGCTGCAGGAACCTGTTTTAAAGCAGCCGCATGGACAATTATGTCCACATCATCACATGCCCTTGCAAATCTTTCCTTATCCCTAACATCACCAATGAAATATCTCATCTTGTCCTGATATTCTGCAAAAGCCCTTTGCATAAGATATTGCTTATATTCATCTCTTGAATAAATAATAACCTTTTTAGGATTGTACTGTTCCAAAACTCTTCTGGTGAACTTTTTACCAAAAGAACCAGTACCTCCTGTAATTAAAATAGTTTTATCGTCTAACATGCTAAACTCCAAATAAATTTAGTTATTTATAACTATCTTAATTATTTTATTTATAATATTGTATGAGAATTTGAAAAAAAAAGAAGAAATAAGATTAGGAAAAACATTCCTAACCTTTTTGAATGGATTTTAAGCTGTTACTTTAACAGTTGTTTGTGTTTGAGCACCATTTGGAGTTGTTATTGTTACTGCATAAGTACCTGGACATAAGTTGATAGGCAAACTGGCCAAACCGTCAGTATCGGTTATCTTATAGTAAGTTACGGTTTTTGTTGGGAATTTAATGGTAAATGATACCACCTGACCAGCTGCAGGTTTTCCCTGTTCATTAACAAGTTTTGCGGATACTGAACCCGGTTGGTTTGCAGGTTTTGAAACGCTTTCAGAAGTTATAACAGGTAAAACTTCAATATAGTTTTGAGCCACGTTTCCATCAACATCCGCAGATATTGTATATGTTCCTGCTACCAAATTGATGTCCAATGTTGCAACACCATTGTCGTCAGTGACAATATTGTATTTTGCAGGATTTTTCCAGCTGGAAGCGCCAAGAGTTATTGCTACTGTCTTGCCCGCTACAGCGTTGCCGTTCAAGTCCTTGACTGTCACATGATATTGAGTTCCGTTCTTATAGTATTTTACAACATCTGCACTTTCAAGCTTGTATGCTGCTTTTAAAACGTTGACCTGAGTTTTTACGGATTCGCCGTCAAATGAAGCCATAAATCCATAGCTGCCTATAGCCAAGTTAATAGGCAAGCTTGCAACACCGTCTTCATCGGTGACTATGTTGTATGTTGCAGATTTGGTCCATTTAGGACTGGAAATGGTTAAAGCTACAGTCTTTCCAGCTGTAGGATTGCCGTCTGCATCAAGAACAGTCACATTGTAGCTGGTTCCGTCCTTGAAAGTCATGTCAATGTCTTCAGCAAACAATTCATAGGTCATTGGCAATACTGTGATGCTGTTTTTGACTTCCTGATCAGCCATTACTGCAGTGATGCTGTAATCTCCAGGAGCCAGATTAATGGCCAAAGTAGCGACACCATCTTCACCTGAAACAATGCTGTATTTAAGGTCCTTGAATGATTTACCGTTAAGGTAAACATCTACAACCTTGCCAGATGCAGGATTTCCATTTTCATACAAAACCTTTACATTGTATTGTGTGCCGTTTTTGTAATATTTCACAACATCTTGTGATTCTAGATAGCATGAAGGCTCAATAACTTCAAATTCTGTAGAATTTTGAGAACCTAAATAGTTTTCATTACCCTCAAATGTTGCATCAACTGCATAGTTGCCAATTTCCAAGCCCTCAATTGGAAGGGTTCCTTTTCCATCAGTTACATCCACTTCATAAGCATCCCCATTTACAGAAACGAAAACCTTTCCGCTTAAAGGAGTGCCGTCAATTGAATTCAAGGTCACATTTACAATAGCTGCGTTGCCTAAAATGATGTTGCCAACAGAAACGGAAACAGTACTATTAGCCTTAGCTACAGCAAATGAAGTTGTATTGGAAGACGGATTGTAATTGTCATTTCCAGCAAAGGACACAACAACATCATAATTACCAGCATCCAAAGAAATAACCTCATCAATAACACCATTACCATCAGCAACGGAGATTTCATAATCTTTATCATTGATAGTTACAGTTACATTACCATCCAAGCCATTTCCAAGAGAAACAACACCAGAAACCCTATCACCAAAAGTAATATTATCAACAGAAACGGAAACAGTACTATTAGCCTTGGTTACGGAGAACTGTGAATCTGCAGAGGAAGGAGCGTGGGTCTCATTGCCTTCGAATTTTGCTTCAACAGAATAATCCCCTGCTTCAATGTCATCTATTGCATAATTGAAATTGCCGTTTTTATCGACGATTGCTTCATAAACCTTGTCTCCAACCTTAATGGAGATTGAAGATCCATTTGAGATGTTGGTAGTTGATCCTGAAATGACTACAGAATTCCCATATGAAACATTAGCAATAGGATTTAATGTTACTGAAGTCTTTATGAAATTAGTAAAGCTGATTGAATCCTCTGCATCGGAATATCTTAAATTCCCATCGTATTTTGCAGTTACTTTGTAGATTCCAGTATTCAAAACACCTAAATCAAGTGAAAACTTATCGTCTGTTACTGTAACGTTGCGTTCCTCACCATTAACAGTAACTGTAATGTTTGTTCCATTGGCAATGCTTGAAGTGTTTCCTTTAATGATTATAGCTCTGCCGTCGTCAGTATAGTTTTCAATTGAATCAAGAACTATTTTGGTGTCTATCAATTCTATCAAAGCTGTTGTATTAGCTTCACATGCATACCAATGCCCAGTGCTTGTAAGAGTTCCCTGTTCCGGAAAGGTCACTAAAATGTTGTGAAGTCCATATTCAACTTCATCTTTAGGTATTGTAATGTTACCACTGAACTTACCAGGATTAAAATTATTTCCAGTAACCTTGATTGTTTCTGTGAAATTACCCATTGTAACTGTAACATAGGTATTGGAATTACCTGTTTTTACGCTACCTGATATGAAAATCACGATATTTTCGTCATTATATTCAACAGAAACATCATCCAATGTCATTTCTGTAATGAAGTTTATGTTTTTATAAATTATAGTTGTTAAACTACTGGCAACACCCTTAGAATTGCTTGTAATATTTTTTATGGTAGCTGCAGGCCTAGTATAATAAATATCCCTGCCTTGTGACCCCATATTGTCTAAGAATAATGAATTCATAATTGTAGCAGTGGCACCAACAGTATAAATAGCTCCACCATAGTTTTTTGAACTGGAATTGATGAAAGTACATTTGTCCACATTCAATATGAACGGTTTTACACTGTATATAGCCCCACCAGGACTTACTGCATTGTTGACATCAAAAGTGGAATTGTTAATGTTTACGACATTTGAATATCCTGCAGTTGCAGTGGATGAAATTTCAATTGCCCCACCGCTTTTGGTAGCATTGTTGTATTGGAATATGCAGTTGTTGATGGTTATTCCATTGTTTTCACCTATAGAAATAGCCCCACCATAGTGAGCACTGTTGCTTATGAATCTACAGTCGCTGATTAAGGCACTGGATCCTCCAAAAACAGCCAATGCTCCACCATTGTTATTGTTAGGAGATACGTCACCTTTTCCAGTACCCTTGTTACCTGTAAAGTTACATCCAATGATAACTGCAGTCGGACCGTTTACGTAAGCTGCACCGCCGTAGATTGAAGTGTTGTTTTCAAAGGTACAGTTTACAATTTCCACTTTTGCAGATGACTTTTTATAATCAAATGCTGCAATAGCTCCACCGTAACGACCATAGTTATTGTCAAATCTTGTATTGACAACTGTCAAGTTACCTGAAGAAGAAACAGCACCATACATGATATGGCCATTTATATAGTCCTCAGCATTGTCCCTTATTTCAGAATTTCTGATGGATGTTACATTTGAATTGAAAATTGCTGCACCAGCGGCATAAGCATCTCCAGTCAAGCCCGCTGAAACACGATAGGTGATGTTGTTTCCTTTAAAAACAGACTTGTCAACATCCAATATCCCATCATTACTTATTGCTCCCCCATAATAAGTTGCGGTGCTGTTAATAAATTCTGAGTTTGAAACTGTTAGAATGCCATTGTTATAAACTGCACCTCCCTTGGAAGTTGCAGTATTGTTTAAAAATTTACAATTGTTTAAAAACAAGGTACCATAATTAGCTATTGCTCCACCGCAGTCACCATTACCGTTGATAAATGTTATGTCGTTAATGGTTACTGTGGCACCTTTGTCAATAGTGAATATTGGTCCTTTGCCATTGCCGTCAATTGTTTTTCCATTTCCATTGATGACAATATCTTTAGAAATATTTATTGCATTAATTGAATCAGCATCATCTCTTAAATAATCAGTACTTAAATCTACATCATCAGTTGCTGAAGAAATAGTGTTATTAAGACTACTAAATGAATCAGCATCCTCTGCAGAAGCTACAGATATAAATAAAATACAAATCAATAAAAAAGACAATGCGCACATCTTTTTATTCATTATTTTCCTCCAATGAAATGCTTGAAAAGCACTAATCATTAGTTTAATTTTTGGATTTTTTTTAATATAAACCTTATTATAAGGGGATTTAATGAATAAAACGTACAATAAAAAAAGAAAATGTGGATTGTAATGAATCCATTAAAACGATATGATAATGTATCAAATTACATGTTGTCATATTCGCCATGATACTTCTCATCCAAATCGCGGACTTCCAAATCCAGCAATTGAACGAAGCGAGCATCCTTTTCTATTAGATAATCACCATTTGTCAAATTCTTAACTAGGAATATCAAATGGGTCTCAAAGCCAGGGTCTCCAAAAGCGCCCAGAACCTCAATACCTGACCTCATCAATGTGCTTCTTGAAAGATAGATCTGGCCAGCGTGAATAGCTTTAATCCTATCCTTGGTCCTTATAAGATATGGCACATTAGGTTTTAGTCTGAATACTTCAGCTTCCCTAAGGTTTTCACTATCCTCCATTTTGGAGAGTATCTCCTCTTCAGACAAGCCATCCAAATCAAAATTTGGAAGTTTCATCTTCTCAGCATCTATAGGAACATGCTTTGGAAGGTGTTTTCCCTCATAGAACACTCCAGCAGGAAATTTTCCGCTGTTGTCAATTTCAAAAAGTTCACCTGCTCTCAAATCAATACCTGCAGGCTGATACTGTTCCTCATCAAATTGAGGGTATTTTACTCTTAATATTGCATCGCTATTAAGCATCTCTATCACCTAAAATTAATATGGCAAAAGCAACTATATAAATATTATGACTCAAACAATGTTAGATGAAAATTTTGATGTTGAAATTATTACAGACATTATCGAAAGTCAACTATCACAGTGGAGATGCCATAGGATTACCCTCAACAACATAAAATGGGAAATTTTCGATTTTGATGGAAATACCGTTTATAGCTATTTTTTCAATATAAATTTTGAGGATATCGAAGCAAGAATAAAATTAGAAGACCTGAGATTGAACATCATCCACTACATTGAGTCAATGAAGGACGATACGACATATGACTACTATCTCAATGACCTGTTCCGATAGCCTGTTTTATCTTTTGATGAGAAAAATTCCATTGAATTTGGATTTGCGGAAGAATCTGTTTTTCCTAAAAATAAACCTAATAAAAAATTAAAAATATTAATTTATAAACTTATATTCTAAAATATATAATGGCTTATAAAGAGTTATATATTAAAGTATATAACTAATTTTTCAACTAAAAAAATATCACAATATCCTTATTTTCAAGTCAAATAACGATTCATTGTTGTGTATCCCAATAAATGCTTTATAATGATTCATCAATATTTCAATTACAAAAAATATGAACAACTATCATGAATTGAAAAAAATAGTAATTATTTAAACATTCAAAAACATACTAATATCAAAGGAGATAATAACATGTCAAAACCTGTAGTTGCAATTACAAGACCCTATGATAGGGCCAAAAAAGCTTGTGAAATCGTAAAGGAATTGGGCGGAGAGCCTGTTCTTGCACCAACTCTTGAT
Source organism: Methanobrevibacter sp. (assembly GCF_030539665.1). NCBI lineage: Archaea > Methanobacteriati > Methanobacteriota > Methanobacteria > Methanobacteriales > Methanobacteriaceae > Methanobrevibacter > Methanobrevibacter sp. The sequence goes on from NZ_JAUNXR010000003.1 coordinate 21,270, forward strand.
TTGCAGCCAGTAAATACAAAATCATTGAAAGAATTGGTAAAAAAGCAAGATGAACTTGATTGGATTGTTTTCACATCCCCAACCACAATAGTTTCCCTAAACGAATTTCATCCAGAATTCCTAAAAACATTGGACTGCAAAATAGCAGTTATTGGAAACAAGACTGGAAAGGTAGCTAATGAATATGGTTTAACCGTGGATTTAGTTCCCGATAATTTTACAGCGGAAGGACTAGTTGAAGAATTTAAAAAACAAAACATCAAGAATCAGGTTGTTGGAGTTCCAAGAACCCTATCCGCAAGACCGACACTTGTAGACGGCTTAAAGGAGCTTGACAATGAAGTAATTGTAGCTGAAGCTTACAGATCTCTTTTCCCTATGGACAAAATCAAAGTTGAAAGATTGATTGAACAGATAAAAAATAATGAAATTGATGCTATAACTTTTACAAGTCCATTGACTGTTGAAAATTTCTTTAAAATTGTTGTAGAAGAAGAAAAAATCTCAAATTTGTTGTCTGAAGAGGTTATAACTGTAGCTATCGGACCAATAACCGGAAAAGTTCTGGAAGAACATGACATCAGCTACATTTATCCGGACACTTATACGGTTAGAGACATGTTAGAATTACTATTCAAAGTTTATAACGGTGAGCAAAATGGCTAAAGATAGAGACATTATGATATGGCCCCAATACTTAAATAACAATCTTTCACGTTGCGAAGGCAGAAAAGTTTCTCTTGAATATGCAATTAAAGATCCAACAGTAAATGAAATCTCAAGAGCTTTAAAAAGACTTAACATTACCCATAATGTTGAAAAAGACAAGGCATATCCTGGAAAATGGTATGATAAATCCGGTAGGGTTCTTAGTGAACGCACCATGGATAAAAATGAATTGTTGAAACAGATTTGTATCGAAATTAAAGCTATTAGAAAATGATAATATGACATCTGGCGAAGAAATATTAGGTGGAGATATAACAGAGTTGCCAGAATCAATGCGCAATCTTTACAAAGAAGCTATAGAGCTAATAGAACAGAACGATGATATAAAAATATATACTCACATAGATTGTGATGGTTTGTGTTCTGGTGCAATTCTTTCACAGGTTCTTGATAGGCTTGGAAAGGAACATGAAATTGAATGGGTTAACCTGGATGAATTGAGCGACTTGAAAATCAATCATGACCTGACAATATTTTCAGATTTGGGATCAGGACAGCCAGTGGATAAGAATGCTAAAGAAGGGCAAAATATAATTATCCTAGACCATCACCCTCCATTGAGGGACCTTGACTATGAAACCGATTGCAATTACATTGAAATAAACCCGTTGCATCATGGTATAGATGGGTCATTTTATGTTTGCGGTGGAGGACTATGCTATTTCCTTGCAAGAGAGTTGGGTTATAAGGATTTAAGTTGGATTGGAGTGCTGTCTGCAATTGGAGATATTCAAAATGGAAGAAGTGGAAAATTGGAAGGTTTGAACTCCACCATTCTAAAGGATGCCGAAGACCAAGGCTACATTGACACCACCCCCAATGACATAAACATTTACGGAAGAAAAACAAGACCTCTTTTTGTTGCCCTATCCTACTTTAGTGACGTTAAGATACCGATTACTGGAAATCAAAACACTTCCAAAAGAGTATTGAGAGAGCTGAACATTGACATGGATGGAAGACGTACCCTAAGTGAGCTTTCACAAGAAGAAAAGGGAAAATTATTCAAATACATGCTTAAGGAAATTTCAAAAAGAGTGCCTCAGAAATATGTAAAACATGTTCCGAAACTACTTATTGGGGACGCCTTTGAATTTTTATGTGAAGAGGAAGGGACATTCTTAAGGGATGCAAGCGAATTCTCAACTGCAATGAATGCCTGTGGAAGAAATGAGAAATATCCCGTAGCCCATAAAATCCTTAAAGGAGATAGAGGGGAAGCACTTGACTGTTTAGAACAAATCAGTAAAGAGCATAGGATGAGACTTGCAAAAAACATAGCAAAGGTTGGAGATTCCATAATCGAACTTGAAAATCTTCAGTATTTTGACGGGAAAGATATGGCTCCAAATATAGTTGGAACAGTTACAGGAATGATTTTGGGCAATGGAAACTGGAAAAAACCTATTATAGGATTTGGACAAACTGATGAGGATCATTTGAAAGTTTCCTTAAGATGCTCCAAGCTATTGTCATATGATGGAATACACTTCGGCCACATAATCAGGGAAGTATCAAGAGAATTCGGCGGGGATGGCGGAGGTCACTCCATGGCTTGCGGTGCATATATACCTATTGATAAGAAAGATGAGTTTTTAGAAGAATTCAACAACAGACTTGAGGGAGTAATAGAAAACTAAATATAACTGGATTAAAAAATAAAATAATATTGATAAAAATAGGAGTATCTAAAATGAAAGCATTTAAAAAAAGAGGAGCGCTTACACATTTTCAAATATTAAGTGAAATATCAAAACAAAACCCAAATCTTAAACAAAAAGACCTTGCAGAAACCCTTGGAATTACAATACAAGCAGTTTCCGAAAATATAAAGACATTGATTGAAGAAGGCTACATAACTTCAAAAGATGGAAGGTCACCATACAAGATAACACAGAAAGGAATAGACAAAGTTAAAAAAGATGCAATAGTTCTTAGAAAGTACACAGATTCAGTACTTGAAACTATGAATCATTTTAAAACCGTATGGCCTGCAATAGCTAATGAAAAATTGAAAGAAGGGGAAAAAGTAGGTCTTTATATGGACGGCGGGGTTTTATATGCCTCAAAACAGCCAGCAAGTGCAACTGGAACCGTTTTAAAAGATGCTGAAAAAGGAACCGATGTTGCTTTAGGCGGTCTTACCGGACTTATTGACATGGAAGTCGGTGAAGCGATAATCGTTACACTCCCAAACATTAAAAATGGAGGATCCGATGCGGCAGATTTGGATTTAATCATGAATATCTACGAAAAAGGAACACAACATGGTGGAAAAATAGATAAAATAGCAATCGTAGGTACTGTTTCACGTTCAATTACAAATCAACTCAACTTACCTGTCGATATCGAATTTGCAGCGGCTGCAGGAACTGCAAATGCATGCAGAAAAGGATTGAATGTTTTAGTATTGTCCGTCGGAGATATGACAAAGGCATTTATCCGCGAACTTGAAGAAGAAAAAATAAAATATAATATAATTGATGGTATTAAATAAGGAAGCTAATCATCCTTAACCATCTTTAAAAGAGCTGCAGCCACTTCCAAAGTAGTGTAGTTCTTTCTTGTATACTTTTTAACGGCTTTTGTATAGTTTTTCAAATCATCCTTTTCGATGATGTTTTTAACTTCATCAAAAATAAGACCATTTCTGATTTCTTCCATTTCCTTATAGGAAGGAATTTGCTGCTTTTTAATGCTTGATTTTGTAACATTGCGAATATTGTTTAGCATGTGATGCTCTTTTCCATTGACAAATGTAAATGCATACCCAACATTACCTGCACGAGCTGTTCTTCCTATTCTATGAACATAATACTCTGGATTTTGAGGCACATCATAATTGAAAACCGCCTGAACATTAGGAACGTCAATTCCACGGGCCGCAACATCAGTAGCAACAAGAATCTCAATATTTCCATTTCTAAACTTGTTCATGACCTTATCACGAATCTTTTGTTTCATATCACCATGAATACCATCAACAGAATACCCTCTGCTTTTAAGATGGCGAACAACATAATCCACTCTCTTTTTAGTATTGCAGAATACAAGGCCCAAATTTATGTCATAAACATCTATTAAGCGAGTCAATCCATCAAGCTTATCCCTATCCTTTAGATTATAGTAAAATTCACTGATTTCAGGAACAGTCATTTGTTTTGAATCTATTTTAAGATGTTTTGGATCTCTTTGATAAAATTTAGCTATTCTTTTAATGTCATCAGGAATAGTAGCTGAAAACAGCAATGTTTGCCTTTGTTTAGGAGTATGTCTCAATATCTGTTCTATATCCTCCCTGAAACCCATGTCCAACATTTCATCAGCCTCATCAAGAACAACTGTTTCAATGCCTATAAGGTCAAGAGTTCCCCTTTCGATATGGTCCAAGATACGTCCCGGAGTTCCAATAACAATATGAACACCCTTATTTAAAACTCTAATTTGACGTCCAATCGGTTGACCTCCATAAACTGGCAAAACTTTAAGGTTTTTAATATTTGAACCTAATCTGGAAATCTCATTAGCTACCTGAATTGAAAGTTCCCTTGTAGGGCAGATTATAATTGCTTGGGGAGACTTGTCCTTAATAAAAATCTTCTGCAGAATAGGAATCCCATAAGCTAAAGTTTTTCCACTCCCTGTTTGAGCCTGCCCAATGATGTCCTTTCCCTTAACCGCTTCGGGAATGGTCAATTCTTGAATAGGGGTTGGTTCTTCAAATCCCATATTCCTAATGGCTTTCTTAATATTATTATCAATATCAAAATTATTGAATGTAGTTAAACTCATAAAAATCAATTATTATATTAGATTCCAACAGTATAAAAAGATAATTTTAAAAAAAATAAAAGGAAAATAGGCCTATTTACCTATTTTTGCACTTCCTTTTTCGTAATAATGAGCAATGTCATTACTGTTTTTAAGACAACCAGAATCTCCTTCTAGGATGTCACCATTATATGTGTATGCACGTGCCCTACAACCACCGCAGATGTATCTTGAGTCACATTCACCACAGTGTCCTTTAAGTGCATCTTTGTTTCTGAGGTTTTGTAACAGTTCGTTGTTAACCCATAAATCTTCCATATCTGCGTCCTTAAGGTTTCCTAATTTAAGAATGTCATCGTGTGGGAAGAATACACATGGATACATGTCTCCATTAGGCTCTACGCTCATATAGAATCTACCAGCACCGCATCCACCAACAAAGTCTGCTAATGCTTTCATACCAGGATTGGTATATTCCGGATTGAAGAAGTGTGTTGGTACCATATTGTCGTCTTCAGTTTGGATGGATGTTGAAATATCTGCAAATTGAGGAGCTGTTGATAGGATTTGCATTTCCCCTTTCTTGTTTTCAACATAGATTTTTTTAAGAAGATCGAACCTTTGTTCAGGTGTTAAATCTATTTCTGTAACTTCCTCCGCACATCCTGTTGGAATGAAGTTGTAAAGCATGTACCAGTCAACTCCTAATTCGCGCATGAAATCAATCATGTCATCGATTTCACCAATGTTGTTTTGTGTAACGGTAGTTGAAACCTCTGTAAATACTCCTAATTCGTGGAAGTTTTTAATAGAGTCTACAGCTCTTTGCCAGGAGTTAGGAACACGTCTAAATTCATCGTGAGTTTTTGGGTCTCTTCCATCAAGACTTATTTGAACGAATTGAAGTCCAGCATCAGCAAATTCTTTTGCACGTTTCATATTACCAGTTTTAAAACCATTGGTAGCCATAGAAACATACATTCCCCTGTCGGTTGCATGTCTAATGAAATCTAAGATATTTGGATGGATTGATGGTTCTCCACCTGAAAATGCAATTGAAGTAACTCCAAAATCAGCCAACTTATCAATTCCTGCATGAATCTCTTCTGCTGTGAATTCATCTGCATCTTTCTTACCTGCATTTTCATAGCAGTGAATACATCTGAAATTGCATGCTTTTGTAATGTTCCATACAATTTGGAAAGGTGCACCTGGAACGAAAGGTTTTTTAACACCGAAGCTACCCATACCCTTAATTACACTTACAAGACCTTTACTCCAGTATGGATCCTGCATGGTTGATTTGAATGCCTCTTCAGAGGTATTAAAACTTTTAAGACCTCCTTTAATGATTAATTTCAATGCAGGTACAACAAGGTGACATTTCATACAAATGTCATCCCTTTTACCTAAGTAATAATCAAGAGCGCATTCTAATCTGTTTGCCCCGCATTTTTCACAGTATGCGGTAGCTGCATTAATTGTTTTTTTAGAGATAGGATTGTTAATAAAAGTTTCAAAAGTATTGATCATGGAACTGATATCAGCGCCTTCTACCTCTTCTTCGTTGTTTTTTCTGAAATTCATATTTTCATCCCCATTTAAAAATAATTGCATAATCTATTAACACTTAGAAATTGTGTTATCTAATAGTAATAATGTCTACTATATAAATGTTTTCAAAAATGCACTTATACTTATAATACAAAATTTAATTATGGAAAACAAACTAATACAATCAAATGCTGAGGATTATGATATTGAAAAACATCCCAACATAAAGGGCGTTCAGATAATAGAAGGAAAAAACAACTTTCCAATAAGCTGGTTGAATCAACAGGGATACTGTGAATATCAGATATACCTCCAATATTTCAAGGACATTAAAGTTGGAGCAACAGCTGCAATGAAACAGGGAACTGCAGTCCACAATGAATTGGAAAATAAGTTTAAAGAAACAGCAGAAGTTGCAAGTTTTGAAGATGTCATGGAAATGTCAAAAGAAACAGCAACAATATCAAGGGAAGTATTTGTAATATCTCCTGAAAACGGAATCAGAGGATTCATTGATGAAATACAAATGACTCCCACCGAATTCATCATAATAGATGACAAGCCTGGAACCACACCATACAATTCAACAATAAACCAGGTCAGGGCATATTGCTTGGCTTTTAAAGAACTGATTGGTGATGACACAAGAAAAATAAGAGGAGCATTAAGACAGAGAGGAACAGACAATATCTTTTGGAGCGAGGAATTTAATGAAGATGTTGAAAAATCAATAAAATTCGTCCTAGACAGAATGGAGGGCCTGTTTAACGGGACAAAACCGTTTATCCCAACCAAAAATAAAAATAAATGTAGAAGTTGCAGATATCAAAGTTACTGTGAACACTTCTAACTGCAACACCCTTTTTAAAAAAAATTAATAATATTTAGGTATTTCAATAACTGTGGTTCTTGTAATTGAATCTAAAATCCTATCATCCTTTTTTAGGATTTTTCCAATAGCCCAATCAAAGATTATTGGAATCCAATAGATTTTAGTTAGGTTACGCGCAAAAGCCTGACCCCAGGTAATTCTATAATCCCTAATGTCACGAACCTCCAAATACATTAAAGCCTTACCAACAGTAGCTCCCTTAATCTTTTCAAGCAATGTGAAGTAAACCATGATTATGATAGGAACCACAAATGGGAAATAACTGTAAACCTCAAACAGTTCAAATGGATCCATGAATAAAGATAAAACATAAGAAAAAATCCACATAATAGCAGATACGACAAAAAAATCAGCTATGTATGCTACAACTCTTTTTGAAAATACTGACATCAAATCACCTAACTAACAAACTCTTGGAACCGGATCTGCAATAGGAGCCTCCAATATTCTTTCCCCGCCAATAGGTGTTTCAACAAGAACATAATCTCCCTCAATAACTTCACCAACGATAGCTGCATTTTCACCATATTTTTCGCTTTTGATGGCCGCAAGAACCTCTTCAGCCTTATCGGCCTTAACACCCATTACAACCTTACCTTCATTAGCTACTTCAAAAGGATCAATACCCAACATTTCAGATGCCGCTCTTACTTCCTCACGGATAGGAATGGCTTCCTGCTCAAGACGTATTCCAACACCAGATTTAGATGCCATTTCATTAATAGCGTTTGCAAATCCACCACGAGTAGGATCCTTCATTGCAGTGACACCACCAACATCCAATGCCTTTTTAATAACGTTCCACATAGGGGCAACATCAGATTGCAAATCAGTTTCAAAACCGAAACCTTCCCTAAAGGACATCAAACTGATTCCATGATCTCCAAGAGTACCGGTAACAATGATCTTATCCCCAACTTCCAAAGTAGAGTCCCTAATGATTTCGTCTTTTTTGGCTACCCCAATACCTGTAGTAACCATAACAATACCGTCAAGACTGCCTTGATTAACTACCTTGGTATCACCGGCAACAACAGCAACATCTACCTCACTACATGCCTCATCGAGAGATTTCATAATCTTATCCAAATCTTCAATCGGGAACCCCTCTTGCATAATAATAGCATTAGTAATAGCTAATGGCTTTGCTCCCATAACAGCCACATCGTTTATAGTTCCTGAAGCTGAAATTCTTCCTATATCTCCACCAGGGAAAAATAAAGGATCAATTGTATGGCCATCAGTAGTTATAACAATCTCATAATCACCTAATGGGATGGATGCACCATCATCTAAATCATCTAAGCTTACTCCACCATTTACACTTTTTTTAGTGATATTGTCGAGAACTGTCTTAGAGATTAAATTAGCCATTACTTCTCCACCAGCACCGTGATTCATACTAATTTTATCATCTGACATTGTATCTCCTAAAAAAATTTAAAATTATAATAAAATAATATTTGTTGAATAAACTATTTAATAATAGTTATTTGTAAAAAAAGTTTTGAAATAAAATAAAAAAGAGAATTAAAGAAATTATTCTTTAATTAAAACACCGTTAATAACACCATCTTGACCAGGTCTTGATGTTACTTTAGCATTACCTTCAGGAGTTTCTACAATAGCCCCTTTAGTAATGATATTCCTTCTTACGTAGTTTGGGTTTGCAGTGTTTTCAACTACACCAATAATATCTAAAACTTGGGTTTTGTTAGTGTCAGGATTAGTTACGTTGATTTTGTTACCGGTAGCTAATCTGAGTTTTTCGTTTCCACCACGAGTTCTGATTTTTCTTAATTTTTTTTCATCTACTCTAGTTTCTGCAGGTTCTCTACCTAATTGTGCTTTTCTTTTTCCACGGTTTGCTTTGTTTCTAGCACCAGATGGACTTCTTGTTGATTTTCCTTGAGAAATTGCCATTATTTCACCAAATAAATATAATAATTTTATTAAATAAATAAGTAATCGCAATCAATAAGACACTTTCATCTAAATTATCTGACAAGAAAAAATGATAATTTAAATATTCGAGAGCAATAAAGCATCTTAAAGAATAATGATAATAAAATATTACTTCTTTCTAATATATAAAGTTTTATTAGAAGAATGCATCCAAACTTTGTTGGAATTCTCCCCTAGCCAAATCTTCAAGATCTTTTTTTGAATAGCCTAAAGGCCCCATAATCCTAGCAACAGCAGGGATTAGTTGATTATTAATATAATAGTCCCTATCATACTCCAAACCATCGCTATATTCATATGGAACGGCTTTTTGACTGATCGGACCCTTTCCCTTAACAATAATATACTGAACGATGGTGCCCTTGCTAACCTTAATTCCATGAGCTTCAATTTGACGAGCGGCCACCACATGAGGTCCTACCTGCTTATAGTCATCCAATTTCTTTGTAATTTGAGTGTGGATGATTAGCTCTTTCATATCAACATTTCCGCTCTTCAATTTTTTCAGAACTTTTTTAACTTCATCAATTGCCTTTTGAGTGTTACCCTCTTTAAGAATGGCCATAAGGACATTTTCCTGAGTTTTTTTAACAATTGGAGCCCAATCCCTTCTTACAAGTTCAAGACCTTTAGCAATTATCTCTCCCTCTTCAATAACAGCATATCTTTTTTTACTTACAAAGAATCCACGCCTGTAGAAACCTTCATATTCCAGTTCCATACTTTCAGGAAGAGTATCATTAATATAATCAATAAATGATTGAGCCTGATTCTTAATCTCTTGTTCCAGTTCTAGTTGTTTAACATCGTCTTGCAAGAAAAGCACCTACTAATACTATTGACTTCAACATATAAAATAATTTTCAATCGGAACCCTTCAATCAAAATTTTTAAATATTTTCAAAAATAAATTTTTAAGTACATGAGAAAAACTGATAAGGCAAATGAAAGTGTTGTATTTTTTGATGTTGACGATACATTACTAGACACCTCCAAATTTGCAGAAACTGCTAGAAGAACAGCTATTGAGACAATGGTTGACAACGGGCTTCCCCTCAAAAAGGATATAGCCTACTCCACATTAAAAACCGTCATTAAAGAAAAAGGATCAAATTATGACAAACATTTTAATGTTTTGACAAAGGCGCTTTTAGGAAAGGAGGACCCAATGCTTGTTGCACTTGGTATGGTAACCTACCACAATGTTAAATTTTCTCTTTTAAGACCATTTCCAAAAACAATCGACACATTAATCTATTTGAAAAGTCAGGGATACAAATTAGGAGTAATTTCCAATGGAATTACAATAAAACAGTGGGAAAAGCTCGTAAGATTGAACGTATACCAGTTTTTCGACGAGGTTATAACTTCAGAAGAGGTAGGATATGCAAAGCCAAGCAAAGAAATTTATGAGGAAGCGTTGAGAAGAATGAAGGCCGACCCTGAAAAAAGTGTCATGATTGGGAATAAATTTTTAGAAGACGCTTTAGGAGCAGTTGAAGCTGGATTAAGTGCAATACTTGTAAATTCAAATATAACTAATTCTGAAAGATTAAGAATAAAAAAAGAAAATTTAGATATTAAAATTGTCGATAATATTGGAGATATTAACACAATTTTATAAAAAATGAATCAACACTAAGTTTTAAAAAACTTAGTGACTTATTTTAATTTAGAAATCCAATTCCAAAGTAACTGGACAGTGATCTGAACCCATTACGTTGTCTTCAATGGTTGCTGAAAGTACCTTATCCTTCAAATCTTCACTTACGAAGAAATAGTCCAGTCTCCAGCCGATTCCTTTGGACCTTGCATGATACCTATAGCTCCACCAGGAATATTTCTCTTCTGTAGGATGCAATTCCCTAAATGTATCAATAAAACCCAAATCTAAAAATTCAGATAGCCAATCTCTTTCTGCAGGCAAAAATCCTGAGTTTTCATGGTTTTTTTCCGGATTTTTCAAGTCAATAGGCTCATGAGCAATGTTAACATCCCCAGATATTACAATGCTGCGACCTGCATCCTTAAGATCAATAATATAGTTTGTAAGGGTGTTACAGAACTTGATTTTCTTATCTAACTTTGCCCCTCTTGTTCCACTGTTTGGGAAGTATATGTTGAGCAAGGTAAAATCCTCAAAATCTGATCTTAAAAGACGACCTTCCATATCCAATTCTATGTCCCCCAATCCATGGAAGACATTGACTGGTTTTACCTTGGAGTATGTTGCAACCCCACTGTAACCCTTTTTCTCTGCTGTGGTAAAGTATGAGTTGTAACCATCAATATTGTATAGGTCAGCAGGAATATCATCAATATTCGCTCTGATTTCTTGCAAATTGATTATATCCGCTTTACTATTGTTGAACCAGTTCCAAAATTCTGGCTTTTTATTAACTGCCCTTATTCCATTTACATTCCATGATGTAAGTTTAATTGACATCTTTTTCATCTCCTACAATTAATTATTTTTTATAAGTCAATTCCATTTGTAATTGGCAATTCACGTAGCCATTTGATATCGCTTTTGTAAAGCATACGAATATCTGAGATATCGTAACGTATCATGGCCAACCTTTCAATACCAAGTCCAAACGCAAGTACAGGAACGTCAATTCCTAACGGTTCAAGAACTTCAGGTCTGAACATTCCAGAACCACCAAGCTCAATCCAAGCACCCTTATCCTCCAAATAAACTTCACATTCAGTGGAAAGATAAGTGTATGGGAAGTATGCTGGCCTGAATCTTACTTCGAATCCTAATTTTTTATAGAATTCTTTTAATGTTCCAAGTAAGTTCTGATAGCTGATTCCAGGTGCTCCAACAATTCCTTCAACTTGATGGAACTCAGGTAAATGTTTGTATGTGATAGTTTCACGTCTAAATACACGACCTACTGAGAACATTTTAAAAGGAGGTTCATTTTCATATAAATATTTTGTGGAAACTCCCGTAGTATGAGTCCTGAGTACACTTTGACGTGCAACATCCTCATCCCAATCATATTGCCATCCTGTAGAACCGGTATTTCCACCGTTTTCATGAACTGTAGCTGTTAATTTTACTAGATCCTCGTCATCAGGCAAATCACAGGTCAATGGGTTTTTAACATAAAATGTATCCTGCATTTCACGAGCAGCATGGTCTTGAGGTTGGAAAAGTGAATCGAAATTCCAAAATGCTGAATCAAGAATAGGCCTGTTGGATTCTGTAAAACCAAGATTTAAGAAAATTTCCCTAATTTCCTCAATAATCCTTCTGAGAGGATGTTCCTTACCTGGAAATATTTTAGGAGCTTCAGCATTTATATCATAAGGCCTGTATTGGAGATTTCTCCATTCCCCATCTTTAAGTTGTTGGTGTGTTAATTGAGTAGCCTGTTCTTGAATAGTAAAACCTACATCTAAAATATCTTTACCTTTAGACAATACTTTAAAAGAATGTGAGGTGTTCTTTTTGGTATCCAATAGGTTTTTTCTATTGTTGAGTAATTTAAATCCATCTAACAAATCGTCATCCAATTCATTTTTAATTGTTGACTCCGCTTCAAAAAGATATTTGAGGAGCTTTTCATCGTCCCCTAACTTCTCTGCACTTTCGCGACCCACATCGGTAATCTTAATAATGCCCTTGTCAACGGTAGCCCAATGTTTACGGTTTAGCCAACCGATTGCAATACCAGTGTCCTTTTTATCGATTCCTGATTTTGCTGCAAGTTCACCCATTGGAATTTCATCTTCAGCAACCAAAACGTCAAGAATTCTTCTCTCAGGCAATCCAAACTCAGCATAGCTTTTACCGTCATCGGTCAATGAAAGAATTTCATCAATATCCTTTTCAACTTCAATAATCTCTTTTGATGCAAGAGAACCGGCCGCACTCATTACTGATTTAATATCCATGCCGGTAATTTCAGCAACTTCATCAGGAGTTACATCCCTGTTTTTTTCCAATTCTTGCAATAGCTTTTTTTCGTAAATATGTAATTCATTAATGGTTTTTTTAATATCCTCACTCATTAAAACACCTACTTGTTTATTCTATATTATATATGATAATCATAATATAAAAAGCATTTCAATGTTAAGAATGAAAAAAATGATTTGTTTTGATAAGATTCCATTTATGATTGAAAATGATTCCAAATAGAACCGTTCACTTTATTTATAAGAAAATAGATTGAAAAATCATCATTAAAAAGTAATTGGAATGACAACTAGGATATTAAAAGAATAAAACAAAAGGAATATCCAAAGTAGGATGCCTGGAATCAAAAAAAGATAATTTAAAATATAAGATTGGAATTTAAAGAAAATCTCTTTAAATTCGTTGAAGCTTTTTTTAGCTAAAACTTTTCACTTAACAGACTAAGCATGATTGAAGCTGCAGTTAAGTCTGCTGTTGTTCCCGGATTTAACTTGTTTTCAAACAGGTAATCGTCAAACTCCCTAACCTTGTCCATGAAATTGATGGCGTCAACATAGCCCAACAGTTCTGCAGCCATTTCAGATACTTCCTCTGCCTTTTCATCGCCGTATTTTCTAGATATTAATGTATCTGGAGTTGTTGAGAGAATCTTTAAAAATGTTAAAACTCCACTCATGTTAAGGGAGGTTTCTTTCTTAAGTTTTGAGTATTCCTTAAACCCTATTTCAAAGCAAACCGGAAGGGTAGTGGTTAATTCACTGGCTAGCCTATCCCAAGGAGCTGAGATTTCAAGAACATCATACATTGTCTGATTGTTTTCCCTAAGTTCCTGTTTTGCATTCTCACCAGCTACATCATACTCATCCTGTTCACCCATTCCTCCAGCATCTGCAATATTAATGGCATCGTAAAGATTTATTGCATCATCTACAGTTGTATGTGCCATTAAATCAACCACATTTTCACGTATTTGATAGAAGTCTTCACTAATAGCTGCTGCTGCTGAAATTGGCACAAGCAACATTACAATTCCAAGATTAGTATTGTTTGCAATCCAATTGTCGGTTTCTTTTACAGCTTCCAATATGTATTTTCCAAGTTGTGCAGAAGCCAAATCATCCTTATCAACATTTTCGGCAACTTCCCTTATTGTGTCACCTATAACAACACCACTTATTAAAAAGTCTTCAAAGACCATGTCATCGTAATCTCTTGTTCTATGAACGTTTCCAGGTTTGGGAAATCCGCTAACCTCAAGACAAGATGCGATTTGGGCTATTTTAGCTATTGTTTTAGAATCCATGATGATCAATCCAACATATCGTTTTCAAGCACATAAGGTGCAAAGTTTGTAATTATCAGGTCTGCTCCAGCCCTTTTGAAGGCAAGTAAAGTTTCATATATGGCCCTATCGGTCAAATATCCCTTTTCAATAGCTGCCATAATCATTGAATATTCCCCACTTACATTATATGTGGCTAAAGGCAATGGAAACTCTTCCTTAATCATTTTAATAATGTCAAGATACGGAAGCCCTGGCTTAACCATTAAGAAGTCGGCCCCCTCTGCAACATCCAATTCACATTCCCTGATGGCTTCGATTGAGTTTGCAGGATCCATCTGATAGCTTTTACGATTTCCAAGTCCTGGTGATGAACAAGCAGCTTCCCTGAAGGGTTCATAAAATGCGGAAGCGTATTTTGCAGAATAGGACATAATCATGACATTTTCAAATCCTGCCTCATCCAATCCGCATCTTATAGCTTCAACTCTCCCATCCATCATGTCAGAAGGGGCTACGATATCGACCCCTGCCTTTGCATGGGACACTGCAACTTTAGCCAGGTATTCCAATGTTTCATCATTGCATATCTCAAGGCCAAAATCAGTGTCCGCATTTTCAGCTATCAAACCGCAATGGCCATGAGAAGTATACTGGCAAAGACAAACGTCACTTATTACAACAAGATTTGTGTTCTCCTTGATGGCTTTAATGGCCTTTTGAACAATCCCATCATCTACAAATGCAGGAGTTCCCACCTCATCTTTTTCATTGGCTGAAGGGACTCCGAAAACAATGATTGATTTAAGACCCAATTCTTCCAAATGCTTTGCAAATTCAACACCAGCTTCAAGAGAATACCTAAATTCCCCAGGCATGGAAGTTATCGGTTCCTTTTCCATACCTTTCAACTCTTCTTTAAAGAATATTGGATAAATCAAATCTTCCTTGCAGACCTTTGTTTCACGTACAATGGTTCTTATTTTTTCATTTTTCCTAAGTCTTCTCAATCTTGTAGTTGGAAAATACATTTTTTCACCTTATTAGATTAAGATATAATTTGTAATTTATTATTTAAAAAACTTTAAAATGAAAATAAAAAAGTCCTGCTGAAAGACAAAAAGAATAAAAAAAATTAGGAGATTTTATATTTGGATAAAATTTTATCACCGACCCCATAAGGCCTGTTTCTGTAATATAGCTTGGCATGCTCTACAATAAGGCCATGATAATCCTCATAATCCTTTACATCCCCTTCAAAGTTATCCTCAAACAGCCTTTTAAGCTTTAGATAAGTTACCTTTTCAGACACGTAGCCTAGATAGGAAAATATTCTCCTCGTATATGCGTCAACCACAAATTCCTTCTCATTGTAGGCGTAGAGCATGATGGAATCTGCAGTTTCGTTCCCTACTCCCTTAACAGACAGCACTTCCTTTCTTGAGGGAGTCTTGCCATCTAGAGAAATGTAGAACTCCGCAATGTTTTTCAAGTACAATGTCTTCTGATTGTAATATCCCGTTGGCTTTATAAGCCTTTTAAATAGATCAGGATCGTCTTCAATGAAAGCAATTATGCCTTCGGGATTGAAATTCGTATATTTGGATAAATTCTTTAATGCCCTATCTACACTTACCCAAGTGGTATTTTGAGTTAAGATGGTTCCCATGATAATTTCAAATTTACGATTATCCTCTAAAGAAGAATTTTCAGCACCATATTTAATATTTTGAGCATCAACATCGGTTGTTGGCCACCAATGACCTTCATGAGGATAATTTTCTTTTAAAGTCCAATAAATATTGTTAATATTCTCCTTTATCTTATCCATCATATCACCTTTTCAACTATGAAAAATTGTTTTTTTAATTATAAATACTTTATCAAACAAAATTAATATTCATAAATTTAAAACTTGTGATATTATGGCAAATCGATTTGGAGAAGTATTTTCTGTTACAAGCTTTGGTGCAAGCCATGGAAAAGCAATCGGAGCAGTCGTTGATGGATGTCCTGCTAATTTGGAATTAAGTGCTGAAGACATCCAAAAAGAATTAAATAAAAGGAAACCTGGAACAAGTGCAGTTACAACACCACGTAAAGAGGACGATGAAGTTCAAATACTTTCAGGGATTTTTGAAGGAAAGACCGATGGAACACCAATAGCAGGAATTGTCTTTAATAAAAACCAGCATTCAAAAGACTATTCAATGTTCAAAGACACACCTCGCCCATCCCATGGAGATTACGGATGGATGACCAGATATGGAAACTATGACTACAACGGAGGAGGTCGTGGAAGTGGAAGAACAACCATTGGCCATGTAATTGGTGGTGCAATAGCTAAAAAACTCCTTAAAAAATATGGTATTGAAGTAATAGCCCATGTAACCCAAATCGGAGACATAAAATCATCAAAATTAAACATTGAAGACATTGAAAAAAATGTGGTTAGATGTGGTGATTTAGATGTTGCAAAGGAAATGGAAGAATTGATTATTGCAAAAAAACAGGAAGGAGATTCCGTGGGAGGAGTAGTTGAAATAATTGCTACCGGAATACCTGCAGGACTTGGAGAGCCAGTTTTCGGAAAGCTGGATGGAGATATTGCACAAGTTTTAATGAATATCGGAGCTGTTAAAGGAGTTGAAATTGGTTCGGGTTTTGATGTTGCAAATAAACTAGGATCTGCAAACAACGACGAGTTTTATATTGAAAATGATGAAATAAAAACAAGAACTAACAATTCCGGAGGAATAATCGGTGGAATGAGCAATGGAATGCCTATTGTTGCCAGAATAGCTATTAAGCCAACCCCTTCAATATCAAAACTTCAGGAAACTGTAGACATGAAAAATATGGAAAATAAAAAAATAGAAATAAAAGGAAGACATGACCCTTGCATTGCTCCAAGAGTTACTGTCGTTGCAGAATCAAGTGTAGCTATCGTATTGGCCGACCATATGATTCGTTCCGGATTCATACATCCTACAAACATTGAAAATGACTAATTGTCCTTATTGATAGTTAGTTCATCAAATTCTTTATTTTTTAAGGTACTTTGATAAGTAGTTTCCCTTTCTTTTTTATATAATGAAGAACTAGGATCCTTTAAAGACTTCATTCTTGAATATTGTGGCTTTGAATAGTTTATATCCAAAGACATACCGTCATAAGCAGCTAAAGTTTTGATACGTGTTTTTTTAGTAATCTTTTTAGCTTCAGATATCGGATTTGCATTAATCATTTTCAAACCAAAATGTGTCATGATAGCTAATTTAGGTTTGACTTCATTGATTAAGTCCTCAAAGTTTTTAGAGCACATATGACCTCTGATAGTCGTATCCCCTGGTCTTAGCACACTACATATTAATATATCTGCCCCTTCATGATATTCTGCCAATCCATCAAAGTTTGATGTATCTGCCGTGTAAGATATTTTCAGATTTCCTTCATCAATTTGGAAACCGACACCTGTGGGATCTCCATGAATTGTTTTGGTTCCCTTGATTGTGAATCCATCAATTTTCTTAACATAATCCGGCTTCAGCAAGTAATTTTCTGATTTGCTTCTATGATAATCAGAAACACATGGGCCGAATTGTTTGAATCCTTCAAATACACTTTGACTTCCCATTATGACGCCTGTATCCCTAGTCATTCCTTTTGTTATGGCTTCAATGAGAATTTCAGCGTCTGAATAATGGTCAGTATGAGCATGTGAAACAAAAACGCCAGACAAGTTCCTAGGATCAAGTCCAAATTGATATGTTCTAACAAGAGCGCCTGGACCTGGGTCTATGTGATAATTCTTGCCTTTCAAATTATCTATCCTGAAGCCCCCAGTCATTCTGCGCTGACTAATTGTGGAAAATCTTCCCCCACCAGTTCCCAAAAATGTTATTTTCATTTGTTTCTCCTGCAACTATGCATTACATAATATTATATTGCATTTAAGTGAAGATTTATCTTTCTTAAGACATAAATCCTCTCCTTCAATAACTACTTCATCTCCGACCTTTACATCGTCGCTTTCAGTAAACATTATAACATTTTCATTAGGCCCTGCAAGCTCTTTCCAGTTACCGTCATATGCAACTGTCTTGTCGTTGAGTTTGACTTCCAACATCTTGCCATCAACATTTATGACTTTTCCAACAGACCCCTCATCTATAATTTTAGATGCAAGCTCTATTTCTCTTGATTTTTCAATCAAATCGTTTTGAAGCTTTTGTCTGAACTTGCTCAACAGTTTGACATCGGTTTCGATGATTTCATCCAAATGTTTTTGTGCCTCTTGAGGTGTGTACTGTGGCTGTTTTAAAAGAACATCAACTTCCCCACCAACAGTCGGGGTTGATTTTGAAATTTCTTTAATAATTTCAGCAAATATGTCTCCCATATACTTTAAGCTCAATGATGATTTCCATTTTTTGGAAATTAGCTTTTCAGCTTCGGCCTTTGCGTATTTGTTTCCAAATATGATGATTGCCTTTTCACCTGAATTTTTAGAGGTTATGTTGGATCCGATCAACTCAATGATTTGATATCCGTTTGTGGTTCCGTAAATTCTTTTTCTTTTAGTTTCAAAAGCTCCCTTAGAACTTACTTCACCTCTCACCACATCATCAATAGTGCTAATTTTATTTCCATCACTTGATAGTTTGATTTGAATATCTAATTCCTGAGCTCTATTTGTTAATTCCTCTTCACTAGTTATTTTACCAGCATATAATTCATCTTCCAATTGTGCCAAGTTATCCTTATTACCGAAATAAGCGATTTTTCTTTTATCACTTGCCATTACACATCCTTTTTTACCAATATATGCTATAATCAAACTAATAGTAATCCCTCCTTTGATTTTTTTATTTTTTTATATTAATTATAATTTATACTATTTATAAGTTAAATACTTTCCAAGCAATTTTTCCAACCATATATTTATATATTAATTAAAATCTAAATTATTAATTATGATAAATTGTTAATTATTTATCATTATAAATTAACAATCCAACAAATATGGAGACTATTTTATGAAAAATCTTGATAAGATATTCAAACCTGATTCTGTGGCTGTAATCGGAGCATCTGATACTCCGGGTAAAGTAGGTTACATTATCGTTGCAAATATGATTTCTGGAGGATATCCTGGAAAAATATTCCCAGTGAATCCTAAAGGCGGAGAAATCCAAGGATTAAAAGCTTACAAAAACATAAAAGACATCCCAGAAATGGTCGATTTAGTAATAATGTCCATTCCAGCTGCTTTCGTAAACGAATCTGTTAAAGATTGTGGAGAAGCAGGTGTAGAAAATATGGTTGTAATTAGTGCTGGATTTAAAGAAATTGGAGAAGAAGGTGCTAAATTAGAAGCTGAATTAACAGCTCTCGGAGAAAAATATGGAATCAACATTATTGGACCAAACAGTTTAGGTACCACCGATTCACATACTCCGTTAAACTCCTCATTCTCACAAATGATGCCTCCAGCAGGTAACATTGCATTTATCTCACAAAGTGGAGCTATGATGGTAGCTATTCTTGATTGGAGTGTAACCTCAGGAATAGGATTCAGTAAAGTAATCAGTTTAGGAAATAAGGCAGGAGTAACTGAAATTGAATTGATGGATTATTTAGCTAACGATCCAGAGACTGCTGTAATCATTTGTTACTTAGAATCAATTACAGACGATCCAAACTTTGTAAATGCATTAAGAGAAACTGCAGCTAAAAAACCGATTATTGTTCTTAAATCCGGTTCCAGTTCTGCAGGTGCACAAGCAGCATCATCACATACCGGTGCATTAGCAGGTAGTGACATTGCATTTGATACTGCATTTAGACAATCTGGAATTTTACGTGTAGAAACCATGGCAGACCTATTTGACTTAGGATTAGCATTTTCAAAAGCACCACTTCCAAGTGGACCTAATGTAGCTATCATCACCAATGCAGGTGGTGGAGGAGTAGTAACTGTAGACGCTATGGAAAAAGCAGGTTTAGAACTTGTCCAGTTTGACGATGAAACTAAAGCAAAACTAAAAGAATGTATCCCTGATGAAGGTAGTGCAAACAACCCAATTGACGTTCTTGGAGATGCACCAGTAACAAGATACAAAGAATCACTGGATATTGTTTTAGATGATCCTCAAGTAGACAGTTTGATTATCATGGTATGTCCAACCGCATCCGCAGATCCTGATGGAATTGCAGAAGTAATTCTTGAAGCTGAGAAGAAATTTGAAAAACCTATCCTTGTCGTAAACATGGGTGGACCTTCATTTGAAAATGCAAATGACATGCTTAGAAAAAACAATGTTCCTACTTATGTTTTCCCTGAAACCGCTGTAAAAGCGCTTGAAGCAATGACAAGATATGCACGTCTTGAAAGCAGAGAATACAACGACTGCGTAAGCAATATTGAAGGAACCAATCCTGAAGTTGTAGCTGAAATATTTGAAAAAGTTAAAGCTGACGGAAGAGACACATTACTTGGAAGTGAAGCATATGCAGTAGCTGACGCTTACGGAATTTCCGCAGCTCCAATCAAGCTTGCAACCTCAGCGGCTGAAGCAGGAGACCTTGCAGAAGAAATGGAATTCCCAGTCGTACTTAAAATCGCTTCCGACAAAATACTTCACAAATCCGATATCGGAGGAGTAAAAGTTGGAATTGAAAACAGGGAAGAGGCAGAAGCAGCTTACGATGAAATTATAGCTAATGCAAAAGAAGCACATCCAGACATCATTCCTGACGGAGTGGAAGTTCAGAAAATGATGCCTACAGGACAGGAAGTTCTTGTTGGTATGATTAAGGACAAACAATTCGGTCCTATGATTGCTTTCGGTATGGGAGGAATCTACGTAAACCTTATTGAAGATGTTGCTTTCAACCTAGCTAAAGGCCTTACCTGCCAAGAAATCGATGAGCAAATTGAAAAGACTAAAGTCTGCACATTACTTAAAGGTTACAGAGGAGAAGCTCCTTGTGACATAGATGAAGTAAAAGAAGCTGTTAAAAGAATAGCCAAATTAACTTTAGACTTCCCAGAAATATCTGAATTAGATATCAACCCTATCTTCGTTTATGAAGAAGGTTCAAGTGCTCTTGACGTAAAAATCAAACTCGAATAAATTTCTCAACTTTTTGAGAAATTCTCTTTTTTTATTTTCGTTATGTAGATTAACGGATATTTATTTTCAACATTATATTCAATGTTCCATATATTTTCATATCTCTTTAATATTTTTATAAGATTAATTGAATCTATATAAAATAAACATAGCTATTTTTAATTATATCATTATAAAAAACATGGTAAAAAATTACAATATTGCATATATTTAAAAACTAAAAAAATAAATAAACTATCTAAATAAAAAAAAAGAGGTAATAGTATGAACGGTGAATTTGATATAGAACTTTATACAATTGCAATGACCAGACTAAATAATGGCTTTGCAAAAGTAGGCGATATAATTCAAGAAAATGCAGCTGTACTTAACAGCGAAAATGAAGATGAAGAAAGAGAAAAGAAATTGGACAAAATGGCGGTTTCAATAAAAAGAACATTGCCTGACTTTAAAAATGCATGCAAGGAATTTAAAGATCTCTATGCTGACATCGAATCTGATTTAAATAGTAAAGAGATAAACCTAAATGATTACGAACCTTTCTTCAAACATGTTCAAGAGACATTTCCACAATCCTCAATCGATTTGGAAAAAGGAATAAAAGGAATCCAGGATGCAGTTCAAATTGCAACAGGACCTCTTGATTACGCAGTAGCTGACCTAGCACAAATAATTGATGAAATATTGGCTACATTTACTGCATTATACTCACTTTCCTGCAACACCCTTGAAAAAATACAAAAAGGAGAGTTAAGATGAATCTTGAAAGAGTAGGAATAAAGCCACAATTGAAATATGAGTGCATTTATACCACCATATCAAAGGATGGCAAAAAAGATGCCGCACCTATCGGATTCACATATCTTGGAAATGACAAAGTGAAATGCAGCATTTTTGAGGATGCGCAGACACTTAAAAACATTCTTGATACAAGAAGGTATGTTGTAAACATTACCCAGGATCCAATGGCATTTGCATATGCGACAATAGCTAACGTGCCTGAGGACTACTACACCAACGACGAGTCAATAGCTATCCTGAAAGATGCTCCATCATATCTAGTTATAGATGTTGAGGACATTGAAGAAAAACATGCGGAAAGATATCCAATCGAGAATGACAAGTCAAGATTCGAGATTACTGGAAAAATAGACAAATTCGTGGTTAACGACGATTCCGTAAAAGCATTCAACCGTGGCATGGGATGCCTTATAGACTCACTCGTAAACTATACAAGATACTACATTGTTGACGATGAGGGTAAAAAATTCTTCGATGAAAGACTTGAAGAAAACCAAAGAATTATCAACAAGGTGGCCGATAGCAACGTTATTGAAGCTATGGAACTGTTAAAAAAGAATCAAGAAAAATAAATAAAAAAAAATGGAAGTATTAACAATACTTCCTTAATTACCATTCCAGAATATTTTCTGTTCTGATAATGGTTCTTTTAAAATACCTAATTCTACTTCCAAGTTCATGAAATCCATGATACTTTGTTTGTAGCTAGCATCCAAACCTGAGATGAAATTAATACCGCCGAGAGCTTTTTCTTCCAAAGTCACATTTGAAACAATCTCTTTAGGCAATTGTGAAGCTGCACCTTTGGAATCCTTTTTAATGATGTCGGTTGCTTCCTTGTGAGCATCAATTAAATCTTTTAATTCATCAGGATGATCAGCGATAAACTTATCTGAAGCTGCAACTACACAACATGGGTGTCCTGGAAGAATTTCAGATGAATTAACTAATAATTTATGTCCGTTTTCAGTAGCAGTGGTCACATATGGTTCATAAGTCAACATACCATCAATCTTGTTAGAATTCAATGCATCATTCATAGGAGCCACTTTCATTGCAGATACTTTTAAATCATCTACAGACATGCCATTTTGTTTTAAGTAGTATTGGAGTAACATGTATTGGATGGAAGCTTCACCAGGAGTTGCGATTGATTTTCCTTTCAAGTCTGAAGCCTGTGTAATTCCAGAAGCTTCTGAAACTGCAAGTCCACTACCTTCAGTCTGTACACCGGATACAACTTTTACAGGTACGCCTTTTTCAATTGAGGATAATACTGGAGTAATTCCAACATAACCTACATCAACTTCACCACTAGCCATAGCGGTCATCAAATCTCCACCATTGTTGAACTGTACAAGCTCTACGGAGATACCTTTATCATTATAAATGCCTTGAGCATCAGCTATAAAAAGTGCAGCGTCGTGATCGGAAGGAAGGTAACCAATTTTTACAGTACCTTCAGAACTATTGCCGGAAAGCATGAAAGCTGCTCCAGCAACGATAATTACCACTATCACAATAATAGCTGCAAGTAATTTTTTATTCATTATTAAATCACCAAAAAATATTAATTATAATTAATACATTATTATATTTTAATAAAAGAGCATATATTATTTTATATTTTATCTTATATTTTATCCAAATGAAATTGAATTGATGCTAATTTAAAAATCATGTGAATAAGCTTAAACAACTAAATTTTATCCAGCCTGAATTCGCTGGTCTTGACCAATTTTGGAAGCTTCCCGATTGTTCCGACATTGTCTCCACAGATAATCAGAACCCCGTTGAAATATTCCCTATAGTCCTCACAGACCTCCAATGCATTGGAAATAGCTTCATTGGAATTATCCCCATTTACTTCATTTGCAATCCTTGTTGCCAATCCATCAGCCAAAGAACTTGAATTTCCAACTACAGTAACAGAATCAGAACTTCCGAAACTAATGGAATGACCTATTTTACCAGAGGAAGTGCATATTCCCAATGGAACCCTTCGCGGTTTGATTCTGAATGCTATGTTGTTTTCTATTACTTTATTATTGGAATAAATCCCGCACAATACGGTTTTATTGTTTAAAATAGCTATGTCCCCACCATTTTCAACTATGGAATATCTTGATCCTAACTGAATCAAGCGATTCAAGCATAGTTCAGAAATAGAGCCTGCAACACAGGCCATAGGGCCAACATCGGCCTTTTTAGATGAATCAGCCATTAATCCTATAATGTCTTCCTGTTTATCAACTTTCAAATCCAAGTTATCAAGGGACAATAGGAAATCCCTATTGGAATTGATGAATGAGTTGAGGGAATTGTGGATTTTATAGATTAACAGCCTTAAATCATTGCTTTTGATATCTGTTGTTAATCTGATATGGGTCTGGTTAATGTCAATGTTTTCACTATACATTAAATATATTATTAAAAACTTTCCTAAAATAAATTTATGGACAGCAGTGAAGCGATTTATAATGGGATTAAAGATGCAGGAATAGACTTCATTGTAAGTGTTCCCTGTGTCAATCTAACACGATTGTTGAATATGATTGATGAAGACGATGAAATAACACATATTCCAGTTACACGTGAAGAGGAAGGAATTGGAATATGCGCAGGGGCATATATGGGTGGAAAAAAAACAGCCATACTAATGCAGAATTCCGGTCTTGGAAACTGTATAAATGCCTTAAAGTCCTTAACTGAATTGTATCATTTTCCATTAGTGATGATAATGAGCCATAGAGGGACTGAAGGGGAGCAAATTTGTGGACAGGTTCCTATGGGGGAGTCAACACCATCAATACTGGAAGGAATGAAATATGATTACCATAAACCTGAAACTCCAGAAGAAGCCTATGGAAACGTTAAGAACTCATGGATTGAAAGTGAAAAGACTGGAAAACCAGTGTCCATATTATTGGAAATAAAATATTGGTGATGTTATGTTTAGAAGAGATGCGATTGTAAATATAATGAAAGATATAAGTGACGAATTGATTGTCTGCAATATAGGCGTTCCTTCTAAAGAATTGCATGATGTGAAAGACAGGAACGAAAACTTTTACATGATCGGTTCAATGGGGCTTGCATCATCAATAGGTCTTGGATTAGCTGCAGCTATTAAAGATAGAAACATTGTGGTTATAGATGGTGACGGATCTGTTTTGATGAATTTGGGAAGTCTTGTGACAGTGTTTGCACAAAATCCAAAAAACTTAACATGGATTGTAATCAACAACGGAGCATATGGCTCTACAGGAAATCAGGACACATATGCACAGAAAGTAGACATTTTAGAAATGGCCAAAGGAGTTGGTTTTGAAGATGCACACAACTACGAGGACATTAATCTAAAAGAAATATTGAAAAATGAGAAATGCAGTTTTATCAACTACCCGGTTGATGCGGGAAACAGTGCTGCACCAAATATTGAATTAACTCCTGAAGAAATAAAAGAAAGGTTTATGAATGTAATAAAAAAATGAATAATCAATTCTTTAATTTTTAATAAAAAAAAAGGAAAAAAATAAAAGAATTAAGCTCCTAATTCATTTAATTCTTTAATTTTTTCATCAAAGTCAGTTAATTTTTTAGCTAATCCTGTGAAATAAGGAATATAAACTTTAGAGAAAGCCAATCTTTCAGGATTTTGGTTTGAGTCTGAAAGTCTCTTTTTAACCCTTTCAACCTTTCTTTCAACTTCCTCATACATCAAATCTCCAGGAAATTCACCAATGAATACGCCGTCAGCGCCGTTTTCTAAAGCATGATTGATATGTCTTGGCCTTACACGGTTTACTGAATGAACTTTGATTATATGAATGGATTCAGGATATTTCAAACGGTTGACCCCAATATTATCGGCAGCAGTATAACCTATATTATCTAAAAATACTAGAATCATGCGCTCATTTTCTTCTTTTTTCTCCAGAATACCATTAATTGTTGCCATGATTTTCTCATCAATGTTACCGTTTACTGTAATGGCCGTATTTTTACATGCGGTCAAACACTTTCCACATCCAGTACAACTCATCGGATCTATTTCAATCTTATTTTCATTAATTGACATTGACTTGAATTTGCAGCGCATTATACAGTTACCGCAAAGCTCACATTTTTCATCGTCAATTTCTGCAATGAACGGTTCGATTTCCACACCAGCATAATTGTATTCAGCAACTTTTGAAGCGGCTGCAGTTGCCTGCATGATTGATTCTGTTATATCCTTCGGATCCTGTGCTGTTCCACAAACAAAGGTTCCCTGAAGGTCTGTTGTTACAGGTTTGATTTTTGGATGGGATTCCTTTATGAAATTATCTTCAGTGACTCCGACATTTAGAATATCTGCAATTTCTTTTGTACCTTCTGACGGTTCCATAGCAGTGGATAAAACAACCATGTCTGCCTCAATCTCGGAAAATTCCTTTTTGAGAGTATCTTCAACCCGAACGATGTAGTTATCTCCTTTTTTAACAACTTCTCCTGGCCTTCCACGTATAAACCTCACACCACTTGCCTGAGAATGCTTATAATATTTTTCATACATTCCTGGGGTCCTGACATCAGTATAACAAATTACAATGTCAGTATCTGGATATTTATGTTTGATAATGTTAGCGTTTTTAAGGGCAACCATACAGCATATTTTAGAACAATATTTATGGCCATCTGGCTTTTCATCCCTTGAACCTACACACTGTATCATAACAACCCTTTTGGGAACATCCCCGTTCTTTTTAAGAAGTTTTCCTTTTGTTGGACCGTTTACTCCAGTAATACGTCCCAGTTCAGATTGTGTGATTACATCATCGTATCTGTCATAGCCGTATTCTGGCCTCTTGTTTGGATCAAACAACTGATGACCAGTAGCTAAGATTAGTGAACCTACACTTAAAGGAGTCTTTTCACTTTTTCCCTTAAGCTTTATTGCATGCATAGGACATACCTTTACACATTCGGCACATTGAGTGCAGCTATCCATATCAATAGCATATGCTTCTGGATATGATTGTCCGAATGGCCTGTAAATAGCTTTTCTATTGGATAGATTATCGTTCCAGTCATTTGGAACTTCAACTTCACAAGCTTCCGCACATTTTCCGCAAGCAATACATTTGTCCGGATTTACATACCTTGGAAACTGTTCCAGAATTAGGTTGTAAGTTCCTGCCCTTCTCTCAGCATCCACAACCTTTGTGTTGGTCATCACATCAATATTCTCATTCCAGACCACTTCGTTGAGGATTGGATTCAATAAACACATTCCGCACTCTTCAGCTATTTTAACTGGAGAAAACACCTTACCTATCTTTGCCATATGCCCTCCAATTGATGGGCTTTGTTCAATCAAGGTAACCTTTGTCCCTTGTTTAGCCAAGGACAATGCAGCATTCATTCCTGCAATTCCACCACCAATAACTGCAACCTCATTTGGCGTTTGACAATAGATTGGATTTACTGCATCAGATTGTTTGACTTTTTCGATGGAAGCGTTGATTAAAGTAATTGCCTTTTTAGTTGCCTTTTCACAATCATCATGAACCCAAGAACACTGTTCACGAATATTGGCCATATCCATCAAATAAGGATTTAAAGGTTTTACATAATCCTGGAAAGTTTTCTCATGACTAATCGGTGAGCATGCAGCTACGACAACACGATCCAAATCATGCTCAAAAATAGCATCCCGAATAATCTTCCTACCATTTAACGAACAAAGATTTTCAAATTGTTCCACAACCGCAACATCCAATGATTCTTTAACTTTGTCAATATCTACAATATCTGAGATATTTCCACCGCATTCACAAATAAATACTCCTACTTTTAAATCATCAGCCATAATTATACCTCCCTTAAATTTTCTCCTTCAAATCGGTTAATTTAGATTCAACAGGAACAGTATGGGTCTGTGTTCCAATAACCTTTCTAAAATCAGCACCCATTACAATAGCTAAGAACTGTGAAATGTTCAAATGAATCATGTCAAAATCTTCACCAATGTTTTCACCAATCAAATTCTGGTACCTGTCAAACTGAACATGGCAGTTTGGACACAAGTGGATTAGAATGTCAACATCATCCTCTTTTAATGCCCTCAGCTTATCTTCAGTAACCTTTAATGAAAGTTCCTTGTTCGAATATCTTTGCCTAAAACCAGATCCGCAAGTTGTTCTTTTATGATCATAGAACCCGATGGTTTTACAACCTGCAGCTTCAACAAGCTCATCCAATATTAGAGGGTTTCTAAATCCTCCAATAGTGTCGTCATAATGAACTTTACAGTAATGGCAACCGTGATGAGTGGCTATTTTAAAATCGCTTAAATCGTATTTTAGATGGTTGGAAATCTCATCCTTTTTATTATATAAAATATCCACAACGTGAAAAATATTTTCGCTAGAGTCTGTAGAATCTTTTTCATAGACCAAATGTGCCAAATCTGATTCTTTAAAAACTTCATTTACCTTATCTCGAACCTCGTCCTTGTTATTGAGAATGTTGGCTACTTTTTTATTGATTGCATAACAAGTAGCGCACATCATCACAAGATTGGGTCTGTTGATGTTTTGAGCTATCTTAAAATTACGTGCTCCAAGAGTTGTTGTAGTAAATTGATCAAAAACATCAGAATAATGTCCCAAACCAGTACAGCATGTTTGGTGAGGGGAAACCTCATAGTCAACCCCCAATTTATCAAAAACAAACTTGGTGGATGACTCTATTCCAGGATATTCTACACTTACAAGGCAACTCTTAAATAAAAGAATATCTTTATCAGGTATTTTCTTCATGTTTACAACTCATTAGATTTTCTAACTTTTTCTATTCTCTCTTTAAATCCGCAATTTGTCAAAATTAGGGAAACCTCATCAATTACCTCTTGTGGAGGGGTTACTGGGTCGAGGTTTAGTTCGTTTCTGATTTCTCCAAGGTGTTGTCTGAATTCCCACCATCCTTCAACATCTTCTCTGATGTCAGGATAAAAATTTTCAGGGATTGCACCAATAGCTGCACTGTAGTAACTATCTGCAAAACCCAAATATTCGTACAGCTTATCATATGCCAAATCTTTACTTATTGCAAATTGTTTTAAAATTTGATTTACTTCACATACGCTGTTTCCAACTGGACATGTACTGTGGCATGTATAACAGTAGAAACAGTTCCAAATGTTTTCGTCTTCAATTAATGTTTCGTCTCCTTGAAGAACTCTTTCAATAATGTCTCTGGGATTATAATCGGAGTGTTTTGCTGATGGACATGTTGATGTACACATACCGCACTGAACGCATTTTAAAACTCCATCCTCCTTTGAAGACTTGATATCGTTGATTATCTCCTCCACAAAATTAAGTGGAGTGTCTGTGATTTTTTGAACTTTCATTTGATCACACTACAATAAAAATTCCTTATTCATAATCATTTTTTTAAGCTTTGATGATAGTTTGTTTCCTCTTAAAACATCAGATTGCCTGCATATAATTGGAATATCATATTCATTGTCTTCAATTTCCAAATTAACAGAACCTGTGTTCATTTTTATTGCGCCCTTTCTGCAGTAGTGAGCGCAGATTCCACAACCGAAACATCTGTATTGATCAATCCTTTTATCATATAGAGCATTTGTTGGGCATATATCTTCAACAGAACAGTCATTACACTTATCACATTTGGTTCTGTTGAGTCTTGGCCTTAGGTCATAATTGCCCCATGCGTCTCCATAAGTCATTTCACCAATTGGAAAACGTCCATCAATATCTGCAACTGTAAGTGGAATGTCCTTATTTTGAACTAGTAAACCGTTATAAATCTCCTCATTTAAAACAGGAATTGGAACAGCTACGGTATCATAAACTTCTCCACCTTCACCTGTCTTAAATCCGCCGATGTATGTGGAATCCATTTCTTTTAGATTTCCTGTAAGCATCAAGTTCGGTTTTTCAGAAGTGCTCCTTGTCCCGTTTCCAATAACCAAACCCTCAGCCCCATTTAGAAGGATTTTGGTACCGAATTTGATTATGTTCTGATTTGGGTCATTTTGAAGAGGATTTAGATCTCCACAACCTGAAAATGTCAAGCCGGAAAATGGTCCCTCAAGAGGAATAGCAGAGAATATTGAAGAAACCGGCTGGTTGGAAGGATTGGTAAATGCTGTGTAATTTTTGAATGCCATTCTTGTTCCGAATAGTTGCGCATTTGGAATTTCGCTGATGTTTGTGGTGGATTCTATAATTTCTCCGTCAATTGTCTCCACCATAACCTCAATGTCCTTTCCTTCAAGTATTTCCTTAAATAAAAATCCTCCACCATAACTTGAATCGTTTATTGCCTTGCTGGTTCCGTTAACAATTAGATCAACAGATCCCAAACGTTCATTAGGGCAAGGCCCCACATTGCCTGGAACACCGTTCAGATATATGTTTTTAGCTCTAACGAAGCTACCCTGTTCAGCCACAATTATATTAAATACTGCTGCAGTTCCACTCATTACACCGCAGGTTCCAGTTGTGATTACATCGACTTCATCAAATTCAGGCGCTTCATCATTTTCAATCATGTTTTTGAATTCTTCGGCTGTGTAAATATTACAGTCATCATTTTCTATTTTTTTATTGATTTCCTCAATAGTCCTATTTTGCAATATTACCACCTAAAATATGTTGTTTCTATTCTATCTTGCCAAAAGTGTCTCCCCTTAATCCTCTTCTAATGGTTTCAAGAGAAGTGATGTCCTCTGTAGAAATGTTTCCTAGATTAACGTCTTTTCCAACATTCAGAACAAAGAAAATCTGTTGATCTTTATTAGGGGCTTCCCACAATATTCTATCATTGTCAACGCCATCTAAAATGACATTGATCTCATCTTCCTTAACATTTCCTGCCTTATCATATATTCCAATATTCTTTCCACCTTCACGGGCTTCAACGATGATGTATGAAGAGCCTGCTTCCAATTCATTGTTCATCATTTTAACCCTTTCATAAATATCTATCTCTTTATCGAGTTCCGGATTTTTCTTACCCACTTCAGATAGGACCTGAAAACCTTCTTTCTTTGCACGTTTTATTGCATCAAGTTTGGTTTCATGATCTATATCGCATGAACCGTCAGATATTTCTACGGCGGGAAAGCCCAATTCACGAGCTTCTTGGAAAAACTCATCTAATTTGTCGTTATGATAAGCAAGCTCAAATAATGTTCCTCCAGTATAAGGAACTATGTCATGAGATTTATACATGCCAACCTTGTCTTTAATGACTTCCCTATCATGAACTATGCTAGTCCCCCAACCGAATTTTACAAAATCAACATAATTTCCAGCTATTTTCATTAAACTGTCAGCTGTTTCAAGCCCTAAACCTTTATCAAGAACCATTGTTATCCCTTTGGTTCTTGGTTTATTTTCACGTTCTATAAATAAAAAATCAAATGCATTCAAAATATCACAACAAATAATTCAGTATAAGTATAATATTAAAAAAGAATTAAATTAACTTTTCTATATTTCATAACTATTGTTATAAAAATTAAAATCAAATAATCGAATAACATGCAGAAAATTAAAAAAAAAAATGAATTATAATAATTCACTTCTTAAATCGATTGTGTCTTTTAAATCAGGACCTGTTGAAATAATAGTAACAGGAACGCCTGTTTCTGCTTCAATCTCATTAATGAAAGCTTTAGTTTCAGGAGACAAATCAGAATAACTTTGAGTTCTAGCACAATCAGGGTAAAGTCTATCTACACAAGTTAAAGCTATTTGGGTTGCACCATTAATCCTACAGGACTCTTTAGCCAATTCCATATCAAAGTAACCAACACGACGACGACGTCCGGTTACAACACCATACTCTTCAAGTCCTTTAGATTCTGCTTCATCCTGAGACATTTCAGTAGGGAACGGTCCTTCTCCAACACGAGTAATATATGCTTTGAATACATTAATTACCTCATCTACTTTAGTTGGACCAACACCTACATCAGCAGCAAATGTACTTGCAGTAGTATCTTTACTAGTAACAAATGGATAAGTTCCATAGTATAAAGACAATGCAAATCCTTGAGAACCTTCTATAAATACATCTTCACCATTGTCAAGAGTTTCATTAACAGCAAATGAAACATCCAACAAATAATCTTCAAGTTCTGGAACATCCTTAGCTAATTTAATGCTTCTCATTACCCTATCAGAATTAGCCGGACCACATCCGGATCCAGTACTACCAATTTTTTTGTATAAATGTTCTGAACCTTTATCTCTTACTCTATGATCATCAGTAATAATTGCAGCTCTTGGATCTACAAATGTTCTTTCACTTACATTATATTTCTTTAAATCTTCGAATTCTTTGAATAAAACTTCAGGATCAACTAATACTCCTGCACCAATTAAAAGTTTTGCATCAGTATGAACAAATCCAGACGGAGTTAGTCTTAAACCGTATTTTTCACCATTAAATTCAACAGAGTGTCCTGCATTAGGACCTACTCCTGCACGAGCAATAATATCCGGTTTATCATGTTCACAAAGGTAAGTAATACATTTTCCCTTACCTTCATCACCCCATGCTCCACCTACTAAAATACTACAAGTCATTTAAAAACTCCTTTGTATTAATTTGAAAATAAAAAAATTTTCACACCAGTAAAATAATTTATAATTAATATATTAAAAACTTTTTGAAAAAAATTAAGCCTCTTCCAGAATATCCAAAAGATGAGTGAGATAAATAAATCTCAAATGTTTAAAAGTTTCATCATCCTCAAGAAAATAATCCAGAACAATAGAATTCATCTGCCTTAAAATGGCCAAATGAATGATATTCTTAATGTTCTCATCCACATATCCCCTAACAATCAATTCGCCAAATCCAATGGCTATTATTGACCAATCTACAGACAGAACAAGTTCATCAAAATCATAATCCTCAGCCAGCCTCAGAATATGATCATACTCAATGATGGACTCGTTATAATCCTTTAAACTCAAATCCCAATAGTTAAGAATGTCCCTAATGTATTCTATTACCTGACCTTTAGGATTATCATCAAGCCAGTCAACAAAATCTTCAAATATGAAGATGGCGGTCTCATTCCCGAAAGGAGACAAATAATTGGTGGAACTCCAGAAAAATTCAAAATTAGCTATCCTAATGGCATTTGGATGTGGAATTACACCATGAAATTCACAATCTTCAGGAAATGCATACGATTCAATCAAAGTCTATTCTCCTTTAAATGATTTTCACACATAGGATCTTTATTCAACATTTTTCTTTGAGATTTGTAGTCTAAAAAATAGATCATCCACTGATTTGAAAGTTCCTTTAAGATATGGTCATCTAATTTTTCAGATTTGTTAAAGAAATCCATTTGATTTCCACCAACCACAACGGCTATCTCATCTATTTCAAAAATCAGGAAAAAGTCATTTCTAAGATTGTTGATATCAAAATCTTCAATTAAGGTAATCAGCTTGCTTTTGCTGTAATCGTTTACAATCTTATGCAAGTATTCGAAATCAAGGAACTTGAAATTCTTAATTTTAAAATCAAGATTGGCATCAATCCTTAGAGTATTATGGTTAAAATCAGAAAGAAATTCCAAATCCCAAATATTGCTATAAAAAAACATTATGAATGAGTTGTCTGCAAAACGAACTGATAATGACAATTCATCATCGATCTTAGGATTTCCCAGCTCGACGTTTAAAAAGTCCAAATATATTGTGTCTTGAGCTATTTCCAAAAAAGACCAAATTCCAGAATTGACAACAACTTCCTCGATTCTTCTAAGAGAATTTATATTCACGTTTACACCTGATTATTCTTAACAAAATTATCAAAAGCCCCTTCCATTTCATATTCCCTATCTGGAGTGAACTTTTTATCCCAAACGAATGGATTGATTACAATCTGATTGTCAACCGATCCATCCCAAACAACATTAAAATCAAATGATCCCAGAACATGTTTAACAGTTTTTCCAATTTCCAAAGCTTCGGATTCATTGTTATTAAAATCTCCGAAAGTAATATTTAATTTATCTTCAGAAATGGCTTCTTCAATATCTTCAAAAGTGTAAAAACAAAAACCAATCGGATCAAACTTATTATTTTTCAAATGAACCAAAAGCTCAAATGCATCGTTAACTCCCTCTTCGATATCATAACCACAATTATGAACAGCTATGATTCCTTCCTTGGATAATGCAGTGAAAGCTTCTTCCAAACGGGAAAAATTAGAATTAGAAGAGTCCATTAATTCAATGGTTAAATTGTCAAAGTCAATTCCATCTTCATCCATGAACTGTTCTTCCAATATTTCCAATATTTCATCTTCATCGAAAAATCCTGACCTAACCAGATTTTCATGCATCAAATCCAATTCTTCGATAATATTTTCATCCATAAAATCACTAATCGGCAGTAAGCATCTGAATATGGGTTAAATTTCCCCTGTCAGTAAATCCTGCAATAATCCTGTCGTCACCTATTTTAGCAACGGAAAACTCATCTCTTCCCTTATAGATATAACCTTTAAGCTTGGTGTAGCCTTCAAAAGTCAACCTTGGGAAAACGTTGAAGTTTTTCTGGAAAGTCGCATAAGTGTTTCTGAATTTTTCAACAGAATCATTTCTTTTAATCAAATCTGATTTGATACCTACAAATACGTCAATGTTTTCAACACGAGCAGCATAATAAGCATCCAAATCCAAAACACCTGCAGCCGCCATTGCCCAAATATGACAATTATTGAATGTGGTTTGGAACACTGGAGTGTTAAACTCTTTAATGGAGAATTCATCACCAATTTCTTTGATTTTCATAGCTAGTTCAATAAGAGATTCGTCAAATCCAATGTCATCGTTATCCCAACACCAGGACCATTGTCCAACTGGTTCATCTTCTGACAAATCCTCATTGGAACCGAATTCCTTATAGAATCCTAATAATTGTACTGGAAATTCAATTTCATCATTGAATTTTAGGACTCCACTATCTAAATCAAGTTCGCCCACCAAATCTCCGATCAATTCAGAGAGATTTTCTTGCCTATCAAAGGCAAGACAACCAAATTTGGAAAAAACTGTTTTGAAATTATCTCCTTGTTCTATTTCAATCGGTGTTTGTATATCTCTCATAAAATCACCTTAAATATCTAGTTTTGAGATTCTATCCATAGCTTCCTGAGTGTTTTCATAAGTGTTAAATGAAGTAAGTCTTAAATAGCCTTGACCACTTGGTCCGAATCCAGCACCTGGTGTACTGACCACATTAGCTTCATTCAATAATAAGTCGAAGAATTCCCATGAATCCATTCCATTAGGAGTCTTTACCCAGATGTAAGGAGAGTTAACTCCACCATAAACTTCAAGACCTAAGTCAGTTAAGCTTTCACGAATAAGTTTTGCATTTCTCATGTAATATTCGATGTTTTCCCTAACCTCCTTTTTACCTTCTTCGGAGTAGGTAGCAGCAGCTGCAACCTGTACAGGGTAAGATACACCATTGAATTTAGTGGTTTGTCTTCTGTTCCAAAGACTGTTTAAATCCTGGGTTTCGCCATTTGCAGTGTAACCCATTACATCTTTAGGAACAACTGTGTAAGCACAACGGGTTCCAGTGAATCCTGCGGTTTTTGAAAAGCTTCTGAATTCAATAGCTACTTCTTTAGCTCCTTCAATTTCATAAATACTGTGAGGAACATCATCTTCGGTGATGAAAGCTTCATATGCTGCATCGAACAAGATAATAGCCTTGTTTTCTTTTGCATAATCGACGAATACTTTTAACTGATCTCTGGTTAAGGTAGTACCTGTCGGATTGTTAGGATAGCATAAGTAAATAATGTCAACAGGTTCTTCTGGAAGTGCTGGAACGAAACCGTTTTCAGCATTACATTTAAGGTAAACCAAACCTTCATACATTCCATCATCCTGCATGAATCCTGTTCTTCCTGCCATTACATTAGTATCAACATATACGGTGTATACAGGGTCGGTTACAGCAATCTTATTGTCGATTCCGAAAATTTCCTGAATATTACCAGTATCACATTTTGAACCGTCACTAATGAAAACTTCATCAGGCTCTAAGTAAACTCCATATGGTTCGTAATCACTATTGATAATTGCTCTTGCTAAAAATTCGTAACCTTGTTCCGGACCATAACCCATAAAGTTACCTGCTTCACCCATTTGAATAACAGCATCGTTAAATGCTTTAATAATAGCTGGAGACAATGGTCTTGTTACATCACCAATACCCATTTTGATTATGTCAGCTTCAGGATGTGCTTCTTGAAATGCTTTTTCTCTTCTTGCAATTTCAACAAAAAGGTAACTACTTGCTAATTTAAGATAATTATCATTGATTTTAACTACCATGATTAAACCTCATTAATATAAATCTAATTTATATTTAATTTTAAGAATATATATAAGTAATTGACATGGAAACATGATGTAAATGAGGATTAATTGTTTAAAAAATATTAAAATAACATAAAAACATTTTAAAATATTTGGAGAATTATAAAAGAACATGAAATATTTTGCCAAATAATATAAATTCATATAAAAATGATGGAAAAAATGGAAATTCGTAAGATATAAAAATATATTAATTAAATAATACCAAAATGTTAATATATAAAATTAAACATTTATTATGTGGGATTGTATGCTTGGAACAACAGAATTAATATTAATAAATATAGTCATAATATGTGTGATTTCAATAATTATTGTAAAATTATATTATAGAAAACATGCTGAAGCAGATACAGACATTAAAATATTCAACAGAGGTCCTGATGGAGGATTCTTCTCAAGGAAAAACTCAGAAGAAACAAATGAAATCATTACTCAAAGCACTACAAATAGAGCCTTGAACAATGTGAATTCATATTATGGAAATTCAATGAACCAAGAACCTCAATTTAGAACTCAAAGAAATAATGCCTATGCAAATCAAGCACCACAAAATAAACCAAACCCTTATAATGTAAATCCAAACATTAATACTTATAATAATTATAATGCAACCAAGCAAAAAGAAGGAGATATAATGAAAAATAACAATGCACAAGAAGTTGAAAGAAAAGATGTTGCTGAAAAAATAGCTGAGGAAACCAGCAGCAAAACAGTAACAACAGATCAATCAACAAAAAAAGAAACATACACAGAAATCGCAGAAGAACAACCAAAAGTAAAAGACAATGAATTAAAAGATTTATTTACAATTGATGAATTGATAAAAGAATCTAAAAGAAAAACAAAATCAACAACAAAAACATCATCTGCTGATGACCAACCTAAATTTGAGAAAAAAGAAGTTGCTTCTTTCTTAACACCTGAAGAAAGAAAAGAAATGAAAGCAAAATTAAATGAAATGGAAGACGAATTGAAGGAAAAAGAAGCTAAAAAGGATTTGGAAGATTCTGTAAAAGAAGTGGAGACCGAAACCGTCAGGGACGTTTTAAACAAAAGTGAAAGCCCAATCGGTTCACCTATTCTTAAAACCCCAACAAAAACAGAACCTCTCGATGAAGTGATAAAAGACACAGTAGCTGAAAAAATCAGCGAATATCCTCCAGAAGTCGACCAATCTACCAAAAAATCAACCTACACAGATATTTTAGAACAAGAACCAAGTCCAGTAGATCAACCGTTGAAAAACGATTTATTCTCACAAACCACAATTGATGATGAAGACTACTTTAGTGGTGAGGACGATAAGGAATTTGACGAACTTGATTACAGAAAAGACCTAGCTAGAATAACCAACAAGGTTAAAGGATCAAAAATATTCAAGGACGTTAAAAACAAGTTGTCCAGTGAAGAAGTGGAAGACGATCCAAGTATCGATGAAGAATTCATAAGAAATGTAAGATCATACGATTCCCCAGATGAAGAAGACGAATATGTTGTAGATGACTTCATTGCTCCGGAACCAGCTGCTCCTAAAATAGAAACAGCAAAAGATCTCCACATAAAAGAAATTCCTAAAGTTGACAAAATCCAAATTAAAATAAACAACAATAATTCCACCCTTAAAATAGGAGACGAAATCATTTACAAATACAATGGAGACACATACTCAAGCAAAGTATTCGACATTGCTGGAGATGACATTTCCGTCAAATTCAGAGGTAAATACATTACAATAAAACCTACTGATGTCAAAAAAATATTCTAGATAGTTTAATACTATCTATAACTTTTTCTTTTTTTAAAACAGCTTATTTTTATAAATAAATAATTAAAATTTCTAAAAAAAAATAAATAAAATGAAATTATTTATGAGCAAAGTAAAAGATTACTTCATCATCTGTAATTTCATCTAAACGTGCAAATCCAACTCTTTCAAATTGAACCATATCATCAACTTTCAAATCTTCAATAGCTATTTCACCAAGCCCTGTCTTTACAGAGCCGTCAGGCATGACTATTTTTACATTGACATTCTCTTCAACAGGAACCCATTGAATGATTTTAGCCTTTTGCTCCCTTGCATCTTCAAATGAAGTGGAATTGTATGTTAGTTTATCTCCTTCAATGTCTGCATTGACCGCATCCATCAATCGGACTACTCCATCACGGATATCTTCGCTTGCAAGATATGCGCTGCCATCAAACGCTAGCAATCTGTTTCCCCTGTCGGTGTGGTCAGCGTGTAATGGTCTTTCAATGATAACATCACCGTCTTCATATCCTTCAACAGTAACTTTTACAGGATTTTCAACGAAGAAATAACGATTAGCTATTGGTTCTACAAAGTTACGGTTAAGACCATGTATCTTTTTCCAACTGATGGCTGAATCTGACATCTTGACTCCGATTTCGGTGATTAATTGGTAAATTGTTCTTGGGTCAATTCCCCTTCTTGCAATTGCCTTTAATGTTCCAAGCCTTGGATCATCCCATCCTGAGTATTGGCCGCTTTCAATTCCTTCCGATGCTTTTGAAGTGCTTAAAGCAATGTCCTCCATTTTCAATCTTCCGTAATGTATGAATTCAGGCATGTCCCATCCCATATGTTCATATAGATATTTTTGCTTTTCTGTGTTAGCCAAATGATCCTTACCTCTTAAAACATGAGTTAAGCCCAATAAGTGGTCGTCTACAGCTACTGAAAAGTTCATCATAGGATATATTCTGTACTTGTCCCCTAAACGTGGATGAGGTTCTTCAACAATCCTCATAGCCACCCAATCACGGATAGCTGGATTTTTATGTTCAATATCTGTTTTTACTCTTAAAACAGCTTCTCCAACTTCCATTTCAGGGAACTTTTCCCACAATTCAAGATTTTCTTCTATAGTGTTGTCTCTGCATGGACATGGCTTGCAGTTATCCTTAAGCTCTTTGAAGGTAGCCCCATCACAGGTACACATGTAAGCTGCCCCTTTTTCTATCAATTGGCGAGCATAATCATAATATGTTTCAAACCTGTCACTTTGATATATTACTTCATCGGCTTTTACCCCTAACCATTCCAAGTCTTCAGGAATCATTTCATAAGCAGGTTCATATACTCTTTTTGGATCTGTGTCTTCTATTCTTAAAATCAGTTTTCCATCATGTCTTTTTACATATTCCGCATTTGGAACTGCCGCACGGGCATGACCAATATGTAACGGTCCGCTTGGATTCGGTGCAAAACGCATGACGATGTTTTCATGAGAACCTGGAAGTTCCTGAAGTCCCACTTCTTTTTTAACCTTCTTTTCCTTGACTTCCAAATCATACTTTTCCATTTCAGAAGCTAATTCCTCAGGAGATAAACCATTTACTTGACCTACAATCTTGCCTGCAATAGGACCTATTTCCTTAGCCCTACTCCTAAGTTCTGCTTCTTGACTCATGATTGAACCAATAACAGCTCCAGGATTTGCACTTCCCTTATGTTTAGCTGCATTTAATAAAGCGTGTTTATAAACTATTTTTTCCAATTCATTCATAAAATCATCACATTATAACATTTTAATAAAAAATTAGTAATTTGATAAAGTTATTTATTAATAAACCATATAATATATTTTATTATTAAAAAACAGGAGTCTCAATATATGCAGAAATTACGTCTTGGAAAAACAGATTTAGAAGTTAATAAAATTGGATTTGGAGCCCTTCCAATTCAGAGAAGAAATTTTGATGATTCTCTTGAAATCCTCAAAAAGGCCTATGACAACGGAATAGACTTCTACGATACTGCACGTGCTTACAGCGATAGTGAGGAAAAGTTAGGCCTGGCATTTTCAGATGTTCGCGATACAATCTATATAGCGTCCAAAACCATGGCTACTGACGTTGAAAACTTTTGGAAAGACCTTGAAACCAGCCTTAACTATCTTCAGACAGACTATATAGACTTGTACCAATTTCACAATCCATCCACCTGTCCAAAACCAGGTGACGGCAGCGGCCTTTATGAAGCAATGCTGGAAGCTAAGGAAAATGGACAAATCA
The DNA here is from genome assembly GCF_030539665.1 of Methanobrevibacter sp. Classification (NCBI taxonomy): domain Archaea; kingdom Methanobacteriati; phylum Methanobacteriota; class Methanobacteria; order Methanobacteriales; family Methanobacteriaceae; genus Methanobrevibacter; species Methanobrevibacter sp. Next base: position 61,827 of record NZ_JAUNXR010000003.1, read on the forward strand.
ACCATATTGGAATAACCTCCCACAAATATACAATAGCTAAGGAAGCCATTGATTCCGGGCTTTATGAGACATTGCAATATCCCCTTTCCTATCTGACTGGAGATAATGAATTGGAACTTGTAAAGATGTGTGAGCTTAATGATGTTGGATTCATAGCTATGAAGGCCATGGGTGGAGGATTAATAAAAAATTCCAAAGCAGCATTCGGTTTTTTAAATGAATTTGAAAACGTGCTGCCAATCTGGGGAATTCAAAAGGAAAGTGAACTTGATGAATTTTTAGACTATGGGAAAAATAATGTTACTTTAAACAACGACGAGAAGCTTGTTGAGGAAATTGAGCATGACAGGAAAGAATTAGGTGATGAATTCTGCAGAGGATGCGGATATTGCATGCCTTGTCCGGAAGATATTGAGATTAATGCAGCTGCCAGAATGTCTCTTTGGATTAGAAGATTCCCAACAGAGCCTTGTTTAGGTGAAGACTACCAGGAAAAAATGAACAAAACCCTCGACTGCACCGAATGTAGGATGTGTGTTGAAAAATGTCCTTATGATTTGAATATACCAAAATTGCTTAAAGAAAACTATGACGACTACATGAAAGTTTTGAATGGAGAAACAAAAATTAGGTGAAAACATGGATTTGAAAGATGTAATTTATAAAAGACGCTCCCACAGGGATTATTACCAAAACATACCTGAAGATGAAACAATAAATGAGATCAAAGATTTCATATTAAATGCAAAACCATTATATCCGGATATTGAAACCTATTCTGTGATTATAGGTAATGAAGATGTTTCCGGACCTTTCAGATGGAAAGCTCCCCAATACATAGCCATTTTCTCTGAGAAAAAACCAGGCTATTTGACCAATGTCGGTTTTATCTACCAACAGGTGGATCTCTTTTTGCAAAGCATTGGTTTGGGGTCTTGCTGGCTTGGAATGGGTAAATTCAAACCTAAAACGGAGGACATAAAAGACATTACTAAAAATGGAGAGCAATTTGTAATTTTGATAGGTTTCGGTAAAGTGAAAGGGGAACTCTATAGGGATGAAAGCCAGTTCAAAAGAAAAAACCTTAATGACATTTCAGATTCCATTGATAGAAAATTAGAGGTGGCTAGACTTGCGCCGTCCGCCATCAACAGCCAGCCATGGTATTTCATACATGAAGACGGCTATTATAGCGTTTATTGCAAGGAATTGAATTTTATCAGAAGAAGAATTCTTGGAAATCTAAACAAGATAGACATAGGCATTGCACTGGCCCACTTATACATTGCAAATCCGGAGACTTTTGAATTCTTTGAAGTTGACAGCCCCATACCAATAAAAGACTATTATTACATTGGAAGCTTCAAAATATAGGTGGAAACAATGAAAAAACAATGCATAGACAATCCTGATGAACTAGATTGGGTTGCATACTGGCAGAAAGCCATTTCATCAAAGGAAGGAAAAGACTGGGATAAGGCAGCAGTTAACTTCAAAAAGAGAAACAGGAAAGACGATTATCAGAATTCCTTGTTTTCAAAACTCCCATTAACTGAAGATGATACAGTATTGGATGTTGGATGTGGTGAAGGATCCATTACATTGCCAATAGCTAAAAAAGTGAAAAGGGTGACTAGTGTTGATTCATCTAGAAAAATGCTGGAACTGTTAAATGAAAGAGTGGAAGATGAAGGGGTTGATAACGTTGACACCATACTGAAGCCCATTGAGGACATCAGATATGATGAAATTGGTGATCATGATATTGTCATAGCTTCAAGATCAATGAATGGAATAGTTCCAATTGAGGAAACCATTAGTGAACTCAATAAGATTGCAAATAAATATGTCTTCATCACAGTATTTGGACCTAATGACCGAAAGATGATAAAAGACTTCGAAGCATCTATAGGAAAGGATTCGAATCATTTCCCCGACTATAACTACCTATTCAATATTCTTTTTAATATGGGCATATATGCAAATGTTGAACGGTTAGACATTAAAGAATACCCAAAATACGATTCCATAGAAGAAGCCATGAACAATGGAAAATTCCGCCTTGACCTATTGGATGACAGTGAAAAGGACGAACTAAAGACATATCTTGAAAAAGTCCTTAAAAAAGATCCGAAAACAGGAAAATTATATAATAAGAATGACAATGCCGACTGGATGTTATTCTGGTGGAAAAAAGAGGATGATTAATTTCATAATCTTTTTCTATTACCTTTTTAAATTTTGAAGAATTTTAAAATAAGAATCTATTTTATAAAACACTATTTTTCAAATAGCTGAAATAAACTTTTTAAAAATAAAAAAAATAAAAAAAAAAATGAATAAAATAAATTTATTCAGATTTAATCATGGTTAACATCATTTTGAATTTTTGGTCAGCTTTCAAAGCATGTGGAATGTCTGCTGGCATGATAATCATTTGATCTTTTCTTACAACATGATTTTCACCGCCAATAGTGACGATAGCTTCACCATCAATGACTTGTACAAGTGCATCGAATGGTGCTGAATGTTCGCTGATACCTTGACCTTCGTCAACTGCGAAAAGAGTAATAGTACCGGTTGTCTTTTTCACAAGCTCTTTACTTACGATTGTGTTGTCTTGGTATTCAATAAGTCCTTGTAATTCCATTGCTTTTGCTATGTATTGTTCATCAATTGTCATGATTTCATCTCCTTTTATATTTTGTATTTTTTTATTAATGACAATAAACTATATAAACTTAACCCATTATATCTTTGATGTCTTCTTTTGCATCTCCGCAGACATGCAAGTTGAAGTTGTCAACTAAGAATGTTAACATTTCATCGTTGATCCATGCAGGTACAATCGGTCCGATGTACATGTCTTGTTTGTTTAATGCAAGTAAACTCCAAAGGATAGATACTGCTTTTTGTTCCATCCAACTTAATACGATGCTTAATGGCAAGTCGTTTAATTCAACGCCGAATAAGTCACATAAAGCAACAGCAATATCAATAGCTACGATGGTATCGTTACATTGACCTAAATCTATAAGTCTTGGGATTCCTTCGATATCACCTAAATCCAAGTCGTTGAATCTGAATTTACCACATGCTAAAGTAAGAACAACAGTGTCTTCAGGTAAGTTTTCTACGAATTCTCTATAATATGATCTTTTTGGATTTGGTCCGTCACATCCACCGACAACAAAGAATCTTTTGATTTTTCCTGATTCAACTAATTCCTTGATTTTGTCAGCTAAGGATAAGATAGTTGCTAATCCGAATCCTGTGGAAATGGTTGTGGTTTCTTCTTCCGGCATGTCACCAAGTTCAAGAGCTTTGTCTATGATTGGTTGGAAATCGTAATCTTCAATTACAGGTACGCCTGGAAGTTTTGCAACATCCATAGTGAACATTCTGTCAGCATATTCGTCTTTAGGAATGAGTACACAGTTGGAAGTTCCTAAAATAGCTGCATTGTATTTTGAGAATGTTTCTTTTTGATCAGCCCAGGATCCACCTAATTCACCAACTAAATGTTCATATTTGTTGAGGCCAGGGTAACCGTGTGCTGGCAACATTTCACTGTGAGTGTAAACTTTAATTCCAGTTCCTTCAGTTGCTTTTAATAATTCTTCCAAAGCTTTTAAGTCATGACCTGTTACGATGATAGCTGGACCGCCTTGGGAACCTACTTTAACTTCTACAGGTTCTGGTTCTCCGAATGCTGCAATATTTGCTTCCTTAAGCAATTTCATTACTTTGATATTAGCTTCACCAGCTTCAATACCTAAGTTAATCAAGTCTTCTGCATCGAAATTAACATTGGTTAAAGTGGAATACAAACCTTTAGTTAAAAATTCGTCAACATCGGTGTCACGTGCTCCTAAAACATTTGCACAGTAGTTGTAAGCACTAATACCTTTCATAGCATAGATTAAATTATCTTGTAATCTAGCAACAGTAGGTAACTTTCCACAAACTCCTCTTACTGTACAACCTTCGCCTCTAGCGGTTTGAGCACATTGATAACAAAACATATCTAATTTTTCTACCATATTTAAGTTCCTCCTATTAAAAAAAATTACAAATATTAAATAAAACAACAAACTATTTAACATTATCGTAATATCCCATTAAAATGGAAGATAATAAAAGATATAGTTTAATATAATATAATAATTTTGTCACTATATTTGGGTGAAAAGTGACATATTATTTAAAAACCATGAGAATAAAATTAAAATTATGAATAGTGAAGACATTGAAACACTAAGAAAGATAGGATTGACAACATATGAGGCAACGGCATACATAACCCTGGCGTCACTAATATCAGCCACTGCAGTTGAAGTAAGCAAATCCTCCCAAATCCCAAGATCAAAAATATATGAAGTTTTAAAGAGCCTGGCAGAAAAAGAATTTATAGAAATAGAAACCGGAAGACCGTTGAAATACAACATAAAACCTCCGATAACAACAATAAACAAGCAGAAGGAAAAGCTAAACACGGAACTGGACAAGCTTGCAAGCAAGTTGAACTTCATATATGAAAATGAAATAAAGCAGGTGCCTGCTCCGGTATGGAAGATAAGTGGAGTGACAAACATCATTCAAAAAGAGATTGACATAATAAAGCGCTCAAAAGAAACAATCTCAATGAGGATAGGATTTCTGTTTGAAGATGAACTTGAAATAATCATTAAAGAACTGAAAAAGAAAAATGAAACCGTGAATATTAATGTGCTGATTTCTCCAGAATGTCCATATGAGCATTCAGATGCAAATATAATAGAATGCTTTAAAAAAGAAGGAATAAATGTCTACGAAGCAGATATTCCATCAGTTAAAATGATGATAATCGATGGAAAAGAGATGTTCCACACATATACAAAAATTAATGAAGACAAGAATGAAATCATGCCTAATTCAACCATTGGAGTTTGGAATCAATATGAGGACGTTGCGAAAAATTACGAGTCAAACTTCAAAAAGCAGCTTAAAAAAATTAAAATGAAAAAAGAAGAATAGGTAAAATAATTACCTAATTTAGGAATGTCTTTCAAGCACAAAATCAGCAATCAATTCTAATGCAGTTTTACTTGGACTATCAGGTAATATTTCTAATAGTTGTTTAGCTTCATCCACATTATCTTGAGCGATATTTCTAGCATATTCAATGGAGCCATATTTATTGAAAATTTCAATAGCTATATCTACATCTTCCTGAGTAGAATTAGGATTTTTCAAAATTTCCAATAATGTTTCGCCATCCTCTTCACTAGCATTCTCTAAAGCATTAACAACAATTAAAGTCATTTTACCTTTAACGATGTCACTACCAATAGGTTTGCCAAGAGATTCTTCATCACTTACTAAATCAAGGTAATCATCCTGAATTTGGAATGCAAGACCAATCAATCTTCCATAGTCATACATTATTTCTACAATATCCTCACTTGCACCACCAGTAATAGCCCCTGCTTTTGTTGCAGCGCAAATCAATGCACCTGTTTTCTTGAATATCATGTCAAGATATTCATCTTCAGTTACATCATATCTGCCTTCAAAGCTAATGTCAGCAGCCTGACCTTCACAGATCTTTACACAAGCATCAGAAACTGTAGCAATAGTTTGGGTAATCTGCAAAGGTGACACATTTTCCCTTTCTGAATTGCAAATCAATTCAAAGGCCTTTGAAAATAAAGTATCTCCAGCCAAAATAGCTACACCATTACCCCATACCTTATGAACAGAAGGCATACCTCTCCTCATATCATCTTCATCCATGATATCATCATGAATAAGTGAGAAAGTGTGTATTAATTCAATTGCAGCTGCAGCATAAACTGCACTTTCCTTTTTGCCTCCAATAGCTTCAGCAGAAATTAAAGCAAGGCAAGGCCTTAACATTTTACCTCCTGCTTTGGTTAAATAAATTGAAGCCTCCTGAAGACTTTCTGGAGTGATATCAGACAAACCTTCAACTATTACATTGATAATATCGTCTGAATAAGACCCCAATATCTCTTTTACATCACTCATAAAAACCTCTCCGATAATTGTATTCTAGTTAGCTGTATTAAAAACTTGAGCTTGAGCATTTCTCAAAATATGAACGTTCTTACCAATCCTATACCCTTCTTCTTCAGCCAATTCACCATATGCAGAAAGCATGGATAAATCTCCGTGAGCAGGAATAATATGTTGTGGTTTTAACATTCTAATGAAATCCCTATGGTCTTCACGACCTGCGTGTCCAGAAACATGAGCTTCTGAATAAATTCTAGCACCTGATGATTTTAACCTACGTTCCATAATATGCCTATTAGCAGCATTTGTTGGATTTGGAATAATAGGTGCTGAAATAATAACGTTATCACCTTTTTTAACAGTGAAAGGAGTTTTTCCACTAGCTATTCTTGGAAGTAAAGCATCAGGTTCCCCTTGATGGCCGGTAGTTACAAGCAAATATTTGTCACGGGCTTCATTAGCCTTCATCAAAGCCTTATTTACTGCCTTAGGACTTCCATAAATACTAGCGTTTTTTGGTAATTTTAATATTCCCTGACTTTGAGCCATACCACAGAACCTTTCCATTGATCTTCCAAGGAACAAGATTTCCCTATGGCTTTTTTTAGCAATATCTGCAATAGCTTGAATCCTTTCAACATGAGAAGAGAATGTTGTAACAATCATACCTGTCTTTTCATGAAGAGGACCTCTCATCAAGTCTTCCAAAATGTTTCTCGCAATCCTTTCTGAGTAAGTTTTAACTTCAGTTGTATTTTTAACGTTAGTACTTTCGACAATGAGAGTTAAAACTCCTTTTCTACCTAATTCTTTTAGTCTTTTGTAATCAGGTGGTGGAGACACTTTTTGATGATTGTCAAACTTAAAGTCAAGAGCATAAACAATAATTCCTTCTGGTGTGTGTAAAACAGGAAATACCGCTTGTGGTATACTGTGAGTAGCTTGAACAAATTCTAAGGTAATGTCCTTAGACAAGTTCATTTTTCCACCAGGATTTAAAGTTTTAATAGGATTATTAACTTTAAATTTACGTTCTCCATTAATTTGTTTTTGTACTAAAGCAGCAGTATATGGACTTCCAATTAACGGTGCATCATATCTGTGTGCCAATTTTGCAACTGCCCCGATATGATCCAAATGACCGTGAGAGAAAACAATTCCTTTAACTTTACCGTCTACTTCCTTCATCAAAGTATCATCTGGAATTACTCCTCTTTCAATCAAATCCAAACTGTGCATCCTATCAATGTCAGTATCTTCATGAACATTGATTCTGTCAAGATGTATCCCCATGTCAAAAATTATTACATCTTCGCCTACCTTAACAGCAGTCATGTTTCTTCCTACTTCTTCGTATCCGCCAATAGCAATTACTTCAACGGTCATTATTACATCTCCTTGAATAAATACTTGTTTCAAATCCTCTGTCATTTAACCATTGTCTAGTTTTCCCTTTAATGATTAAATTTGAGTTTTTAAGTTCTTCTATGTTCTTTGCACCTACTAAAAACATTGCAATTCTTAAAGACTCTTCAAATCTATCGATGAAATCAATCATATTGTCAATATCGGTTGAATATTTTAAAAACGGTAATGCCATACCAACAGCATCAGCACCTAACGCAATAGCTTTTGCTGCTTCAAGACCATTCCTGATGCCTCCAGATGATATAACAGGAACATCTACGCTAGAAACAATCTCAGCAGTGCTAACCGCTGTAGGAATTCCCCAATCCCAAAATAATTCTCCATAATATTTATCATCAGAACGATAAGTTTCAACAGCAGCCCAGCTAGTTCCCCCAGCGCCTTCAACATCAATATAACTAACTCCTGCATCAACTAACTGTTTAGCGCATTCTGCAGAAATTCCACAACCTGTTTCCTTAACCATGACAGGAATGTCAATTGAATCAACAATCTTGGAAATTGAATCAATATAATTCCTAGCATCCAAATCCCCTTCGGGCTGTATGGATTCCTGCAATGGATTTAAATGAATTGCCAGAATATCAGCATCCAACATTTCAACTGCATCACTAGCCAAATCCAATTGTGGAGCTCCGATATTTCCTACAAGCAAACAATCGGGAGCGTTTTCACGAACAACAGTATACGTATCAGCAAGTTCGGGATGTTCAATAGCTGCCCTTTGACTTCCAACACCTAATGCAATGTTTTTTTCTTCAGCAACAATTGCCAATTTCTCATTAATAGTTTTGGAATATGGGTGTCCACCAGTAATTGCAGTTATGAATAAAGGAGAATCTAATTTCTTGCCAAATTTAGATGTTGATAAATCAATATTGTTCTTATTGACTTCAGGCAATGCTTTATGAATTAATTCAACATCCTCAAAACCTGTGGTCTTATCTTTAAATTCAACATCGTAGTTTTCACAGATTAACAGATGTTCTAATTTTCTATCGGTAATCATAATATCACTTTTTAGTTGAAATTACGGTTTTCTTAACTTTATTGTTTTCTAAAGCATCGAAAATATTGTTTTCCAAATCAGCATTGATTATTTGTGATTCTATTCCCAAATCGGCCAAATCCAATAGCTCTTTAATTTTTCCAACCATTCCGCCAGTGACGTCAACGTTGGTGGTTTGTTCAAAAGCGTCCAAATCATCTAAGGATGAAACCAATTCAATGAATTCCGCATCATCATGAAGCTTTGGATTTTTATTGTAAACCCCGTCTACGTCAGTTCCTAAAATAACAGTGTCAGGTTTTAAATTAACGGCTAAATATTGTATGATCTGATCTCCTGAGATTACAGCCATCTCAAGCTCCTCATCAATTACAACATCCCCATATATTACCGGGACATATCCCTTTTCGATATATTGTTTGAATTTATCTAGATTCCCATCTGTTATTCTTTTATTGGTGGATGTCATGAAAGCTGATGCCGGAACTGCAATCACAGGAATATTTTCACCAATAAGTGCATCACAAATAAGCATGTTTAGCTTTTTAACTGCATTTTGTGTTTTTGAAAACCCTATTCTCTTTTCTGGATATTCATCAATTTCAAAAGGCTCTCCAATTTTATACTGTTTGGCTGGAGGATGTCCAAATGAACCTGCACCATGAACAATAACTAATTTACTGTTTGATGATTCAAGAGACTCTTTAATTTCATGAGCAATTCTCTTTAAATTATCATCGTCAATTTCGCTTTCATCAGAGTCTTTTTTGGTTAAAATACTTCCTCCAAGTTTTAAAATTATCATATAATCATTTCCTAACTCTTGAAGAAACACCTTTTTTTGTGAATCTAACTTTTAAAACATTATCATCCTTTGCAATACATTTAGCTACCTTATCAACCTTTCCAGGACACAATGCTATAATACTTCCTCCACCACCAGCACCAGTAATCTTGGATCCTATAGCTCCACATTCACGAGCCCTATAAACCATTCTAGCTAGTTCATAAGTATTTACTCCCAACAAATCAAGGAACCCTTGATTAAGATTCATCAATTCCCCCATCTTTTCATAGTCCTCATTTAAGATTGCCTGTTTTGCATAGTTTGTCAATTGACCCATTGAAGATAGGACTGTATTAACTATTTTGGGATTTCTGTTTTTGAGAGCCCTTACATCCTTAACCATCTTGCCCGTATTTCCGTGCTTATTTGTATAACCTACAACCATTGGAGCTTTAAAATTAACTTTAAATCTCTCAATCTTTTTATTTCTAGACAAATAAACAAGACCCCCATATGTTGAAACCATAGTGTCCAATGGACTTGCAATACCCTGAACTGCCTGCTCTACCATATGAGCATCATGTGCTAATGATTTTTTATTGAATCTGACATGGTGGTATCTGTATAGTGCTGCTAATGTAGCTACTGTAACAGCTGCAGAAGAACCTAAACCAGAACCTATTGGAATATCAGACGAAAGAATCATTTCAATAGGTGAGTGATCATGTACTCTGAACAATGATTCCAAAATATATCTAATTATTCCAGGTTTTCCTTTTTTTAATGTGTATTTTTTGTTTTCAGTATCTAACTCTGCTTCAAAATTTAAATCATAAGATTTTAAAACTGACTTATCAGTTTTAGAAGGCCTAATTTTCACTACTGCTCTTTTATTAACTGCACCTGCAATCGCCGGCTCATTATAAACCACCGAATGCTCACCAAATAATATTGTTTTAGCAGGAGCTGAAGCTATAGCTTGCATTTAAAACACCTTATTTAAATATAGCTGAAGCATAACCAACAACTTGGGAAAAATCCCCTGTAACATCCCCGCTTGTACCATAAGCAAGAATTTCACAATGTTCTTTCCCAGTTAACTTAGAAATAATGATATCACTCATAACAGGACCATAGCCGCACATTGTAATATTATATTGAATTATTTCTTCCAATAACTTAAACTCATTCATTTCACCAATATCCTCTAAAACAAAACCATCAACCTTATTTGCTCTTTCTTGAGTATTAAAATGAGACAGATCAGTGCTTGCAATAACACAGTAGGACTTGCCCAGTTTTTCAGCTGCGCTGACAATGGCTGTTGCAAGATCTGAAGCTGTAACAAGAGTTTGAGTGCCCATGGTTATTGGGACTATCTTAAAATCATTAGAAAAAAATTGTAAAAATGGGAGCTGAACCTCTATGGAATGCTCCCTAACATGTGCTTCAAAGTCTGCAGATGCAATATCTGAAAAAGAGATAATAGTATCTGCAAATTCTTTGTCAACACTTACGTTTCCAAGAGGAGTATTCCATTCTCCTTCATTGAAAACAGAAATCTCCCTACCAAATCCAGTATGGTTTGGGGACAATATAATAAAAACATCAGGAATGCCATGCTTAGCTATTTCATAATAGCCATATGAAGCAATAGGGCCTGAATAAATGAATCCTGCATGTGGAACCATGACATTAATCGGATAGTTATCACCTTCAAATTTTTCAACATTCTCAGGCAACTTACCCACTCCAAAAGGAGATAAAAAACAATCCTCAATGGATTGCTTAAGCTCATCCTCATCATCGGAGTAAAATGTTCCACTAACAGCAGGTTTTCTTATCATAATATCATTTAGAATTTTAATTCAAAGTCAGATGCTTCGACGTCTAAATCTCCATCTTCAGGAATAGTTCCTCTTTCTCTTAAAATTTGTCTTGCAAGTAACCAGTAAACTAAAGCAATAGCTTTTCTACCTTTGTTGTTTACAGGAATAGCAATGTCAACAAAGCTTAATAAGTTTTCAGTATCACATAAAGCAATAACAGGAATTCCATTTTGTTTAGATTCTAGAATAGCTTGTGCATCAGATCTTGGGTCAGTTACAACAATGATTTTTGGTTCGATGAACTTGTTGTAAGTTGGGTTGGTCAAAGTTCCAGGAATGAATCTACCAGGAATGGTTTTAGCACCGGTGATTTCTCCGAATTTTTTAACAGGAGCTTGACCGTATTGTCTGGTAGCAACTACTAAAATGTCATCAGGATCATATTTTGCTAAAAGTTTTGCGATTTGTCTGATTCTTTCATCTGTTTTTTGAATGTCTAAAACATATAAACCGTCTGATCTTACTCTGAATATGTATTTTTCCATATCGCTTGTTTTTTGTTGGGTTCCGATATGTAAACCTGCTGCTAAATAATTATCTAAATCAATTAAAAGTTCGTTATTTGCCATTTATATCACCATTATAATTTTATTTTAAATTTAATCGTCTTCTACATTTACACACTCTTCAGGACAAACATCCATACAAACTTCACATAAGCTGCAGTCTTCAGGATTTTGAACAACAATTTTGTCCCCTTCAAGCACTAATACTTCCATAGGGCAAACGTCAGCACATTCAGCGCAGTCTGCTCCTTCACATTTACTTTGATCAACAGTAACTTTAGCCATTTTAATCTCTCCCTAATTAAAATTTACCCATTTCAGGATTTGGAAGTTCTTCTTCAATACGTATAAGTTCATTTAATTTAGCTATTCTTTCTCCACCAATAGCACCGGTTTTAATCATTGGTGAACCTAAACCTACTGCCAAGTGTGCAATGGTATCATCAGTGGTTTCACCAGATCTGTGAGATACAACAGGAACTACATTGTTTTCCTTAGCCAATTTAACTGTTGCATAAGTTTCAGATAAAGAACCGATTTGGTTAGGTTTAATGATGATTGCATTAGCTGCATTCATTTCAATACCTTTAGCCAACAATTCTTTGTTGGTTACGAATAAATCATCACCACAAATTAAACATTTATCTCCAACTTTTGCGGTTAATTGTGCAAATCCATCGAAATCGGATTCATCGAAAGGATCTTCAACGTAAAACATGTTATAAGTTTCAATAATGTCTTTAACAAATTCTATCTGATCTCCAGTATCTCTTTCAACACCGTCTTGAGCATAGACATATTTGCCTTTCTCTGCATCCCATAATTCAGAGGAAGCCATGTCTAAAGCAGGCCTGATTTCAATACCTAATTCATCACCGACTTCTTCACATGCCTGAGCTTGAATTTCCAAAGCAGCATCATTGGTAATGTTAGGCACCCATCCACCTTCGTCTCCTTTTCCACCGGTGAAGTTAGAGTCTTTGGTTTGGATTAATTCTTTTAGCTTTTTATGAATAGCTGCATTAGCAAATACAGCTTCAACCATATTTTTTGCTCCAATAGGAACAACCAAGAATTCTTGAATATCAGGAGCATTAATACCTGCATGTGCTCCACCATTCATCATGTTTCCAAGAGGGAATGGCAATTCGTTTACGAAGTTTCCGCCGACATACTTGTATAATGGTAAACCGTAAGAAGCAGCAGCAGCTTTTGCAGCAGCCATTGAAACAGCCACAGTAGTATTTCCACCAATAGCTGAAAGGTTTTCAGTACCGTCCACTTCTTTCAATAATTCGTCAATAGTTACAAGATCTTCTGCATCCATTCCAATAAGTTCTGATGCAATAACATCTTCAACTTCACTTATGATTAAATCTACTCCGCCTTCAGGGAAAGATACCACTTCTCTTGAACCAGTACTTGCCCCACTAGGTGCAGCAGCTCTACCGAAACCGCCCCAAGTAATTACGTCTACTTCGACGGTCGGATTTCCTCTACTGTCCAAAATCTTACGAACTTGAACGTCCTCTATTATACTATCCAAAAAAAACACCTCTGTGTTAGTTAATTTATTACCATCTAACCTATATTTAAACAAAAAATTAGTAATTCTCTTTATAGATTCAAAAATGGTATTTTTTATTTTTTTTAATTAATAAATGAGAATAAATAAAATAGAAAAATTCTATTTATTCCATTCTAATTACATCTAATGGTAACTTATCTTCTTTAAGTTCAGCATATGCAATATCAATAGGATCTAAAGAATCTAATTTTTTAGTATCGACTAAAGGTTTAGCTCCCATAGAAATTTGTATTGCTCTTGCTCCAAGAAGTCTAGCTTTTTCAAATCTTGTTAAATTTTTTGTTGTCATAAATTTTACTCCAATTCTTTAGGCATGCGTTACCAAGATTAATTTTACAAATAAAAAATTATCCCTACAACTTGCATAACATTATTCCCATGTTTCCACATGAGAAATTAACATTCTTCTACAACAGTATCTATTTAAACCTAAATCATCGAGAATATCTTTTGATTTTTCACCAGCCTCGATTCTACGATTGTATTCATCGAAGTAAGCTGATACAGGTTTTCCGCAACTTAAGCATCTTATAGGAATCATTTATATCATCTTTTAATAAATTTAAACTAATTTTAAAAGGTACAGGTTTACCTGTAACTTTTTTGTTTACGTGCTCTTGCTCCAGGACCACCGTATTTTTTAGGTTCGGAACGTCTTGGATCTCCTACTAACATGGTTCTGTCGTAGTGGATGAATTTATCTTTTAAATCCATATCTTGAGACCATTTGACAAGTCCTTTTGCAATAACCATACGTGCAGCTTCAGCTTGACCCATTACTCCACCACCAATAACATGAATGTCGAAATCGACTTCATTTGCAAGGTCTCCTGCAATGGTTAATGGTTCTTGGAGTTTCAAACGTGCAAGTTCAGGTGAGTAAAGTTCTAAAGGAACCCTGTTAATTCTAACTTTACCAGTTCCTTCTTTAACAGTACCTCTTGCAATAGCTGTTTTACGTTTTCCACTGGTATGTTCTACTTTTACCATAATTACACATCCGTTAATCTAGAAATTAGCTCCTAAAAGTTTAGAAACTTCTCCTAATTCAATACCTTTTTTAAGGTCTCTTAATTCTGCTTCAGGAACATTTACAATTTCAGCATCTGCATATTCAGCAGGTACACCAACAAAAGCTTTTAATCCTTTGTAAGCGGTACGGCCTTTTGACTTTTTGAATGGTAACATTCCTCTTACAGTTCTTCTGAATATATCATCTGGTCTTCTAGGATATTTAGGACCTAAGTCACGAGGGTTAGAGATACTTGCTCTATCTACTCTTTGTTTGTATTTTGCATAAGCCCAATCTTTGTTACCAGTAATCATGATTTTTTCAGCATTGAGAACTACTACTTCTTCGCCGTTAAGAAGACTTTTACTAATTACACTAGCTAATCTTCCTAATACATGTCCTTCTCCATCTATAATCATTAAAACACACATCCTTTAGATTATCCCATAATTATAATGTTGCTTCCTTTAGGATTAGTTTCCATAATTTCTTCAATAGAGATACATTCTCCACCAGCATTTTCAATTTTTTCTTGAGCTTTAGCTGAAAATTTAAATGCAACAACATTTACGTTTTTATCTAAATCCCCGTTAGACAATACTTTACCAGGAATTAAAACAGTATCATCAGCACTTGCAAATCTTGCAATATCTGAAAGGTTAACTTCAGCTGTTTGTCTATTAGCTCTTGAAAGTCTTTTAGCAACATCTTTCCAAATAGCTGCATTTTCACTATTAGATTTTTCATAAAGTTTATTAATAAGTTCAATAAGGTTAGGATTTGTTTTTGTTAATTTCTTAACCATTATTTACCCTCCATTTTCGGCAAAACTGATAAATTTTTCTGCTTTTTCACCTAATTTATCACATGCTTGTAATAAAACTTCTTTAGGAGGCATTGATCCATCAGTTTCTATTCTAAATATAAAATCATTATCATGATACCCTACATTAATGTAGTTTAAGCCGTTTTGTTGTGAAGCCCTTACACAGCTTTTACACATACTACAATTTTCAATATCTAAAATTTTGATCTCCTTTGATCTCCTATCGGATTTTAAAACTCCTCTAGGACAAGCGTTAGCACAATCATAGTCAATGTCAACGTCTTCATTAAAAGTTATTTTAGGATATTGCTTGTAAGTACACACAGTAGTTGGCATCCATTTTGCATGTTCCTTTCCGTAACCAACTTTAGCTTCAGCTTCGATATTGAGGCTTTCTCCTTCTTTAAGTTTTACCAAAGGAATAGTATCATATACAGGTTTAATCTTTGAGTCTGAAGAAATTAAATCTTTGGAATAAACAGTTTTAGGTCCTTCTTCAACTAAAGAAAACATGACTCCTTGGGAGGTCTCGTAATCTTCATCTTCTGGTAATGGCATTCCTTCAATAGCATCCATATCAGAAACTAAAGGAGTTAAACCTAATCTGTGAGCAAGCACCTCATTAAACATAGCTGAATCATTTCTAAGCATGTTAACATTTTCAATAGCTATTTTAGGAACATCCACCATTGCGGCTCTCCTAATAGCATTTACAAAAGGTACTTCTGCATCACGGATAATGAAAACAATTTCATCATCAGTTTGACTTTTAACTTCTATCTCCATTTGTTAAACCTCTTTAAAATTATACTCTTCTTCCTCTTTTACCACCAGGTCTTCCGGTACCGTCGTGAGGAATAGGTGTGATATCTTCAATCTTACCTATTTTAATACCAGCTCTTGCTAAAGCACGAATAGTTGCTTGTGCACCAGGTCCAGGACTTCTAGGTCCGTTTCCACCAGGAGCTCTTACTTTAATATGTAATCCAACAAATCCTTTTTCTTTAGCATCATCAGCAATCCTATTAGCAGCAGCCATAGCAGCAAACGGTGAAGCTTGTTGTCTGTCTGCACGAACTACTTTTCCACCAGACCATTGTGAAATAGTTTCAGCACCAGTAATATCAGTTACGGTAATAATAGTGTTGTTAAATGATGAGTAAATATTAGCTATACCCCATTTTTCGTTTTTTGCCATAATTACACCCTCTATTCTGCATTTTCTTCAACGTTAGCTTTGTTTCTGTTGTTATTGTACTCTTCAATTTGTTTAGCAACAGGTGAAGATTTGTAAAAGCCAATGTCGTCTTCTTGACCTTTTAATACTACATAACTTGGAGAGTTGATTTTCTTACCATTTAAAGTTATGTGACCATGTACAACAAACATTCTTGCTTCTTTAGGAGTACGAGCTAAACCTTTTTTGTATACAACAGTTTGTAATCTTCTTCTTAAGATGTCTTCAACTGTTAAGTTTAAAATATCTTCAAGAGCAGCTCCTTCTGGCAAAACACCAGTTCTAGCCAAATGTCCTAATAATTCTAATTTTTCTTCTTGCATTTGATCTTTTGAGAAACCAAGTAAGTATCTTGCTTCCCTACTGTATCTTCTAACTAAAGTATCAGCTTTCCAAATTTCTTTTTTATTTTTTAAGCCGTATTTAGTCATTAATTTGTTTTCTTCTTTGATTCTTTCTGCATTCCAAGGATGTGGTGGTGTATTATACTTTTTCCTTGCTTTTCTAGGTTGTCCCATTGAAACATCTCCTTCAATATAAATATAAAATATTAAAAATATTCAAAAAATAAGTTTATCTAGAACGACTTACACCAACGGTAGAACTGTGTCTGAAAGTTGATTTGGTTCTTTGACCTCTAACAGGTAAACCACGTTCATGTCTTCTACCTTTGTAACTTCTGGTCTTTTTCATTCTGTTTAAATCATCTCTTAAAGTCATGTCAAGATCAGATTCGATTAAGTGAATGTTGTCACCAGTTTCATAATCTTCTCTACGATTTAACATCCAATCAGGAATATCAAATTTTTGAGGATCTTCTAAAATTTCTTCGATTTTTAATACATCTTCATCGGAAATATAACCCATTTGACTTTTTAAATCTAAATCTAAAGTAAGACAAATAGTTTTGGATAAAGACATACCGACACCTTTAATCTCGGTTAAAGCTTGTTCAATGGTTTTATTTCCATCTACATCCTTTCTAGAAATACGCACTAAATGCTTGAATTCGTCTTCCATTAAATAACCTCCATTTATAGAGCGAACCTACGAGACGTAAAATATAGATTCGAATGTTTTATTTTATAAAACACAGTTTTTTCAACAATATAAACTTAGTAAAAAAAACTAAGAGTGCAAAATATCAGTTTAACAATTAGTTTATAATACAGAAATTATAAAAAAATACGTTAAAAACTAATAAACGCCGAGACTGGGATTTGAACCCAGGCGGGGACAGGCCCCACAAGATTTCCAGTCTTGCGCCTTACCAGGCTAGACTATCTCGGCATGAATTACTTAAAGCCTAAGTAACGTCAAAAAGAAGATACTTTGCCTTCATATTAATCCATATTAATATGATAATATAATATTTTCTCGTTAAACTATTTAAATGTATTGGTATTATTTCCATAATCTTGGATAAATACCAGGTTTCATGAAAACCTTGGAAGTTTTGACAACAAAACCTGAGTCTGCTGACAATATTTCATCAGTGGTAAACAATGCGGTTCCTGCAGCTACAAGTTCACCTTTTAAAGTTTCGATAGCTACAAAATCATTGATTTGAATATTATCAGATAGCTTTGAAATTCCTCCGCTTGCCAAATCTGCACCGTGACAAATCGCATCCACAGCAGAATCTTTTATGATGACTTTCGGCAAATAGTCTGCAGCCCTCTCCATTGGCAAGAGAGCTTCTCTCAAAAAGCTTTCGTCACCATCCTCCTTCCAGAAGTGATATGCATCAGTCACATCCTGAAGAGTAACCAAATGATTTTTTTCATTGAAAGAACCTACCTGAGTTCTTCTGAGTTCCGCCATATGGGCACCAACGCCTAAAGCTTCCCCAATATTGTGACAATATGTCCTGACATAAGTTCCAGCTTCACAACCTATCCTAAAAAGAACATCCCTTCCATCAATTTCATAAATGGTAGCATAATAGATTGTACGGGTTCTCAATTCCCTTTTGACAGCTGATTTAACAGGAGGCAATTGGTAAATCTTACCTGTAAACTCTTCGAAAACTTCCCTGATTCTATCTTCACTTACTTCACTATGCAATCTCATTAAGCAAACATACTCCTTTGGAGCAGTTAACAAAAGTTGAATGGCCCTAGTTGCATCATCAATACCTATTGGAAGTACACCAGTAACCTTAGGATCCAATGTTCCCCCATGTCCTGACTTCTGACAGTGCAAAATTCTTTTAACCCATGCATCTATTTCATGAGAAGTCGGACCTGATGGCTTATCCAGATTAATAACACTTTTTGAGATATAATCCTCGATAGGTCTTTCTTCAGGTTTGCATCCAAAATCAGGACTTGTAAAACTATTAGATTTAACAACTAAGTTAGATTTCATTAAAATCACAGAAAAATTAAATTAAAAAATAGTAAAAGTTGAATAATAAAAATTATTCAATTATAAGTCAGCTAAAGCAGCTTTGATTGCGTCAATATCGCCAGAAACATCAATGGTTTCAGCAGTTGGTTCTAAATGGTTGATATTGCATCTTCTGTTTTTTACAGCTTCACCAACAACTTCAACAAAATTTTCATCAATAATTTCTACAATTGCACATTTTTCTCCTGCTTCTCTTCCAGCAGTTTTAACACATACTCTTCCTACTTCGATTGATGCCATTTTAAATCACCTTTAATGTATTTATAATTATATCAGCTATCTGTTCAGGCAAAAAGGTTCCTGAATTAATAACTAAATCATATATATCCATGCTTGATATATCAATATCATGAATTTCTTTATATCTTACAGCTTCGCTTTCTTCTCGTATTATGATTTCTTCTTTAGCTAAATCAACAGTTTTGTCTTCTCTTTCTGCAATTCTGGCAGCACGAACATCAAATGGTGTTATTAACCATAGTTTCAAGTCAGCCTCTACGAAATATGCGGAGAGCCTTCCTTCAATAATTAAGTTATCTGAAGATTCAGCAAGCTCAGCCTGTCTTTTGTCAATTTCAATATCGATGCTAGTATCATTTTCAGCAAGTTCACCGAATTCTAAAACAGACATTCCTCTTTCTTTAGCCATCTGACGGAAAATTGATCCTGTAGACAAATAAGGAATATCCAATTTTTCTGATAATACTTTAGCCGCTGTAGTTGTTCCAGTTCCAGCAAGCCCACCGATAGTTATAATCATAATTGTCTAGCCTCGTTTTTGAATACTTTACGTGCGCATTTGGAACATAAGTATCCACCATAAGGACGGTTAGGTCTTTTTTGGGTTTTTGACAATTTTCTGATTTCATAAGGACGTCCACGAGGAACTCCATGTAAAACTTGACCACATTCAGCACATACATGCTTAGATGGTTTTTTCTTTTTGTATCTTAAAACATTCCTTCCACCAGGAGTGTTTTTGTGAACTCTTTTGTATGATCTTGATCTATATCTCATTGCAGGCATTTAATCACCTATAATATAATTAATAATTTAAATGTGTAATAGCGAATTCAAAATAGAATAATATACTATATTGAATTCATTATTAATAAATTTTATTAGGATTCTAGAATCCTTGTTTAAATCCTAAGTATTTTCTTAAAATTTGACTCATACCGAATGTACAAATCATATACCATAATAACCAACCAATTACATAACTGCTTGAAGGATGTCCTCCATAGAATAATGGTCCTATAAAGTGCCAGATTGGAGTTAAAGTTATATAATAAACTGATGGAGGCATTTGAACGACAAGGCCACTAATAACTGATGCTCTCATCCACCAAAATATCAAAAGAATTGGAACCATAGTAACAATCATAGGTTTGAAGGAATTACTCATCATTTTGGTCTGGTTCTTCATCATTTCAGCTTGTTCAGCCTGAAGTTTAGCTAACTCCTTACCGTCCCCTCTTTTCTGAGCGTCCCTGAATTTTTTCTGGAATTCTTTTGATCTTTTTTGCATTTCATTCATTTCATCCTGATCGACCAATAATTTATTTGCAACTGTACTTATTAAAGAAATAATAAATGCAACTATCAATACAGTCAATACAGGATTTTGTGGTGTTGGATCCATTTGTATTAAAGGATCAAACACAGCATTTAGTGCTCCAAATATAATGTCAAACATTCTATCGCCTAATCATCAAATTTATTTTAAAACATCAACCAGCCTTGCAACAGTTCCCGGCAAATGATTATCATGGTTTTCAATAATCTTAACTGTAGCTCCAGTTAAAGTAGCATAAGCCATAGCTGCAGCACGATTCATTTCTTGATGAAGTTTGATATTTTTAGCTTTTTCAACATCTCTTGAACGTGTTTCATCAGATAATCTTCTGTAGATAATTTCATCAGGATTTGCTTCAACTAAAATAAAATTGCTTGGTTTTAATTTTTCAAGAACCCAAATCGGAAGACCTGGTAAAAATCCATCAGGAGTGCTTATAGTACAATGAGTATCTACAATAACATTCTCTGATTCTGATCTTTCTTTAATTCTTTTAGCAGCTTTTTGTTGAATGATTTTTTGAGTTTCAGATGGTAATTTACGTAATTCATCCCTATTTTCAACAAGTTTTTCTTCAATAGCAATTTCAGTCATGATATCTCCATAATTTAAGTGAAGATATTCAACTTCCTCAAGTGCTTTGTTAAGTAATGTTGTACTTCCAGATCCTGGAATACCAGTTAATACTACTAATTTCATAATATACCCTCTAAATTTTAAAGAAAGGTGGGATTTAATCTCCACCTAAGAATTTTCTAAGTAATGGATTAGCTGACATAAGTTGTTCTTCAGCCATTTCTTCATAAAGTTTATGAATAATACCTACTGTAAGTAAAACACCAGTACCTCCACCTAAAGCACCAGTAAGGTCAGCAGCAAATGCAATTATACCTACATAAATACCACTTACAAGAGTGAGTGCAGGAATATATTTTTTTAATATTTTATATAATTGGCGTTTACTACTTCTGAATCCTGGAATTTGTATACCGGAATCATATAATTGTTTTGAAATTTTCTTCGCATTCAATCCACTGATTTCCACCCATAAATATGAGAATAACATACAGCATAACAAGAAGAAAATTGCATACACTAGAACCCTTAACGGATTAGTTACAAGTAAACTAATATCAGATGGAGTTGAAAGGAACAATGCAATACCACTTACAGCTTGACCGTTTTGAATTTCTCCTAAAATTGGAACACCAATTTTTTGGAAAACACTTGCAAGAAGTGAAACGTTTACAAGCAATGCACTGGTAAGAATAACAGGCATGTTACTTGCATAAACAAATTTTAATGGGTATTTACCCACAGATCCCCTAACTCTTCCATGTCCTCTAACTTGACCATGAGAAATTGGTATTTCAACTCTCATAGATTCACCATAAACAACAACAAGGAATACACAAATGGTTGCGATTAATGGAATCAAGATAGATACATCAACACCAGTCCAGAAGGATTGGATAAATGAAGGAATGATACCTGGCAATGCACCATCAGATGCTGGTAAGAAATTGAATGAACCTACCATAATAGCTTCACATACACCTGCAGCAATGAATAAACCAATACCACTACCGAATCCCCATTTTGAAACAACTTCATCAAGATAAATTACTAAAATTGCTCCAATAACAAGTTGAAGGAAAAGTACACCAATATAAGAATTATCAATTGGAATTAAACTACCAGTTAATACTAAAACACCAGCCTCAAATATTGTAAATACAATAGATAAAACTTTTTGTGTAGCTTGGAAAAGAGATTTATCCTTATGAGAAGACAAATCTAAATTTAAAAGCTTTGAACCTACTAATAATTGTAAAACAATAGAAGCAGTTACAATTGGACCAATTCCTAAAGTAAGGATAGAACCAAAACTTCCAGCCATTACAGCTCTTAATTGTGCAAACTGGTCAACAGCATTCGGACTTAACCCAAATAATGGAATTTGTGTTAAAATATAATACAAAACCAAAATCAAAGCTGTCCATTTTAGTTTTTCTCTAAAATCTTCTCTATGAACTGGAGACTTAACTTCAGGAATAAACCTAAATAAAGGCTCCAACTTTTCCAATGATGACATTTTATTTTCCTCAAAAAAATAAGGAAAAGCTATAATTCTATAGCTTCTCCACCTAACTCTTCGATTTTTTCTACAGCAGATGCTGAGAATTTAGGTGCTGAAATTTTGAATACTTTAGTAATGTTTCCTTTTCCTAAAACTTTATCAAAACCTAAATCGGTTACGTCAATAACAATTGCATCTCCATCAACAGAAGCTTTTCCAGATTTGATTAATTCGTCAGCTTTTTCTTCTAAATAAACTAAGTTAACAGGATTTACTTTTTTAATCATTTTACTTGGTCTTTTGAATCCGTGTTTACCGTAATGGTTAGGATCGTGAATTACAGTCCAAGTCCAATGTTGTTTTGAAGCTCCAGCATTACCTTTTCCACCTTTGTTACCTGCACCTCTACGTTTTTTGGTACAACCTCCACCGTTGGATCTAGAACCTCTTTGTTTGTTAATTTTACGTTTTGTTCTAATCATTAAAATCACCTAATTTAAAGCATTTTAGCTGCAAGGTCTTCAATTTCTTCTCCTCTGTAACCTAAAGATCCTCCTTCATTAATTGAAAGACGGATGTCTTCATATCCTTTTCTAGGAGGGTGTAAACGGAATACAGGTTTGATATCTAAATCAGCTAATTTTACTTCGGAATTGATAACAGCATTAGCTAATTCTTCAATGTTAGCGTAGTCAGAGTTTTCAGCTACATATTCATCAGTAACTGCTTTTCCACCAACAATTTTACCTCTTTTAGCAATCATTTTTGCTAAAAATTCAGGAGTAATTTCACCCCAGGTAATGTAATCCTTACCTTTTTGAAGCATACCTTTGTAACTAGGATTTTCTTCAACTAAAACTGCATGGTTAATTCTATTAAGTCTTAACATGTCTAAAGTATCAGCGATTTTTTGAATAACGCCAGTTGTTCCTCTAACTCTAATAACTAAAAACATTATATCACCAATTAGTAGTTAACTCCCATTTTCTTGAGATCACTTTCACTAGCTTTAATTGCACTTAATTCTTTTAATGCTTCGAAAACAGCATTAGCAAAGTTTACAGTAGTTTGAGTTTGACCAAAGGTTTGAGACCATACATCTTGGATACCTGCAAGTCTTAAAATAGTTTTACCTACATCTCCAACTACTAAACCAACACCTGCTGGTGCAGGAATTAAAGTTACATTTACACTACTGGTTTTACCATTTACTTTGAAAGGCACGGTGTGTTCTCTTCCACATACACAACCCCAGTCTCCACAACCTCTTCTTACTTTGATAAGGTTGTATTTAGCATTGTCAACAGCTTTTCTGATTGCTGGACCTACCTCTTTAGCTTTACCTTGGCCTAATCCAACATATCCATCCTTATTACCTACTGCAACGATTACTCTAAAGTTAACTTTTCTACCAGATTTGTGCATTCTTTGAACTAAGTTAACATCCATAACTTCTTCTTCTAAATCAGGAACTAAGGCATCAACTATTTCTAATTCCATAATTGGAAGACCTTTTTCAAAGATTTCATCGATATCAGTGATAGTTCCATCTTTAACTAATTTACCTAATTTAGTTTTAGGTTCCCATTCATCCATATTAAAGCTCATAGTTATACCTCTGCCTCATCAATGTTCTTTTTAGCTTCTTCAAAATTCTCAGGTAAATCTACAGGATTAAGACCTCTTTCAAGATATTTAGAGAATTTTTTGTTTAATTCATCTTCATCTAAAGATTCTGCATATGCAGCTACATGTTCTCCTCTAATACGTTCGTCTTCAGGGAAAATGAAATCACCGTGAGGAACTTCTAAGCCTGCATCAACAGCACCTTTGAGAGCTGCGAATACTTTTGATCCTTTAATAGGGGATTTTAAACCAATGTCTAAGATTGCAGTGTCAATGTCTTTAGCTAATGCTCTTTTTGCTGCAAGGTAAGCTGTTAAATAAACACCAGAAATGTTGTTTGCTCCACCTAAGTAACCATATTTAGGTAATTCTTTACTTACAGCAGATGCTAAAGTAATATCTCCTTCAGGAGCGTAGTCAATAATTTGAACAGTTGCATTAGCGTTGGAAAGTCTTACAACTAAACGAGATTTATCGTAGTCGACTAATTTCATTCTAGCTGCATAATCAGTTTTTCCTTCTCTTCTCCTTCTGAATGGTATTTTGTAATTTGATCCGTTAGCCACTTTCATTCCCCCTATTTAATTAAATCATGGTCACGAGCGTAGTTTTTCATGTAAGATTTACTTCTGAAAGCTCCACCTTTAGCCATTTTATATAATTTACGGTATGTAGTAGCATCAATTTCTTCATTAGCACGCATTTCTTTAAGATCTTTTCTTAAAGCTCTGATTGTAGTCATCCATGCTTGTTTTTTAGGAGTACGTGCTTTTTTAGCTCCTTTTCTACTACCATGCCCTTTTCTTTTTCCTTTTGCTTTTTGTTCAGCTATCTTTTTAGAACGATAGCTACTAATTCCTTTTTTAGGTTTTGCTTTAATAGCACCATTATCGATTAGCTGTTTTACCCCTTCTCTAGTAATTGCTCTAGAAACTTCATCTATTCTTTCAGGGTCAATCCATACACGGTTAAGACCTACTTTAAGAATACTTGCAGCTAATCTTTTTTGAGTTGTAAGATTCATATATATAATCCTCCGTCTTCAGCTCAAAGCTGATTATTTAGATTTTATCTAAAGTCCCTTAATTTTTAATAAATTTATATCAGTAGAATCAATAGTACCCTCATTGACTCAACTTTAATAAATATGAATTATTCAAATTATTTATTTAAAACTTTAATTCCGAGTTCAGCTGCTTTTTCAAGCATTAACTCTTTTTTCCTTTTACCAATAGAAGCATTAATTCTTGCAGCTTCGGTTGCTGGATCGATTGCTTCTAATTCCTTCATGTTATTAACAAGAACATCTTTATATCCGGAAGGGTGTAAATACCTAGTTGATTTAGGAGTCCTGTAACCAATTGCAGGCATTGCTGGTTTTCCTGCTTCGTATCTTCTCATTTTACTGGTTTTTCCTCTAGGTCTTCTCCATTTGATTCCAAGTTTTTTATAACGAGCATATTCTTGTCTTTTAAATCTTTTATTAGCCATTAAAATCACCTATTCTTTGCTAATTAAATATATTCCGTCTTGGAATACTCTAGGATCTCTTCCTTTAATTTTAGTTGCTTGTTCTAGGTTAGCCATGGTTTGACCAACATGTTCTTTGTTAATACCTGTAATTGTGACCTCATCACCTTTAACAGAAACTTTTGAATCTCCTACGATTTTTGCGTTTCTTGGGTGTCTTTCCCCGAGGAAATTGTCAATTACAACGATGTCTTTATTAACTTTTACAGTCATTGGAAAGTGAGCAAATACAATTTTCATTGTGTATTTGAAACCGTCAGTCACACCAATAATCATGTTTGAAATGTGTGCTTTTGTGGTTCCGATCATTGCTTTATCTTTCTTTTTTGGGAATGAAGTTTCTAAAACAATAACATCATCTTCTTCTTTGATACTTACGTTAGGGTAAGTAAATACTCTGGAGTCTTCTCCATTAGGCCCTTTAACAGAAACCTCATTTTTATTAATTATAACTTCAACGCCTTCAGGGATTTCAATTTCTTCCCTTATAGCTGCAGCTACTACCATATATAATCACCTAGTACATGTAAGCCAACAAACGTCCACCAATACCTCTTTCTTTTGCCTCATTGTGAGTCATAATACCTTGAGGAGTGGTAAGGATTAAAATACCAAAGTTCTTTGCTGGCAAATATCTTTTTTCAAATTTCTCAAATTCATCTTTCTTAACAGCGTGACGAGGTTTGATAACACCACATTTGTTTATGTTACCATCCAATTCAACATTGAATTTACCTGCTCTGTTGTCATCTACATATTCAAAATTACCAATATAATTTTCTTTTTGCATAACGCTTAAAACTTCTCCAATTAATTTTGAAGCTGGAGAAATAACACAAGAATCGTTTACTTGTAATTCGTTATTTCTAATGTTAGTTAAAGCATCAGCAAGAGGATCCATAAGACTCATATTAACTACCTTTAATTATATTTTTTAAAACCTATTTTAGGAGCAATTTCCCTAAAACATTGTCTGCATAAATTGAGCCCATATCTACTAATCATAGCAGAATGATCTCCACATCTAGTACATTTTTTTGCAGCTTTTCCATATTTTCTTGGCAAACTATCACCTATTAATCTATTCAGTTACGTAATTTACATTAAAATTATCTTCCATGAATTTCATGGTTTCTTCTTTTGAAATTCTATGTTTTTGTGGTATTTTCTTTTGTTGGATTTTTCTTTTAGCTATTCTATAACCTGGTTTTTCAAAGGTTATTGAAAGGTTCATACCAAAAATACCGATATCAGGATTATATTTCATACCTGGAATATCGATATGTTCTCTAATACCGAATGAAAGATTTCCTTGGTCATCGAATTGGGTAGGTCTAAGGTTTCTCATAATTCCTTCTAAAACCATATCCACTGCTTTATCAGCTTTGTCTCCACGTAAAGTAACTTTACATGCAATAGGTTGACGTTTTCTGATACCCCATTCAGGGTTGGTTACTTTTGAATAAGTTTTAACAGGAGTTTGATCAAACATTTCTTCTAAAAGTGTAATAGCACGGGATAATTTTTCACCTGCTTCACCTACACCAATGTTAACGGTAACTTTTTCAATTTGAACTTCGTTCATAGGATTCATTGATTAACCTCCAATAAGTCAATTATTGGTGCATCAGTTCCAATAACAAAAGCATAATCTTTTAAAGTTAAGAAATTGTCTTTTGCATTGTTTTCAATAACGATAGTATTTGGATTAGAAGATTCGTTAATGATGATTTCAGTTACTTTACCTAATTCACCGGTGTGTTTACCACCAGTAACAAGTACAGTAGCTCCAACTTCTAATTTAAGTGATTCTTTGATATCTTGTTCAGGAACAGAGATAACAACAATATCTCCAACATTTAAGTCGGTTTCATCAACAATTATGTTTTTACCATCGTGAAGGTTTAATTGGATTTTTCCGCCTTTGATAGTGGTTTTGTTGACGATTTTACATAATTTAGAATCATTATCGTCTATTGGTTTTAATTGTAATCTACCTTTAGTATCTAAAAGTATTCTATAAGATTCTTCAGTTTTTGGAATTTCAATAATATCCATAAATCCAACTGGGAATTTATAATCTTTAACTACTCTACCATCTACAAGAACATTACCTGAGTTGATGATTCTTTTTGCTTCTCTGGAATTGTCAGCTAATCCGAGAATGTCTCTAATAACTAAAGTTAATGGTAATGCATCATCAATAGCATGTGAACCTGCTGAAGGTTTTACAGTCCAGGTATCTTCTTTAGGATGAATAGGCCAGGTTTTTGGTGCTTTATATCTTTTGAGATGTTTTCTTGAACCCATATTAGCCATGTTATTTATCTCCTTTTACGTTTTTTGCTCTTCTATCATCGTCCATATCAGCTTTAATAATCATTAAGTTGGATGGATCTACTGGAAGAAGTATTGCGCTTCCATCAGGTTTGGATAAAGTTACTTCCTCAATAGTTACTTTGTAGTTGTTATAATCTACACCTAAAATTTTACCTTCGTGATCTTTGAAGTCTCCACGAAGAACTTTTACTTTATCTCCAACTCTTAAAGGTAAAGCTCTTGTACCGATTTTTTCTCTGAGATCTTTACTTAAAGTAGCACTTAAGTGTTTACCACGTTTGTGTGCAGGTGCTTTGTAAAGAGCTTTTCTTTGTTTTCTTGGTTGTTTTGACATTATTTCACCTTATACTAAAATACTTGCTGCACTACCTACACTAGGCCATCTGTCAGCTGCTTCTTTAGCTACAGGACCTCTGATTTCTGATCCTTTCAATACACCTTCAGGAGTAATAATAACAGCTGCATTATCTTCAAACTTAACACGAAGTCCGTCAGCACGTCTAAATTCCTTTTTTTGTCTTACAACTACTGCGTTAACGATTTCTCTTCTCATATCAGCAGTACCTTTTTTAACAGATGCTACAACTAAATCCCCAACACCAGCAACATCGAGTCTTCTGCGAACACCCTTATATCCTTTTACTGAAATAATTTCAATTTCACGTGCACCAGTATTATCCACACATTGAAGAGTAGCTCCGATTGGTAATGCTTTAGATACACTTGATGTTAATGCTTTCATAAAATTACTCTCCTTTTACTTCTACTAAAACAAAGTGTTTAGTTTTACTTAAAGGTCTACATTCTGCAACTTTTACAGAATCTCCAATATTTACATCTAAACAATCTGGTTTGTGAACATTAATTTTAGATTTTCTTTTTTCGTATCTTTCATATTTTTTAATGAATTTATAGTAACTACGTTCTACACTAATTGTCCTTTCAGCTTTGTTACTTACAACAACACCCTCAAGGATTTGACCTCTTACAGGTAAGGATCCGTGGAAAGGACAGTTAGGATCATCGCATGTAGTTTCTGGTACTTGAACATTAAGCCCAACCATATTATCACCATTTATATTTTTTTAAATCTTTTTTTTATTCTATCTTCAGGACGAATTGACAAAATATTACCCTCAATTTCTATAATTTCATTGTTTGGTAATTTGAATTGAAAGATTGAATTGATTTTAGGAATTAATTTTTCCTCATATATCCCTTTATCATTCTTAACTTCAATCTTAATCGTATTCTTTGTCTCATCAATAATAATTCCATTTAAATCAAGAGATTTATTAGTTGAACTAATAACCCTTACATTTAGTCCAATAAATTCATGATGAACTAAATTTTTTGAAGTTATCATAATATCTCTCTATGAAACTAGTCAGCTGAATATATTTGAACTCCTATTATCGAATAAATGAAATTTATTTTCTTCTTTTTCTATTGTTCTTTTTAGATTCACGAATTTCAATAGTATCGGATGAGAATCCCATATCAGATAAAACTTCTTTAACTCTTACTTTATGATCTCCTTGGAGTTCAATTTGACTGTTTTTAGCAGTTCCACCACAAGCACATTTTGCTTTAAGGGTTTTAGTTAATTCTCTGATATCAATATCGTGTTCATCGATACCTTCAATAATAGTCATGAGTTTTCCGAATCTTCTTCTAACTGTAAATACTTTAACAGTTTGAACTTCACGTGCAATTTCTTCGCAAACACAAAGTTCTTCCGGAAGCCCACATACATCACAGATTTTTGACATTTAATTCTCCTTCTGTTTTTCATTCAAAATTGTAAGAACACGAGCAATGGTTCTTTTCAATTCTCTAATTTTTCCAGGGTTTTCATTAACACCTGCAGCTGCACTTTTAGAAACATTTTTGGATAATTCTGCTTTGAGTTCAATTAATTTTTCTTGAATCTCATCAACTTCCATGTCCCAAATTTCTTTACTTCTTAAAATCGCCATTGTAACAACTCACTATGACTAATCATCGTCTGCTTCTACAGCATCTTCTTCAATAACTTCTTCTAATTCATCGAGGTCTTCGATTTCTTCTACGATTTCTTCGTCTTCGATGATTTCTTCATCTTCAGGAGTAATTGATTCATCTATTACCATTTCACCTTCAGCAACAACTTCACCATCTTCAACGATTTTTTCAGTTGGAGGAAGAATTTCAACGGTATCTGGTAATACAGTTTCAGGAGGCATGATTCTTACATAAATACCTAAAACACCAGGTTTTAATTGAACTGTAGCAAATCCTTCTTCTACAAATCTGATTGATGGTTCACCACATTTTTTGATGTAACCTTCTACAAATTTAGCTACAGCAGATCTTGAACCTCTGATTTTACCGGAAATAGTAACTTCTACACCTTGAGCTCCAGCACCCATAATTCTACGAATAGTTGAATAAGCTACTCTTCTGAAGTGCATACCTCTTTGTAACATGTTAGCTATTTTATAAGCCATGATTTTAGGATTAAGTTCAGGAGTTTCAACTTCTTTAACCTCAATTTGAGGATTGTCTAATCCAAATTCGTTTTTAAGAGTATTGGTAATGCTTCTTACGTTTTTTCCGCCTCTACCAATTACCATACCTGGTCTTTCTGCATAAACTACAACCATAGTTCCTAATGGTGTAACTTGTACGTCCATACCACCGTATCCAGCTCTTTCGAGTTCTTTTTCAAAATATTCGTCAATTCTTGTTCTTCTAAGGCCTTCAGTGACAAAATCTTTTTCTATCATTAGTTAGCCTCCTTTAATACTATTTGAATGTGGGTTGTTGGTGTGTTAAATGGAGTTACTCTACCAAATGCTCTTGGAATAGCTCCACGAATTACAACTCCTCTGTGACTTGAAATGTGTTCAATGAAAAGTTTTTCAGTATCCATACCTTTGTATTCAGCATTTGCTTCAGCGTTTTCTAAAACTTTTAAAATAGCAGCAGATGCTTTAACAGGGTATCTTCCTGATGGCCAACCTTGTTGTCCTTTTCTGTGACCTACTTTTTTATTGTGTCTTTTGAATGGAACTGATTGTTTCATGTCAATAACATTTTCTAAGTAAGCTTTTGCTTTTTCCACATCCATTCCTCTAATTGCTCTACAAATCTCTACACAGTGTTTAGGGGAAATCTTAAGAGATTTAGCCATAGCACGTGCGGTTTTTGCTTCATTACCTTCTTTGTTATAAGCATATTTATTAGCCATGTTCTAATCTCCTTATTTAAGTGGTACAAACATAGATGATCTTGTAGCTCCCATACCAGGGTCCCCGTGTTGAACCATTTTTCTGGTTGGTGCGTATTCACCAAAGTAATGACCAATCATTTCTGGTGCAATGGTTACTTCAACAAATTCATGTCCATCATAAATTCCGAAAGTGGTGCCTACCATTTCTGGAATAATAACCATGTCTCTGCAGTGAGTTCTGATTACTACAGGTCTACCATCTTTTGTTCCTTCTTTGTTTAACTTTCTCATCTTATCCAAAACAATTTGTTGTCTTGGTAAAAAACCTCTTTTTAAAGATCTTCTTTGTCTTGCTGGGAATAATTCCATTACTTCCTCTAAAGACATGTCTTGTAATTCTTCAAGAGTATGACCTTTATATTTAAATATTTTTCTTGCCAATGAAACACCCTCTATCTATCTTTTTAATCCTGTTCTTCTAGCTGCAATAGAACCAACTTTTCTTCCTGGTGGTGCATTTCTTGAAATAGTAGTTGGACGACCAGGATGTTGTCTGTTACCTCCCCCGTGAGGGTGATCTACTGCGTTCATTGCTACTCCTCTAACTGTCATGAACTTCTTACCTTTAGCTTTGTAAGCATGCCATCTTGTACCTGCTTTGAGGAACGGTTTTTCTTTTCTTCCTCCACCAGCTACAACACCGATACTTGCACGACATTTAGGATTTAAGTATTTTAATTCACCAGATGGTAATTCAACAACAGATTGATTTGCATCGTGAGTAATTAAAGAAGCATAAGTTCCAGATGATCTTACAAAACGACCACCGTCTCCTGGAGTATTTTCAATATTGTAAATAGGAGTACCTTCAGGAATTTCAGCAAGTGGTAATGTGTTACCGAATTTAATTGGTGCAGAAATACCGCATTCGATTTCATCATCAATTTGAATACTTTCTGGTGCTAATATGAATTTTTTCTCACCATTTTCAAATTTAACTTCTGCAATAGGAGCAGTTCTAGCTGGATCGTGTACGATATCAGTTACAATACCTTTAATACTTCCTTCTTTTTCTAATGCATCGTAAGATCTGTATCTAATTTTATCTTTAAAACGATGAGAAGCAACACGGTGAGTAGGAGTTCCTCTTCCTCTTCTTTGGATTATTAATCGTTTTCCCATTCAAATTCCTCCTTAGAATACACCTATTTTAACAGCAATTTCTTCTGCCATTTCTGGTTCAACAAGCTTGATATATGCTACTTTTTCACCATAAGGAGTAATGTGAGTGTTAACTCTTTCTACTTTTTCTTCGTATAATTGTTCAAATGCTAATTTAATTGTTCTTTTGTTAGCGCTACGTTTTACAACAAAAGTAATTTCATTATTTTGATCAATTAAATTCATGGTTTTTTCAGTAACATGAGGTTTAATAATAATTGAATATGCATCCATGATAATCACCTATTTTCCAATTTATTGGAATAAACCTCCTAATTTTTCAACTGCTGATTTAGTAAATATTGTGAGTCTACCAGCATGAGTACCAGGTGCTAACAATTCAGCATTTAAGTTTTCAACACATACTACGTCTAATCCAGCATGGTTTCTTGCACCTAAACTAATACCTTTATCTTCACCAACAACTAAAAGAGGTCCTTTGGATTGTTTGTATTTACGTCCTCTGGTTTTTCCTCTACCAGCTCTAATTTTTTTACTTTTTTTAGCACGTTCGATATCGTCATAAACACCTAAAGCTTTGAATACTTCACGAGTTTGTTTAGTTGTTTTTAAAGAACAAATATCATCGTCAACTACTATAGGGAATTGTTCAATATCGCCAGTTACATGGCCTCTTCCTTCAATTAAGTCTTTGTCAGTAGTTGCTGCTACAGCAGATCTGATAGCGAATCTTCTTTCTTTAATATTGATTTTTTCGTGATGATTTTTTTCAGATCTTACAGGATGTGCTTGTCTACCACCAATTGCCATTGGGACGAATGCTGCTCTTGCACCGTTTTTTATTCTTGGTACTCTAGCAGTTCCTCTACCTGAACCCCAACCTTTAGCACTGGTTCTTTTACCTGCCATAGGGTCATTTCCCCAAGGTTGGATTCTTGCAGTTTGTGAAGAAATTACAGCTCTTTTTATTAAATCTGGCCTGTATTCTTCGTTAAAAATAGCTGGAAGTTCGATGTCTCCGTTAACTTCCCCTTCCAATGAATAAACGTTTACCTTCATGATTATACCCCTTGTTTAGATTTTGTACTTATGTAGTTTATTTGAGGTAAATCCTCAGACTTTCCATTAGGCCTAATAGGTTCTCTAAGAATGACTAATCTTTTAGAAGGACCTGGAAGTGAGCCTTTTACTAAAACATAATCATTTTTAACAAGACCGTATTTTACAAATCCGCCATCTGGGTTGATTTGATCAACTTCATCTTTTGATGCAATTTTTAAAATTCTCTTATTGAATTCAGTTCTTTTATGGTATCCCATTTGACCTGCTTGTGCTACGGTCCACATAGTTCTTGATGGAGTCCAAGGTCCGATAGAACCTACGTGTCTTGCTTTACTACTTCTAGCAGCTTTACCATATTGAATTCTAATTCCCCATCTTTTAACTACACCTTGGAATCCTTTTCCTTTTGTAGTTGCGATTGCATCAACAAATTGACCTTCTTTGAATATGTCACTTGCACTTACTTCGTTACCTAATAATTCTAATGCAGTGTTTAATTTCTCCTCAGGAGTTGCTCCTCCAATACCACATTCGAATATGTCTGGTTTTTTCTTAGGTACACTTGTAACTTTAGGATTGGTGTGTACTAATACTTTAATATCTTCTGTGTTTTCTAAAGCACCTTGTATTTTTGCAATAGCTTCAGATTTATTGTACTCTTTAGGAAGTGAAATTTTCCTTGAGAGTTCTTCATCCAAATTGTCTGCAAGAACTTCGGTGATTACTTTCATTCCACGAGAAGTTTTTTCGTATGCTCTAATTCCCATTACTACGACCGGCGGTACTTCCAATACGGTTACAGGAGTAAATACATCCATACCGTTTTTTGGAGAGTTTTTATCGGTTTCAGTGACTAAAGCGTGAGTCATACCGACTTTATAACCCGCGAGGCCTAATAATTTTGGTTCATCATTTTTTGGCCAAGCTTTAATTCTTGGGGTTTCTTTTGCTACTCTTTTCCTTGGACTAAAAGCAACAGACCCTTTTCTTGGCTGGTGATGTCTTACCATTTGATTATACCTCCGTTTTATTTAAATTCCTTTTATTTTTTAAATTAATTAGTTTTAATTAATTTTTTAAATGAAAGGCTAATTAATAGCCAAATAAACTTTAATAAAATTATTAAAGCCATATATAAATAGCTAAAACTGTTAACACAGCCATATAGCTAGATAAATATTAAATTTAATATATTCTAGATTTAAATTTAATTTAAAACACTCAGAGAGCGTATTTTAATGTATAAATCATCTGCAATAATATAATCTATAAGAAAGTCTTAAAAACTTCAAATGTATAAAAAGTTGAGCGAAATATCTAATCTATTAAAAATAAATTAGATTTTGAATTAAAATCTCATAAAGTTAATTAAAGAAAGTGTAGCGATAACTGCTTCTTCACTCCTAACAGTTTCAGTTCCTTGCTCTGGAATGGTATTTACTTTAAATAAATCCCAGTTTCCACTAGAAACATCCTCCTGGATTGAAGAATAAGGTCCACCAAATAAAATAGCAATATTTTTACATTCTTCTACTTTAAATTTTAATTCATTAAAAATAGAATTGATTGAATCGCCATATCTTGTAGTCTCAACAACAAGATCTGGACTGATTAATTTTAAGCTATTTTTAAGACTTTTATTAGAGGACATTACATTATATCCCCAGTAAACGTCATCTGGTTCATCAGGTGTGACAATTACTTCTTTTTTAGCAATTTTAGTAATCTTAAAGCTAAATATCTTCTTAACACTAAGTTGCTCTTTGCAGAACGCAAGTTTATCCATACCAATATCCACAAAAGTTCCTTTATTATTTCTTTTTACAGTGAAACCTTGCCTGTAATCTCCAACCTGTGGATTTTTATCTACAGGGTGGTGAGGAGTTCTAAGTGGTGGAAGAATACCAACATGCTTCAATTCTGGTCTAATTGGGAATGCTCTTTTTCTCAAATATTGAGGAGTATTCATATATCTCAAAATTTCAGCAATAAATTCTCCATCTTCTTGTCCCTCATCATCTTTCAATTGCGCATCATTGTAGATTACAACATTGTTTACTCTGTAAACAGCTAAAGCTCTTCCAAGAATTCCTACTTTATAAGTACGAATTTTAAGATCTTTAGATTCTGAAAGAAACGAATTCGGAATAAATACAGATAGCTCATCTTTATACATTAAACAATAGATTTGTTTAAAAACATATATAAAGATTGTGCTAAGTTTATATAGCTATCACTAATAAGACTCATACATTTGAAAATATTATATCAATTATAATACCCGTAGTTTCATAACTACAATAATAAACTCATAGAATATATTAATATAAACTATGTCCATAGTAGTATATAAACTTAATTGAAAAATAGCTATTTACAAGTATTTTCGGCCCTAATCACAATAACATTAACACCTTTTGACTCTTTTGAGTGAAATTCATAAATTTTGGGAATTTTAAATTCATATCTGAATATATGGGTAATTTTAAGATTGTTTCTTGAAAAATAATCAATCAGGAATTCTTCAGTAGATGCCATGTGAAAAGAATAGATAACATCGGGACCAAAAGATATTGCTTTCTCTATAAAATCCAAATCAATTCCCCTTGTTGCCCTCTTTTGAGATCCGAAAGGAGGGTTCTGAAAAATAGTGTCAACATTAAAATCATCAACAAGCTGAAAAACGTCGCCGGCTATGAACCTGCAGTTATCCAACTTGAATTTTTCAGAGAAGGATTCTGCAACATCAACGGATTCCCCATCAATATCAATGCCTATTGCCGAACCCGCACCAAGCATCAATGAACCTATTGTAAAAACACCGCACCCACATCCCAAGTCAAGAACGTTCTTATCTAGAATATCCCCCAAACTATAGGCATTCCATAAAATGTCTGCCGCAATGTAGGCAGGTGTGGAATACTGCTCCAACTCAACTTTAGGGTTAGGATGGTTGGGAATCTGCTGTAATTTAATTTCAAGTTGTTTCTTATTTTTTATAGGTTTCATAAAATCAAATTCATAAATTATAATAATTAATATAATTTAATATAATAATATATTAAAAAATTTTTTATTGAGGTTTTAAATTGTTTAATAAAATATTGATAGCAAATAGAGGAGAAATAGCTATTAGAATTATGCGTGCCTGTCGCGAACTGGATATTGAAAGTGTAGCGATTTATTCTGATGCTGATGCAACTTCTCTATATACAAATTATGCTGATGAGAGTTATCCTCTAGGTAATCCTTCACCGGCAAAATCTTATTTAAATATAGATAAAATCATTGATATAGCCCTGGAATCAGGAGCAGAAGCAATACACCCAGGTTACGGTTTTTTAGCTGAAAATCCTAAATTTGGTGAAGCATGTGAGAAAAACGGAATTAAGTTAATTGGACCAAGTGGAAAGATTATTCAGGAAATGGGAGACAAGATTACCTCTAAAAACCTTATGAAAAAAGCGGGAGTTCCTGTTATTGAAGGTACACCTGAAGGCGTAACCGATATTGAAGAAGCTAAAGAAATAGCTAGGCAAATCGGTTATCCTGTAATCGTAAAGGCGTCTGCAGGTGGTGGAGGTATTGGAATGCGTGCGGTTTATGAAGAAGATGAACTTGTGCGCGCTATTGAATCCACTCAGTCTGTAGCTTCCACTAACTTTGGAGACTCAACAGTATTTATTGAAAAATACCTTGAAAAACCTCGCCATATTGAATTCCAAATATTAGCTGACGAACATGGAAATGTAATACATGCTGCAGACAGAGAATGTTCTATACAAAGAAGACATCAGAAACTGTTAGAAGAGGCTCCTTCCCCAATCATGACCCCTGAGCTAAGGGCAGACATGGGTGAAAGCGCAGTTAAAGCTGCCGAATATATCGGATACAACAGTGCAGGAACTATTGAATTCCTATATGACTCTGGAAACTACTATTTCCTTGAAATGAATACACGTATCCAAGTAGAACATCCAATCACAGAGATTGTTACAAACATCGACCTGATCAAGGAACAGATTAGAATAGCTAACGGAAACGAATTAAGCTTCCAGCAAAAGGACATAAAGGTTTCAGGACATGCAATCGAATGTCGTATCAATGCTGAAGATCCGTTTAACGACTTCGCTCCAAATCCAGGTAAGATTACAGGTTACAGGTCACCTGGAGGTCCTGGAGTACGTCTGGACAGTGGAGTCTATATGAACTATACAATCCCAACATTCTACGACTCAATGATTTCCAAACTAATTACCTGGGGAAGAACAAGACCAGATTCAATTGCTAGAATGAAAAGAGCATTAAGTGAATACATTATTTTAGGTGTTAAAACTACAATCCCATTCCATAAGGCAATTCTTAGAAACCCTAATTTCATAAATGGTGATTTAAATACTCATTTCATTGATACCTATAAAAAAGGAATCGATGAGGAAATGGAAAAAGTTATTGAAGAAGAAATGGAAAAGGTAAACAAACTTAAATCCACATTTATGCCTGCTAAAAAAATAGCTGCGATTTCTGCCGCTGTAGGTTCCTACTTAAACACTGCAAAAAATCAGCAACTGGCTAAAAAATAAGGGGTTTTCAAAATGAGAACTGAAATTATAGAACTTTTAAGAAAAGAAGGAAAATTATCTAAAAACACTCTTTCAGAATTGGCCAACTATGAACTTCACGACTTCATAGATACCGTAAAAGAGGTTGGAGACAATCAGACAAAATACATCAAAAAAGAAGAAATCCTAAAAAATCTCAATACTGAATTCATTGGGAAAAACATTTACATTTTCAAGGAAGTAATGTCAACCAATACTGTTGCAAAGTTCTTTGCAGAGGAAGATGATTCAGATGGTTTGGTCATTGTTTCAGAAAAACAGACTAATGCTAAAGGAAGAACTGGAAAACCTTGGGAATCACCCTTAGGGGGCGTATGGCTATCAATAATATTAACTCCTCACATTAC
Organism: Methanobrevibacter sp.; assembly: GCF_030539665.1. Taxonomy (NCBI): domain Archaea; kingdom Methanobacteriati; phylum Methanobacteriota; class Methanobacteria; order Methanobacteriales; family Methanobacteriaceae; genus Methanobrevibacter; species Methanobrevibacter sp. Next base: position 100,121 of record NZ_JAUNXR010000003.1, read on the forward strand.
CCAAAACAAGATTCCGATCATAACCTTGGCTACTGGAGTTGCAGTGGAAAAAGCGTTCGAAAGACTTGGAATCAAAAATGCAGAGATAAAATGGCCTAATGATGTTTTGATAAACGACAAGAAGGTATGCGGAATCCTAACAGAAGCAATAGCCAAATTCAACACAATCGAAAGAGTAATCGTAGGTGTTGGAATTGACGTGAACCTGAATGTAGATGAATTGCCTCCTGAAATCCAGGAAGGAACCATTTCCCTCAAGTCTATTACCGGCAAGATAATTGATGAAAATGAGGTTATTGCAATATTCCTTGAAGAGTTTGAGAAAATATACGAACTCATTAACGAAAGCAAATATGAAGAGATTCTTAAGGAATGGAGAAAAAAATCATACAGTATCGGAAAAACCGTAGAAGTGAGACCTCCATTCAGCAAATCCTACGATGCCTATGTTGTCGGTGTTGACAGCGAAGGAATATTGATTGTGGAAAAAACTGACGGAACTTTAGAAAAAGTAATATCTGGAGAATGCATTATCAAAAAACAATAATCATTCCCTCTTTTTTTTATTTTTAATTTTGAAAATTGAAGCAATTATTCAAAAACAATTTCATGACATTTTTCTTTATCTGAAACTACTTCTGATAGCTTGTTGAAAGAATCAATGATTTTCTGATTTAACTCGTCCAATTCCAATCTGAAGGCATCTGAAGTGGACAGATCAAATCTTATTGTTGCAGATGCGCCAGGCATTGAAACTGCAGGAATTGTAATAATGCCCTCATCTTTCAGCAAAATCATTGCAAAGATAAATGCAATATCATCTGGAGATAAATCGTTTTCAGCATTTAATTCACTGGCTAACTTTTCAGGAGTTACCATAACACCGGTAGGAGTCAATTCAAACATTTCAAAATTCTCGTTGAGCAAATTTAAAAGGTCTTCTTTTCTATCAAAACTTTTAAGGAGATTATCTTCTGTGAAATTTTTAAGACCGTTAACCATTGCTAGAATAGATGGAGGCTGTGCTTCAAGACCAAATTGATTTGCCTTTATTTTGATTTGATCCAGATATTTCTCCTTACCTGCCATCAAACCTCCTCTAGGTCCCGGCATAAGCTTGTCAGTACTTGTAATTACAATGTCTGCCCCCAAATCACATGCTTTTTCCTGATTGAAAATTACAGTTCTTAAACGTGCCCCCGAAGCATCATCAACAAGAACCGGAATATCCCTTTCATGTGCTGAACTGATTATTTCTTTAAACTCATCCTCATCAATAACTTGATGATCCATTGTGGAACCTGTTATTACAATCAGTGATGTGTTTTCAGGAATGTTGAACTCATTGAAATCATCATATTCCTCATAGTTCGCACCTACAATTTCACAGCTTCTAGGTATTGAAGGATGAGCTGGCAGTTTAGCAAGATAGTGAACAACAGTGCTGTCTTTTTCAACTAATGCTAAAATAGTTGCCAATATACCTGATGATGTTCTGTTAAGAGGCAAAATCTTTTCCCCGCCCATATGATTTATACCTTCAACCTGCAATAGCTCTTCAAATACCGCAGGCCCAATATAGGTTTCAAGAAGACTTAATTCTTCATCTGAAGCTATAAATCCTCCAGACAAACCAGTTAAATCAAAAAGTTTTTCTCTGCCTTTATCAATTACGATATTCTTTATAACTTTCAAAGAGTTTTCTCTTTTCTTAACTTCATCGAGGGAATTGTTAACTATCATCTAATCATCTAGTTCTAATTTGAAATCTTTAAATGCTTCATAGAAATGTTTAATGTTTTTAACAGGTACTTCAATAGGATCTGCTGCTTCAACATTTCCATCATTATCCTCTTCCATATAGGAATACTCTAAAACAGCGATTTTACCTTCCAAAGTAGTCCAAAAGATAACACTGTCATGAATCTTAAGGTTCTTTTTACCTCGGTTAGGCATGAAAACCTCTAAAGAGGATGCAACCTGACTGTCGGTTTCAGCCACTTCCTCCTCATTCTTATAATCAATCAATTCCAATTTGTAATCCTTAAACTCTTCATAATATTTAACTAAATCCTCATCAGAAACAGGAATGAATTCTTCAATATCCTCATCCACATCATATTCCACATCAAGAATCTTGCCTTCAGGGCTTGTTCTAAAAATCAAACCCATAATTCTGTCATCAGGCACTTCATCAAGCATGAATGATAAGGACATTCCCAATTGATTGAAGAATTTTTCCCTTTCTTCTTCGTTTTTATTCACTTTCTTGATTTTAGTAGTTTTAGATTTTAATTTTTTTTCTGCTACTTCATTAATGTCAGCCATAATCTCCACATCCAAAATGATATAATAATAATGAATTTTTATATAAAGTATTTTTAATTAATATATATAAATATACTGTTTGTTAAAATCCATTAATAATATTTTAGAATATGGAAAATTTAATAAATAATAATTATATTCCAATTTATATAATAATGACAACTTGAAATATTATTTTTTTAAAATCTCTGACAAATTTATTAACAGTGAAAACTTGGATAGAAGTTTTTTTATTTTTGTTGTAGAGACCTAAATATTTGCAGGAAGATAATCATTTAATCATGTTTATTTTTATAACATGAACAACTCTTCTAAATCATAACTTCCTTTAATATTTTTTATTTCTTCCCTAATACCATTATTACTTTCTTTCATAAAATTATCACATGATTGGGTTCTATTTTTTCATAAAAAAGTTTTTTGAATTCATTTAAACTTTTATAGAAATAAATTAATTCTTTATCATCTACTAATTCAATAGATTTAGCAACATCCATTGTAAACTGTATTAATCCTTTTTCAAGTTTTTCATATTCTTCATCATCTGCTAAAACTAATTTTTCACTTAATTTTATAAATAAATAATCAAATTCACTCAACATTTTTATTATCCTATCTTTATCAAAACCACTTTCTATTGCTATATCTAAAATTGAAAGAAGAGTGACTTTTGTCTTTTCTAAAGCAACTTTTGCTCTAGTTGTACATAAAAGACAATATGATCTATCAACATTTATTTTTACTTTTTCTCTTATTGGTCTTTTAGATTCATATATTATCATTATTACTTCTCCTAAAATCTTTTAACTGATTTCATAAAGATTATGATTTAAAGTTTAGCTTCATCAATAGAAATTGGATTATCAAGAGTACCAAAAAATATCCGGAAGTCTACCTCTCAATACACCAATGTTTCCAATGGGAATATTTTCTTTTATCTTTTAAATATAGGAATTTAAAATGATCTAGTTTTTCTTCCATAGTTCCCATGTTTTTAATTTTTTTAACAAATTAAACGGTAACTAATATTATCCCAACCAGATTCACTAGCTAAACTAAGCCCCATAATTCTCAATTTTACCACGTTTTATCTTTTTTGTTATATATATAACTTATGTTTATGTTGTACTTTTTTAAATGTTTATATATGTCCAAAACCAATTCCATATTTGAATTTGCAAATTCATTTAAATATTTATCACAAAGAGAATCATTGTCAACAATTGAATCCGAATTGCATGTTTTAAGAATAAATCTTACACTCCCAAAAAATATAATCTTTTCACTCTATTTAATCATAGTTTTAAAGTACCTATAGGAATCACTTTAATGCCATCTTTTCGAGTGTATGCCAATTTACCACCAGTAACAATTGCTAAAAAACTAGGGGCTTTTAAATTTAGATTCTTTTCTTTAATATTCTTTTTAATAAGATTATCTAATTTGATGAGATTTTTAGATCCATCTTCAATTTCCATTCGACCTAATTTAAATTCTATTAATCCATATCTCCCATCTCTTAAATGAACCACACAATCTACCTCTAGACCATACCGGTCTCTAAAATAAGACACTCTTCCTCCATAAGGAGCCAAATAAACATTTAAATCCCTAATACATAATGTTTCAAAAATAGATCCAAATGTTCTTAAGTCAAATTCTAATGATTGAGGATTTAAATTTAATGCTGCAACTGCTATTGATGGATCAATAAATTCTTTTTTAAAAGAAGATTTTATCGCTGTTTTAGATCTAATGTTTGGAGTCCATGCCCTAACATTATCAATAACAAATAATCTTTCTAATGCATTTACATATGAATAAAAAGTATTTTGAGACATGTCTCCATAATTAGTTTTGATGTCCTTTAATATTGTTGAATTACTTGCTTCTGTTGAAATATTTCTAGCATAAGATGATAATATACTTCTAACCCTTAAAGGATCTCTTTTAACTCCATCAACTGTAGATATATCATCATTACAAATACTGTTTAAATAGATATATGGTAATTCTAACTGATCGGTTTTATTCTCAAATTTTAAACTTGCTGGCCATCCACCTCTACAAGCAGCAAATATTAAATCTTCCATAGATAAATCAGATTCTATACCATCAATATCCAAATTAGAATTATTAAATAAGTCAATTATTGATATTTTTCCATTAGATTCTTTACTTTCATATAAACTCATAGGTCTCATCAATAGTCTAACTATCCTGCCCGTTCCAGTATGTATTATTTTACTTTCATCAACAGATGTTGAACCAGTTAAAATATATAAACCTGTTTCATTTAACTCATAAACACTTACTCTAACAGCATCCCATAAAACTGGAGCTATTTGCCATTCATCAATTAAACGAGGTTTTTCACCACTTAAAAGTTTTGATGGCTTATAATAAGCCCACTCCAAATACGATTCTCTTTCATCAACATTTTATAAATTTAATACGCTATTAGCATGCCTCTTTCCTGTTGTAGTTTTACCACACCATTTAGGACCCATTATAAGAACAGCACCCATTATTCTTAAATATTTATCCAACATTTCATCAAGAACACGATCATAATACATTATTTTTCACCCTACATAAACATCCTTTTTAGATAAAAATTGTGATAAATTGAACTATCTAGTAGAATATTTTAATAGATTATACTTTCTTGATTATTTAATGTATTTTGTAAATATTCAAAGAAATATCCAAATTCATGACCATTAACAAAAATATGACTTACAGTTATTGATACAGAAATTTCATTATCTTTATTCATTTTTCCCCATGTTAGTAAAGGTTGTATGGCATTACCATCAACAACACAATTTGTAATAGCATTGAAATCCACCCAAGGAATGAATAAACAATTAATAATATTTTCTAAATCTATTTTTTCCATTTCAACAGAAAATCCAGGATTTTTCAAGTGATAAAATATCGTTTTCTAATTGTTTATATTCATCACCCCATTGCTTAATATTTTCAAATCCTGTTGGTGATGTTACATTCATTTCACAAAATATTTGTTTTTCTTCATCCATAGATGGTTGGTCATATTAATTTTTTTCAATATTCATATTATTACAAAATGGTAATTGAATTACTTATAATGCTTTATTTTGAGATTTTTCCTTAAAAAGTATTACTTTTGAATAGATTTTATAATTTTGACCAAGCCCCTAGAGAAGAAATAAAAAATATTAAAGAAGTTATGATTTAGAAGAGTTGATTATGTTATAAAAATAAATATGAAATTAATGATTATCTTCTTGCAAATATTTAGGTTTCCCTAATAGAAATAAAAAAACATATTATTTAACTTATAAAACCAAATAATCATCAATATAACTTCTTAAAAGAATAAAGTTATTTATTGTTAAGATACTTGAAATTCATATAAACCGTAATGACTTACTTTCCCTACAACTATATTATCAATAAAATATTGGATTTTATAAACAAAAAATTATAAAGGAGTCCCACAAAAAGGACAAATTACTTCACCAGATTCAATAAATTCCCCACAAATCGGACAAATAAAATCTTCTTCTGAATCATCATAACACATATTTTCACCTAATTATATACTTAATATGTATATAATTATTAATAAAGTTATCTAAAAGTAATTTCACTAATATGTCTTATATGTTATTAATAAGTAAACATTAGATGTTTATTCATTGATTTTAATTATTGAATTTTTCGCAAAAAATCGAACATTGATTACTTATCAATGATGGAAAACCTACTGGAAAATGAATTTTAACAGACCCATCAATAAGAAGAGTATATATTTATTAACAATTTATCCAGTGAAACAACGTAGTCCAAATCAAATTTATTATGAATAACTATGCTGGAGCAATCAATAAAACTGGCTTTATAACTTTTATTGTTGTACTTTTTAAATATTTCCACTTCATTTACAATATTGAAGTTATCATCCAGATAGCAATATGCCTTGGTTAACTCGATACCCTTTGTTTTACCACAACGACAGTTATAATTTCATTTAAAACACCGTTGCTAATATAACATTCATTTTCAAAGAAAATGTTTTTGTTTTTTTCAATAATCTGTCTGGATGAATCTTTTCTTTTAAAGATAGGCATAAAAATAATGTATCGATAAACAGTTTACTCATTGTAGATCAACTCATCAACATTCCAGTCTTCATCATCATCAAACATCCCAAACACATTATCAAATGTATCATATTGTTTCCCCAGATATCCCAATCAAAAATTGTGTTTTCATCAATTGGAAAATCTTCAAATTCTCTTTTATGATTTTAGGTAAATGTAGCTCGTCTTACCATGAAGTTTACTAAGATAGTTAAAACTACAAAAAATCAAATGGGTTCGGCGAAATGTTTTAAAGAACAAATCAATCAAAAAACATATCAATAACAACACAATTACCAAAAAAAACCCATATAACCTCACGACAATTTTAGACCATGCTATTATGATTTAAAAGGAAATAATATATGATTAATGTTCATCATATAAACTATTTCCATGGCTGTCCATAGCCACTATAAGAGGTCCGAAGTCCTTGACCTTTAATTGCCACATAGCTTCAGGCATTCCCAAATCAAGCCAGTTAACATTTTCTATTTCTTCAATAGCATCAACATATAATGCTGCACAGCCACCAGTAGCAACCACATAAACTGCACCGTGCTCTTTTAATGCTTCCCTTACTGTATCGTCCATTCCCCCTTTTCCAATGATTATTTTAGGACCCATGGCAATTACATCTGCCTGATATGGATTCATCCTCATTGAAGTGGTAGGACCAATGGCCACCATCTTATAATCCCCATCTTCCTCAGTTATTATTGGGCCTGCATGGAACAGTGCAGTATTCTCGATATCTGCAGGAGCACCCTCTTCAAGAAGTCTTTTATGTGCTTGATCACGTGCAGTAAAAATTGTACCGGTTAAACTGATTACATCCCCAGCCTTAAGTTTTGTTAAATCCTCCTTAACAGGAACATTAATTTCAATCATATACTCACCTAATATAATTTATTGATTAATCCAATAATAAATATTTTTAAAAAAGATACATTTATTATATTTCATTTAAAAAAATTATACCATATTAAAATAATTATCAGATGGGTAAAATATGTCAAGTATGAGTAGTGTGGCAGGGTTGTCAAAATATTTAACAACATTGCCGAAAACAAAAAACGCCATTTTAACTATGATTTTTATCAGTTTCATTACTGGAACAATATACTTCCTCATAAACCCGCTTTACAAGATCGGTGTTGTGGAACAAGTAATTTATGGTGGAAGTTTCGGATTTTTTGTCCTGGGAATCAGTTCCATAATAAGCGGAGTCATAAGAGAACATGGATTGAAAAAGTTACAAGGAATAAATTTCAAATTGAAGCATTCAATGTTTCTATCCCTTTTGTCAATGGTATTCATTTGCGTAATATTAATTCTAGGTGGAATTTTTGAAATCCTGTTGGGTCAGAGATTCTTGTCAAACATTCTCCTATTCGGATGCGTTCTTATATTTGGAATAAACACATTGATCCTTTGGAGCGTAGCCAAGATAGGATTTTCCAAGTCTGCGGTTGTGGCAACTTTCCAACCATTATTGATACTGGCCACCTACATCATATTTTCATTCCTATCTGACATGCCAATATTTGATGATACCAGCTTCACTACAATCGCATTAAAACTTGTTGGTGGAAGCATAATATTCATAATAGCCATCTACTCATTCATTACAGTGGTGGAATCCCCAATGAAAAAAAATTTAGGTATTGGGGTTCTTGATTTGTTGAGCCTGTTTTTAGCACACATGAACGAAGGATCAAATTCCCTTGAAAATCTCTTTGAACACATGGGAGAGTCAATCAGTACAATTGTTAGTTTTATAAGTTTTAAAAAGAAAGACTCCAATGATTTGAAATGTCTTTTCATAAGTCCTTGTGTTCACCCTGGACCATTGGGGGACATTGGAGGATCAAATATGCCAACAATATTGGCTAGCGACTATGACAATTTCACAATGGTTGCTCATGGCCCATCAACCCACGATTTTAACCCTGTTGCAGTAAAGGAAATAGACAAGATAAAAGAATCCATTAACAGAGGGCTTGAAAAAGCAGAATACTCATCAAAAGCAAGTGTCTTTAAAAGATATGAACATAAAAATGTGAAGATTGGAGTTCAATTCTTCAACAAGGGAATGGTGCTTTTGAGCACATTTGCACCTAATGGAAGTGACGATATTGAATTCGGAGTCGGCCTTACCATGATGGCTCAAAGTAAAAGCAAATGCGAAGTAAAGGATTCCATTATTGTAGATTGCCATAATTCATTCACTCCCGAAAGTGGTGAAGTATTGCCTGGAAATGATGAGGTATTCGAGATAATTGAAGTTATTGACAAAATAGAATGTGCAAAAGAATATTCCGGACTGAAAGTCGGTTGTTCATACGTCAATATGGAAGGTTTGGACAAAACCAATGGAATTGGACAGAGCGGATTGAAAACCATGGTTGTGGAAGTCAACAATCAGAGAACAGCATATCTCCTGTTTGATTCAAACAATATGGAAATAGGGTTCAGGCAGGAAATAATTGAAGCTGCAAACGATTTGGATATTGACGAGATTGAAGTGATGACCACTGATACCCATTATGTGAATACTTTATCCAGAGGATACAACCCTATTGGAATAAATGAAAGAGAGAAAATTATTGAATTTGCTAAAAAAAGTATAAACGAGGCAATATCTAACCTTGAAGAAGTAGAAGTTGCCACAGGTACTGAAAAAATAGAAAATCTTAAAACATTCGGTCCAAACAATTCAACAGAACTTATTTCAACCATTAGTTCAATAGTGGCAGTAAGTAAAATTACAGCTCCTGTGTTGTTTATATCAGCATTGCTAATATTATTCGTGTGGATTTTCTACACAGGAATTTAAAAAAAAAGGATTTTTTATAAAAATCCCATATAATTATATAATACAACGAATGAAATTATCCAAGTGAATAAGAATGGTGAAATTCCATCCCATAGCCATTGGCTAAATCCACTAATTTCATCATTATAACGTTTTTGACAAGCTTGTCCAATGAAATAAAGAATAATGAATGGTAAAATACCTGCAAATACATCATTTTTAAAGCCGAACCAACCAACAGATATTCCCAATGAAATAAATGCTGAAATAAGACCACCAATTACATGAATTGTTGTTACTTTAATTGTAGTATCCATTAGAGTCCTCCAAAATTAATTAAATAAAAAGTAAAATTTATACTAGTAATTATTATCTAAATTATTATATATAAAACATCGTATTAACAAAAAGTGATTATTATGAAAACAATGTCAAATGTTGATATTTACACAATAACAGACGAATTGAATAATTTGCTTGAAAATGCAAGAGTGGACAAATCATTCCAACCAATGAAAGATACTGTCGTTATCAGATTTCATGTTCCAGGAACAGGACGTGTAGACCTGGTTATGCAATGTGGAGTGCGTATGCATACAAGCCAGTATCCGTTGGAAAATCCTACACAACCTCCATCATTCCCTATGCTTTTAAGAAAAAGAATTAAAGGAGCAAATGTCGTTAGTGTAAAGCAACACAACTTTGACAGGGTTGTTGAAATCAAGGTTAAAAAAGACAAGTATTACACAATCATCGTGGAATTGTTTGACAAAGGAAACATAATTCTTTTGGATGATGAGAACAACATTATATTGCCCCTTAAAAGAAAGCAGTGGAGCAGCAGGGACATCAGCTCCAAAAAAGAATATAAGTTTCCTGCAGAGCGCGGAATCAATCCCGTCACTGTTACTTTTGATGAACTGAAGGAGCTTTTCAAAAATTCCGATAGTGATGTTGTCCGTACACTGGCCAGGAACGGTCTTGGAAGCCTTTATGCTGAAGAGATAATCTTAAGGGCTGAAACCATTGACAAGAATGATGATGCAGACAAATTATCCGATGAGGACATTGAAAAGCTTTACAACAGCATATTAAGCATATTTACCGATTTGAAGAATGACAACTTTAAACCGCAAATCGTAAAATGTGAAAATAAGGAAGATGTTGTTCCTCTTGACTTGGATCAGTACAAGAATTGTGAAAAACAGTATTTCAAGAATTTCAATGAGGCCTGTGACGAATTTTATTCCAAAAAAATAAATGTTGGAATAAAAGATGTCAAGGAAGCCACATGGAACAAAAAGGTTGGCAAGTACGAGAAAAGATTGAAGCTACAAGAAGAAACAGTTCAAAATTTTAGAGATACAATCGAAACATGCCAGAATAAAGGAGAGCTTATCTATTCTAATTACACATCTGTTGAAAACCTGATTAATGTTGTTAATAATGCTAGAAGTAAGGACTATTCCTATAAGGAAATAGGCAAGACTCTTAAAAAGGCAAAGAATGACGGAATGGCAGAAGCCCAATCATATGAAAGCATCGACAAGCTCGGAAACCTCACACTGAAATTCAATGACACATCCATAAACATTGATCCCCATATGAATGTTCCAGAAAATGCACAGATTTATTATGAAAAGGCAAAAAAAGCTAAAAGAAAAATAAAAGGTGCATTGATAGCTATTGAAAACACCAAAAAGCAATTGGAAAAAATCAGAGCCAAAAAGGACATTGAAATGGAGAAAGTTCTATACCCTAAAAAAAGAGTTAAGAAAAACCTCAAATGGTATGAGAAACTTCGCTGGTTTATTACCTCAGACAATGTGTTGGTAATCGGAGGGCGTGACGCCAACACCAATGAAAGTGTTGTTAAGAAATATTTAGACAATAATGATATTTATTTGCATGCTGATATACATGGTGCAAGTTCAATTGTGGTAAAACTTGAAGGTGATGAAATAAATGACAATACCCTTCAACAATCTGCAAGCTTTGCTGCTTCATTTTCATCTGCTTGGTCAAAAGGTTTCTCTACACAAGACGTATACTGGGTCCATCCAGACCAAGTTTCAAAAACCCCTCAGGCTGGGGAATTTGTAGCGAAGGGTTCGTTTATAATAAGAGGAAATCGTAATTATGTCCGTGGAGCAAAAGTTCAGATAGCTATTGGAATTGTAGACTATGAAGGAAAAAGAATAATGGCAGGACCTGTCGAAGCCCTTGAAGCACACAGTGAAAATTTTGTTGTTCTGAAACCCGGCTATACCAAAAAGGAAGCAATAGCCAAAAAGGTACTTCACAAAATCAATGAAGATGACCTGTTGACTTTAGATGATATCGTAAGAGTGTTGCCAGCCGGAAAATGTGACATTGACGAGGAATATCACCAAAGAAAAAAATATTTGGACAGAATGAAAAACTAGTTTTTAAAAAAAAAGGATTGTTGAAGAGATCTACTCTTCATATTCTTTTGGATCATACTCAAAGTATTCTCCAGGATTCAATATTACCACATCAATATTTGGATTAAGCTGATTTACGAAATTAGCATAAATGGCAGGATCCTGTTCTATTGGTGGGAATGTATTGTAATGCATTGGAATGGCAACTTTCGGATCAATCCATCTTGTTGCAAGAGCCGCTTCAAATGGACCCATTGTGAATTTATCTCCAATTGGTACCATTATTATGTCTGGCTTGTATATTTCTCCAATAATTGTTTTCATGTCTCCAAACAAACCAGTGTCTCCTGCATGGAATATTTTGGTTCCATCCTCAAGAGTTATTAGGAAACTGGCAGCTACACCTCCAGGTGTGGTTTCCTCAACAATATCCAAATCACCGGAATGTCTTGCATCCAACATTGTAAACTTAATGTCCCTAAATATAAATGAGCCACCAATGTTTACTCCAATATTTCTAATTCCCTGTTTTGACAAGAACAATGCGATTTCATGAATTGCTGCAATTGGAGCGTGGGTTGTATTTGAAATTTCTAAAGCATCACCAAAATGATCTGAATGACCATGGGTAACTAAAATAATGTCCGGATTCAAATCCTCTACTGGAGTAGAGCATGCCGGATTATTGCTTATGAAAGGATCAATTAATATTTTAACATTTTCATCAGTTATTATTTCAAAGGCTGAATGGCCTAACCATCTAATTTCCATTTTAAGCTACCTCCTGACCCATATATCTTAAAAGAATATTTTCATCCAAATCCTTTGCCATTTCCCAAGTTTTTTCAAATGAAGATCTGATGTCTGACAATGCATTTCTGTCTTCATATATAGCACCATATTCAACATCACCATCCCTTCTTCCTTTTGAAAGAATCATTGCCTGGGAATCGTCAGTGATTAGGTTAATGGTGTTTACTTTAGGCATGGTTTTAATGTGGACTCCTTGTTTTAAAAGAGAAGCAACAAGAATCATATAGGATATATTGGAAACGTCAAAGTCCTCAATGATTACTCTTGAATATATAGAAGGAATATGGGATAAGAATCTATCAGACAAGTCATTTAAAGATGGGATTTCCAACATTACCTCTTTTTTAATGTTAGTGCCCAATTGTTCGAATGCATCTTTTGAATTAATAATTTCGTCATTAGAGATAATATAACTGTTTAAAAGTTTAGGAATAGGGAGTGAATCAGGATTATTTACATCAATTTTAATATCTCTAACCTGTTCGTTTTTAGGCCTTAAGTCAACTGCATTGACTGGAGTTTCTTCACTTAAAGCCCTTTTGATTGATTCTGATTTGTCAATATTGCCTTCATTTCCATAAATGTCATCGGAAAAGATACTTCTCTCACGTCTTTTAGGAGCTCTAGTGATTTTCAATGGCTTATCGTAATTTGGAGTAAAGTTGAGACTATTGCCAAACTCTGAAGTTTCATCAATAACTTCACTTACTTCAAATACACTGTTGAAATCATCAGCAGAATACTCCTGAGAATCTAAATCGTCACTATAAAAGTCATTGTCATAGTTATCGAATTCTCTTCTAATTTTTAAAGGCATTTGATTAGATTCCTCTTTAGAGTTATTGGAAAAGTTAGATCTCTTTTCAATACCCTTAAGATATTCTTTAAACATAGCATTTGTTTTATTTGCTGATGAATCAACAAGATAGGAAATTATGATGATAATTCCAATCAAAGCTATGATTAAACCAACAACTAAAATAATATCCTTTAATCCGTAGATATATGATTCATATGATATGAAAATACCAATAATAAAAAGAATTATACCTGATACCAATTTACTTATACTTCCCACATTCTCACCATCTAATAAACAAAATTAAGTTATTTTAAATTATCTATGACCATATTAATAAATATAATGGTTATTTACATGTTTATATTAATTTTAAAAAATGATTTCAATAGAAAATAATACTTTTTATTAAAATAGTAATATTAATATAATATGTCGACTAAGTATTACTACTGGTGAAATCATGACTATTTTAAAACAAACAAAATTAGATGACTCAGGACAAGGTGCTGCAGAATACATATTGTTATTTGGCGGAGTGATTGTTATTGCAATATTTGCCCTACTGATATATAGGCATTACATGACAAGAAGCGAAACAACAATAACCGCAGGAGATGATATTCAGGACGTTAGAACTTCTGTAGACAACAACCGTACAAAATGGGGAGAATGATGTTGGATAACAAAGGTCAGGGAAGTGCAGAATTAATATTAATAATTGGAGGGTTAATAATCATTATTTTAGTAGTTGCCAATTACATTTCAGCCATTACGCAAGAAACACAAAATAATTTAAAAAATACGTTAAAACAAGAAAGAGATTTTGAGATAAATAAAATTTAGAGGAGAGCTATCTCCTCTTCAAACCTAATCAAGAAGTTTGTTTAGTATTTCGTTCCATGATTCGGAATTGATATTGATTAATTTCATGGATGTTCTATCAATGTGCCTTATGTGCTGTGGACAGGCAGGAACACAAGCCCCACATAAATTGCAGAATGTAGGATCAGTAACAGAAATATTATCAATAATCTCTATTGCATTACATGGACATACATCCCTACAAGCGTGACAGGACTCGCCTTTACATTTAGCATCTTCGGTTTCAATAAGCTCTATTAAACCTGTAAACGGTTTAATAATTGTAATGGTGTCCTGCGGACAGATTTCTGCACACCATGAACAGTAAACACAATCATTTTCAATAATACTGGTCTCACCTGTAATTTTAGGAGTAATCAACTCGTCAGAATACATACAAGTAGAACATACAGTTTTGATTGCTGTTTCAGGACAAGCACGTTTACAAACACCGCAATAAACACATTTGGACTCATCAACAGTAATAACATTATTCAATACGTCATTACCATATTCAGGATTACATTCAAGGGAAATCGCTCCAGCAGGACATAATTCTGCACATATTTTACAATAGATACATTTTTCATCATCTATTTCAATAATACCCTTTACCAAGTCCTCCCTGGAAGGCAATTGTCTTTCAAAAAGAATGGAATCTTGTGGACAAACGTCAAAGCATCTTCCACAATAAATACAATTTTCCTGATTAACAATAGAAGCCAATTCCCAATTAGGATAATTAACCAAATCCTTAATGTTTTCATCATCAATAGTTAAAAACATCGCATCAAATGGACATGAAACAGAACATAAACCGCATAAAACACAAGAATTGCTATTTACAGATACTTTTTCCATATCAATAAGCCCTCTTGCAATCGGTACAATCGGACCTAATCTTAAAGATTCTGTTGGACAGACCTTAACACAGATTCCGCAACCGACACAATTATCGTTTTCATGAGTAAGAACTCTTAGTTCCTCTCCCTCTCTTTTAACTGTGAACATTTCAACCATCTCATGCTTTGCTTATAGCCTGATTTGGGCAATTTTGAATACATAAATCGCAATCATCACAATTTTCAGGCACGATTTTTACATCGCCGTCTTCTTCAATTATTGCATCTTGTTCACAAAGTTTAATACATAAACCATCTACTGGACAATTTTGAATATGTCCGCATAAATCACCATCTATTTTTACTGCCATTATAACTACCTCTGAATATATTATTTATCGAAATGTAATAATAAACATATCGGTTTTATTTTAATATTTTACCAATTTTATTAATTTCCCCTCTTCTAATCCTCGTAGAAGAAATAGGATTTCCGTCCTCAGCTAAAACAAAACTAACAATAATTATATCTAATGGTTGCATCCCCTTAGTAATTCTAATGTCATTGATTTCCACAGCAGTAGGTTCTGTTTCTTCACTAACAACAATAGCATCAAATTCTGGATCAAAAATGGTTGGTCCATAAGCATCATCTAAAGCAGTTATGTGAAAATTAGACTTATCTGAAAAAAAAGACCTAAGATTTGCCATCCTTTCCTTACAAGAATCAATATCTCCCTTCAAACCACCAAAAGCATTAGAAGTAACTCCAATTTCAACTTCAATACCAATTTCAAAAGCGGTTGTTAAAAGCTTTTTATGACCCTCATGAAATTTATCAAAAGTTCCTCCAACGGCAACTTTCCTATATACCTTTTTATTCATAATATTATCCTAAAATTAGCTAGTCCATTTATTAATTTTATAAAAAGTATTATAAAACAATTACTAAAAAAGAAAAAAAGAAAGAATAATTAGAATGGCAATTCAATATATCTAGCCTTGAATTGATAGTTATAATTATTCCAATTATTTACAACACCGAAACTGTTTCTAGCACTTGTTGTATCAGCTACAACCCAAGTATCACCAATCAATACTTGTGCCCAAACATGCCCGTAAGTTCCTGAACTAAATTTACAAGTTCCATGGACATATCTTGCAGGCAATCCTGCAGCTCTAAACAATGCAATTACTGCACTTGCCTTATCACAACAGTTACCAGTCTTGTATTTGAACAATGTATTGTAAGCTCCATATCTAGTATTGTAATAGAATGAATATGAAACAGTATCCCTTACATAATTAAATATAGCAGTAGCTTTTGCAACATCACTTTCCAAGCCTGCTGTTAATTTAGCAGCCAAAGCCTGAATTTCAGCATTGTCCACTTGACAATTCTTAGTTGGCTGTAAGTATGGAGTAAGGTTCTCTATATCATTAACATTATCCAAAGGACTTGATGGAATAGGTGCTGAGAAAGCTTTAAGAGTCACATAATTCGGCATCATTCCGTTGTTTTCATAATATGCAACCACTCTTGCGAATGCATAAACTAAAGGATCATAACCAGATTTTCCTAAAGCGGTGTTCATTGAATCAGGAGCAATACCCTTCTCATCAATGTAACTTATAATATTATAAGCTGTTTCAATGTAACCGCTGAGCATGAGATTACCTGAAACGGTTGTTTTTACTGGATTTGCGGGATTTTGAACACTTGAAACATAAATGTTTCCGGTTTTACCTTCATTTAACATTACAGTAGCTTGTGCAAGCATGTATAAAAATTGAGGAGTAGTATAAGTTTCTCCATCGACAGTTACAGTGCTTGGCAATACATTGTTACTTTCAATGTATTTTTTCAATGTAGTAGCTGCAGTCAAAACTGATTTGAGTGGCACTCCACCTTTTACAGTTACAGTGCTTTTTCCTGAAACAGGAGCTTTTCCTTCAGGAGTATATGCATATGTAATGTTATAGCTACCTGGTTCCAATTTAGGCAATGCGATTCTAGCAATACCATTATCATCAGTTACAGCAGAAATTTCATCATTTTCGATGGTAAAGATAATTTCCTTGCCTGCAATAGGCTTGCCATAAGCATCAGTTAATGAAGCTTCATAAGAAGCATCTGAACCATATTCAACATCAATATTATTACCTTTAATTATAGTTCCGTTTACTATAATCTTATTTGAACCTAAATCAGAGGAATATTTGTCATTATCACAAACACGATAAGTTATATCGTAAACTCCAACAACTTTAAGCTCTATTTTCAAGGATGCAATACCTTGATCATTGGTAGTGGCAATATAAGACTTTCCAGCTACGGTTATGTTAACATTAACATTACTTACTGGAATAGTATTTTTATTGGTCACTAACACTTCAAAGTATTTTACATCTCCAGGTTCCTTTACCATATCATTAGCTTCAACATTAAGTACTGCCTTGTTAACAGTCACATAATTGCTTCCATAACTGTAATCTTTTTCACCGAGTTTGGAATATGAATAATTGACCTCATATTTACCAGGAGCCAAATCATTAGGAATATCCAATTTAGCAATACCCTGATCATTTGTGACTACCTCTTTTGATTCGCCGTTGAAGTTGACGTTAATGGTCTTGTCAGCTAATGGTTCCCCACTAATATTTTTTAAGGTTATTTCAAATTCAGCAGAATCACCATAAGGAACACTAATGTCGCTACCACTTATTGCAGTAGTGGAATTGATAATAGTAATCTTACTTGAATCCTTAGAAGATTTATAATTCTTATCTCCAGCATATTCATAATTAATGGTATTTTCACCTACAGGCAAACCTGTAAGATCTACCTTTGCAACACCTTTAGCATCAGTAGTTGCAGATATCTTTTTACCATTTACATTGAAATTGATTACTGCCTTATCTATAGGTTGTCCACTTTTAGAAGTTAAAGTGACATTATATGATACAGTAACATCTTTGATAGAAGATATATCATTACCTTTTATTACGGAAGATGTTTGCAATACAGTTACCTTTTTACTTACTTGAGCATCATCAATAGCAGCAGTAACAGTATAAGTACCTACATTCAACCCAATAGGCAAACTTGCAACACCATCAGCATTAGTCACTCTTTCATAAACAGGATTAGTACCAGTTTTTACAGTGAACTTAACAGTAACACCTTTCAAAGGAGCACCAGTAGCATTGGTTACTTTAGCAGTAAATGCACTACCGTTCTTATACTCAAGTGTTAAGTCTGATGCTGTAATAACATCCTTAGGTTTAGGAAGTTCGTTACCTACAACCAATGTATTATATACTGTACCATCAGGTATTGAAGAAGCAATAGAATAAGTACCTACAGCTAAATTAATAGGCAAACTTGCAATACCATCTGCATTGGTTACTTTATTATAACTATTAACAAGTTTGCCCTTGAGATAAATAGTAAATTTAACAGTAGCACCTTTTACAGGATTACCATTATTAGTTACCTTAGCAGTGAATGCACTACCATCCTTATAATGCATGTTTAAATTACTTGCAGTAATTACGTCCTTACCTTTTGAAACTACAGTAATCTTATTGGTTATTACTTTACTATTACCTACTGAAGAAGTAATAGAATAAGTACCTACAGCTAAATTAATAGGCAAACTTGCAACACCATCAGCATTGGTTACTATATTATAAACAGGATTAGTACCAACTTTTACAGTGAACTTAACAGTAGCACCTGCAACTGGTTTACCTCCACCAGTAACAGTAGCTTTAAAACTACCATCCTTATAAGTTATAGTAACATCATTAGCAGATACTTCCACAGGAAGTACTTTAATAGTGTTTGTAACATTAAAATCTTCAAAAGTAGATTTGACAGTGTAGTCACCAGGGTTTAAACCAATGACCAATGTTGCAATACCATCTGCATTGGTAATTTTATTATATTGTGCTGGATTTTTCCAGCTTGAACTTGAAAGAGTAATTGTAATAGTTTTGTTAGCTACAGGAGCACCGGTACTATCTTTAAGAGAAACATCATATTGAGTACCGTTTTGACAATATTTCACAACATCTTCAGCGTTTAACTTATAATCTCCTGAAGATGAAGGGCTCTGAGCATAAACTCTTCCATTATTTACATTGTTTTGATTATTCCCATCAATAGAATCATGATTTTCCACAATTATATTATCGTTAGAACAATTAACTAAATTAGTTTCTGAGATAGAGTTACTAGAAACTTTTGAATTATCATTATCAACATCAGCTGCAGCCACTGATCCTAAAAATACGAGGAATATGCAGACTACAGAAATCAATAATGTTTTATTTTTTATCGAAATTTTTCCACCTCTTTCTCATTACAAAATATATATAAAAAAATATGAACCAAACTTAAATTAATAAGAATTCATAATGAGTATATAGAATTATGTTTATAATAACATATAAAGGTTTTTAAAAATAGTTTGATGAAAAATAAGCATATAAACGTTTAAAATTGGCAAAAAGAGATAAGAATTAGCGAAAATAATTGAAAATAAAACTATATGAAAAAAATTAAAAATAAAGAACTTACAATATTAAAATAAAACAAATATAAAAACAAAATCTGTAAAATATAATAAAAAGATGAAAAATAAATTTATATTGAATTTAATGAGTTGAATAATCTTTATTGATTAATAATAATGAATAGGTTGATTAAATTGATATATGAAGAAAATATAATTCAGAAAAACCTAAAAGCTGTAGATTTAAGGGTTGGTTTATGTTACCCAAATATCTATAGAACAGCAATGTCTTCATTAGGTTACAATATACTATACGACTTCATAAATCAAAACCAAAAAACATTTGCTGAAAGAATAATATATCCTTCTGTTCGTTCCATTGAAACCAATAGTCCGCTGAAAGATTTTGATATCATTAGTTTTTCACTGCAATATGAAGAAGACTATTTCAATGTGGTTAGAATGCTGAATGAAGCAGGAATTCCTATTAAAAGAGAAGATAGAACAGCAGATGATCCATTAATAATAGCTGGAGGTCCTTGTGCCACTTCAAATCCCGCTCCAATGTCAGAGTTTATAGATCTTTTCATTATTGGCGAAGGAGAGGTCAATTTAAACAACGTATTTGAAACATATGGTAAATTTGGCAAGGATTTGGAGAAATATCTTAAAATCCCGGGAGTATATATTCCTGAATTCAACAACAAGGCCAAAATAGCCATTGTGGAAGATATGGCCGATGCCCACCACATAACAACACCTGTCATAACAACAAGTGAAAATGAAGATTATCAGACCATTTTTAAAGATTCCATAATGCTAAACGTGTCAAGGGGATGTACAAGAGGCTGCAGGTTCTGCATGTCAAGCTATCTATACCGCCCAATGCGTGAAACATCATTAGAAAAACTGGTTAATATAGCTGAGCAGATGAGGAACAATACCGGCCTCAACAAGGTAACCTTGATTGGAGCTGCAGTTTCAGATTATTCAAATATTGTGGAACTCATTGATGAACTTGAAAAAAGAAATTTTGAAATATCCACCCCTTCCCTTAGATTGGAATCAATTACAAGAAAACAGCTGGAGCTTTTACGTCAAGCAAATCTTAAAACCATTACAATAGCTCCGGAGTCAATCGGGAAACTTAGGAAAGGCATAAATAAGGAAATTCCTGATGAAAAAATATTTGAAGTTGTTAAAAATGCTTTTGATTTGAATTTCAACATGAAACTATATTTCATAATCGGACTTCCGAATGAAACTATGGATGACATTAGGGAACTTGTTGAATTTATGAAAAAAATAGCTAGCTTTAGAAAAAACAATTCAATAAGATTTAGTGTCAATCCTTTAATACCAAAACCACACACTCCTCTACAATGGGAAACCTACGATTTGAAAGACATTAAGAGGAAAATGAGATTTATAAAAAAAGAAATGAAGAATTATAAAATTAAGTTCGAAAGTCCTAAAAAAGGTATGATTCAGTATATACTGTCCTGTGGAAATAGGGCAGTTTCTCAAATTATTGAAAAGTCACTTACTGAAAACATAACCATGAAAGAATGGAAAAAATACCTGCCCGACTATTCTTTGGAAGATCCGCTCCCTTGGGACAATATTGATGTTGGAGTCAAAAAGAAATTTTTGGAAAGGGAATACAGAAGAATCGAAACAGGCAAACAAACACCATGGTGTGATGTTGATGTATGCTATAACTGTGGTGCATGCAATAAATAATTTAAATAAAATTCTACAAACATAATAATATGATTAATCCCGCTAACAGAACAAAAATGGTAGAGTTATCTCAAATAAGAAAAATGTTTGAAGTGACAAATCCAGATGCAATAAATCTTGGAATTGGAGAGCCTGATTTTGATGTTCCTGAAAATATTAAAGCAGCCATGAGTAAAGCGATTGAAGACAACGATACTCATTACACTCCAAATAAAGGTTATGTTGAACTTAGAGAAGAGATCGTTAAAAAATTTGACAATGACAATAACATTGAAACAGATATAGAAAACGTTATTGTGACAAATGGTGCTAGTGAAGCACTTTATATGTGTGCACAGGCATTTTTTGAAAAAGGAGATGAAATTCTTCTCCCGGACCCTAGCTTTCTATCTTATGAGGCCTGCATAAACATGAGTGAAGCCACTCCAGTCCCAGTGGAATGTTCAATGGAAAATAGTTTAAAACTTAAAATTGAAGATGTCAAGGAAAAAATATCCTCAAAAACAAAAGCAATAATGCTAAATTCCCCATGCAATCCATCTGGAGCTGTTATGGACAAGGAAGACGTAAAAGCAATAGCTGAACTGTCTGAAGACCATGATTTCATCATAATCTCCGATGAAATATATGAAAAAATCATTTACGATAAAAAGCATTATTCCCCTGGCGCCTACTGCGATAATGTAATTACAATCAACGGTTTTTCAAAAACATATGCAATGACCGGAATCAGGATTGGATACTTGAATGCAGGGGAAAACCTTAATGAAGAACTTTTAAAGATACATCAATATTGTACTGCCTGTGCTAATTCAATAGGTCAAATTGGAGCTATTGAAGCATTGAGCGGCCCTCAAGATTCAGTTGAAAAAATGGTTGCTGAATTCAAGAGAAGAAGAGATTTGATTACAAGCCGTTTAATTGATATGGGCTACAACACCCCAATACCTGACGGGGCATTTTATGTTTACCCTGAAGTTGAAAATCCTATGGAATTTGTCAGAACCGCTGCAGATGCTGGAGTTATTACAGTTCCGGGACTTCCATTCGGTGAAAATGGTAGGAAACATGTAAGAATGTCTTATGCTAACTCTTATGAAAACATTGAAAAGGCAATGGACATATTAGAGGGATTGAATAATGGATGAAATGAGAACAAAAGGAGGAAAAAAGGCAGCTATAGTTGGAGTAGGTGCAAACTCCTTTTTAACCATTTTTAACATAATCGTTGGATTGATGTCTGGAAGTTATGCATTAATTTCCGAAGGGGCGCATACATTATCCGATATAGCAACAACAATAATTGCATATATCGGTTTTAGAATCGGACAAAAGCCTGCTGATTCAGAGCATCAAAGTGGACATGGAAGAGCGGAAGCAATTGCAGGACTTTTAATCACTATTTTTTTAGTTGTAGTTGGATATGAGATAGTTACCGGAGCCATAAGGAAACTTTTAAATCCTAGCCTTATTACTGTGCCTGACTATTTGGCTGCAGTAATGGCAGTGATAGGTATCGTTACAAATATTTTAATAAGTACATACATAATCCATTTGGGTAAAAAGATCAATTCTCCGGCAATAATCGCTGACGGCCAACATCAGAGAGTGGATGTTTATTCTTCAGTAGCTATTTTGATTGGAGTTATTATTTCAAAAACAGGTTATCCTATCTTTGACCCGATTATAGGATTGTTTATTGGTTTGATGATTTTTAAAACCGCTGCAACCGTTTGTAAAGACAATATCGAAAATATCATGGGAAAAATCCCATCACAAGATCTGATTGATGAAATTGAATATCATGCAACAGAAATTCCTGAAGTTTGTGGTGCTCACAATATAAAAGTGGACTATTTTGGAGCTTATGCGATTGTAGTCCTCCATATTGAACTTGATGGTGAACTAAAATTATTCGAATCTCATAAAATTGTTCATAGAGTTCAAAACAACATTATGGAAAAGGTAGAAATCGTAAAAGAAGTTACTGTTCATTCCTGTCCATGTGGTGTTGAATATGACCATAAACAAGAAATCGATATGTAAATTATAAAAAAAATTAAAAATAACGCCGGGACCGGGATTTGAACCCGGGTGATCCAAGGGATCATCGGATTAGCAGTCCGACGCCGTACCAGGCTGGGCCATCCCGACATACTATTACTTATTTTGACATTCATATAATATAAAGTTATCTAAAAAATGGCATGTTCAAAAGTGGACTAATGTCAGAAGCATAGGTGATCTAAAAAAACAAGCTCCACCCCGTGATTCTACAAGCATTGAATGTAATTAAGTGGGCTGCTCCCTTCCGGGCCTGACCCATTGCTTAAAATTAAGATAAAAAATCTTTACCCTCCAGTAAAGCAGAAATCACCACCAATCCTGCAGGGCGAGGTTTCTATGCTATTTTTTTAGGCCTACACTTCATCAAAAAGCCGCCTTTTGAACTTCGACCGCACCAAAGGGGGTATGTGCTTACAGAGGACCCCTAACCCTCCAGTCTAGCCATATAATATATATTAAAATAATATTATATAAATGTTATCAAAAAAAAAGAGTTGAAATTAGAAAAATAAAAAATTATAAGATATATTTAATGATGTCCCCATCAGAGATTATGCCCACCAATTCATCACCGTCTACAACAGGCAATTGATTTAAAATATCATTTCCGGATGTAGCCTTAGTCATTGCATTAATAGCTGATTCTAAAGTGTCTTCGGGAGAAATTGTAAATACATCCTCTACCATTATACTTCCAACTTGAGTTCCAAGTTCATACTTGTCCAAAATTAGATTATGACCCAAATCAGTAGCTGTTACAATACCAATAATCTTTTTGTCCTCATCGACGACAGGCATTGCACTTATCTTATGTTTCATTAATCTTTCAAATGCATAAACCACATCCATATCCGGATTCACGGTTATTACATTTTTAGTCATTATGTCCTTAACTTTGCTTGTTAACACTAACATCACCATATCTTTCTGTAATATCATTTATCATAATGTCAATTGTTTTTACAACATCAACATTGTTGATAATATGAGAATCAAATTCATGAGCTTGCTCAATCATGAAATCCTGTGTTTTCCTAATTGTATCGAAGTTATCCAGATAAGTTTGAAGGGACCTTTTAACCCATGGGCGCCTACATCTTGAATAAAATCTGCCCTTATGTATATCTTCATCATCCACTATTAAAGTGAATTCAACAATATTGTTATTTTCCATCAGTTCCCTGCTTACAAAACCTGGAACAATATGAACCCCTTCAATAATTGTACTTATACCTTCTTTAAGAGAACGTTCAATAATTGCCTCCACACCAACATTTACAACATCAACATGATTTATGAATCCTTCAATGACCGGATCGATGCTTGTTGTTGGAGTTCTAATACTCTCAAAAGCGTTGAAACTTGATTTATGAATAACGGGACTCAGTTCCTTAGACACTATTTTACGCATAACTTCACGTATCATATCCGTACTGATTAAATTCTTTAAACCTAACCTACTGGCCAATTCAAAAGCCATTGAAGATGTTCCAACACCTGAAGCCCCTCCAATTAAGATAATTAAAGGTTCCTTGGTTTTTCTAATAATTCTCCATTTTTTATATTTCTCAGCAAAGACAGGATAATTTTCCTCAAGATACCTTATGATAAGCTGAGTCAAATCAGGAATTGTTATTTCATCGATATTTTCCCTTGTTAGCTTGGACTCGATTTCAGCAGCTATTTTATAAGCGTCATCTGCTCCCATATCAGTCACTACAAGAGATCTAGCCAGAATACCCTTTGAAAATGGTTCTTTGTACTCATTATTTTCCACTTTACCTTTAACCATTATCATTGAAGCAAGCCTCCATATAGTTATTTTGTAACTTAATCTTAAATAAACATTGTCATTTAATTTTATAAAACAAAAATTAACCAAACTAATAACAACATATAGGTAATTTTTAAAAAAAGTTCAATAAAAAGCGAAAAATTATAGATTATTTCAAATTGAATTCATGATAATACTTGGCTTTCGGAAGGTCCAGATCCAGGTGTGCAGATAAAATTCTCAATATGAACACCACAATAAAGCATAGAACAATGGCCCAATTGATGTTGAAGTATAAGTTTACGGCATAGCAAACAATAGCCCCTGCAATTGAAGCTGTAGCGTAAATATGCCTTACAAATATTATCGGTTTTTGAAGAGCAAAAATGTCCCTCATTACACCGCCCCCAACTCCAGTTATTACCGCAACGGAAATAAGCAGAAACCATTCGCTGAATCCTGCCTCAAAACCTACGAGAAATCCGTAAGCTGTGAAGATTCCCAAACCAATTGAATCCGCAATTAAAAATATCTTTTCAAAAAGGTTTTTGTTTAAGACAATGTGCTTGTTTATCAAAGTCGGGAATATTAAAAGTGAAGTTGCACCAGCTATTAAAATAAACTCCGGACGTATAAGTGCAGAAACAGGAGTGATTCCCAGAATAGCGTCTCTCACCATACCTCCTCCAACAGCAGTGGTTATGCCTAAAACAGCAATTCCAAAAATATCCATCTCTCTTCTCATCCCGGTAAGAGCTCCTGAAATTGCAAAGGCAATGGTTCCTATAACTTCAAAAATGAAAATATATGTGTTCATAAACTATCACAAAAAGATTTATGATTAAACTATCTTTCTCAAAGTATAAAAAATTTAATTTTTAGATTTTAGCCAACTGCCGAAATCCAAAAAAAGAAAAAAAAATATAAGATTAATTCTTGGATCTGTAACCAACTGCCGAAATCCAAAAAAGGGAAAGAAATATAAGATCAATTCTTGGATCTGTAACCAACTGTCGAAATCCAAAAAAGGGAAAGAAATATAAGATCAATTCTTGGATCTGTAACCAACTACAGTAGCTACAAATGAAATGAAACAGAATACAGTACAAATTCCGCAGGTTATCTGTGAACTTAATATCAACAGGCCATAGTTGGTGCTGCTGATTACAACATTTCCCATTACAATGGCAAATATAACTGTAAATAAGGCCAAACTAAGTGTTTTTCCTACATATTTACTTGTGGAAACTGCAGATGATGCATAATCATTGTATTTTGACGGCAGTGAACTCATAATGACCTTTGTGTTTGGTGAAGCAAACAAACCATAACCTACTCCGTAAATTACCATAGCCAGTATTATATAATCCAAAGGAGTGTTCTTGAATATCAAAGTAATCATTATCATTGAAATTAAAACTATGAAAATACCTGCCATAGCTATTACTTCCGGATTTCTCTTATCGGACAATCTGCCTGCAATGACTGCTGAGAATGTCATTACCAAAGGCCCGATAACTAAAAGGGCACCTGACATTTCTGCAGAATATCCCATGATATATTGGAAATGGTAGTTTAAGACATAAGTCAGGACATAAATACCTATATAACTGGTTAAAGATGCGATATTTGAACTTAAGAACTTAATATTCTTAAATAGATCCAATTTAAATACAGGATTCTTCTGTTTAAATGACAAATAAAAGCAAACCAATCCTATTATTATTAATGCAATGCCTTCAATCTGGTTCAGTATGGTGAAACCATACATCATGACAAAAATTGCTATGCTGATTAAAGTAAGGCTCTTGAAGTTGACACTTGTGCTTTTATCCCTAACCCAATCCTGCTTGATTTCAAATATTATCAGGAAAATTGCAATCAGCAAGAAAGGCACCTGAATGTAAAAAATACTCTGCCAACCGTAATTGTTAGATAAGAAACCTCCCAAAAATGGAGCTATTGTCAACCCAACATAAAATGAAGCAAGATTGATTCCAAGAGCTGTTCCTCTCAAGCTTTCATCAACTGCCTCAACAATCATGGCTGTTCCGGAAACATAAATGAAAGCAGCCCCCAATCCTTCTATTGCCCTTGATGCAATTATAAATAAAGATGAGGTTGAAATTCCGGATAAAATTGAACCCAGTAAAAAAATAACTACCCCAATCAACAATGACTTTTTCAAACCATGCCTTTTAGAAAAGGTACCTGCCAAAATAGAGAAGGTAGCTATAACCAATAAATAGATTAAAGAAATCCAATTTTGCATTACATTATCCATCTTAAAGAAAACGGCCATTGTAGGAAGCACTATTGAAATGGCAGATGAAATGTATGCAACAAAAAAAGTTGTTATGGAAGTTATAATGATAACAACGTATGCCAATCGTTTATCCATAACAAACACCAAAAAAAATTATTCTGATAAGTCCACTAACTCAACATTATAATCAGAGCCATCATTAATGGTAACTAAAACGGCTCCATTGTCCTTAAGCATTCCAGGGTTTGCAATAATTGTATTGTCACCAAGTTGATCAATTGATTTTGCTTCATGAATATGGCCGCACAAATTAATGTCAGGCTGGAATTCATGAATGGATTTTTGAATACCCTGACTTCCAACATGCATGCCTGAATCAGTCAAATCAGCTTTTGTGTTATATGGGGGTGCATGAGTAAGTAATATCTTTACTTTAGGAACCTTATCATTGTAAATATAATCGTATTGAGCTAGCAACTCATAAACGTCCCCGTAAATCTTATTGTCTTGGATTTCGCCAGGAGTGTTGAATGGAGTTTCATTAGAACCGCCGTATCCAAATAAAATTGCATCCCCATAAGCAATAATGTTGTTATGTAAGCAGAACACGCCACTTTCATTAATTGCATTACAAATACCTTTAGGGTCGCAGTTACCTGGAATTGCTATTATATCAACATCACATTCTGCAAGCTTATCGAAAAATTCGCCTACAAATTCCAAAGGTCCGAAATCAGTAATATCTCCTGAAACAAGAACTAAATCAATGTCATTTTCTTTAACATATTTATATAAATTCTCATTTTCCTGACCATGAACATCACTAATTGATAATATTTTCATTTTAAATGCCCCTAATTAATAAATAATTAATTATATTAAACTAAAAAGTAATAAAATTTATGATTTAATATAAAAAAATAAAAAAAGTTATTCTGAAAAGAATGGCCCCATTTCTTTTAAACCACTCTGAACATCGGACTTGTCACCATATAAAGCGACAGTATAATCGTCATCAAATTCGATTATAAGGCCATTCCACTCAGCTATTTCCTGTACCCGCTCTTCTGCTAAAGGAGATTTAAGTGTAATTCTACCACTGGACATTCCAGGAGGAGTATTGATTAAAAATCTTGATCTTGATTGAGGCATTTTGAAAACTTCTTCGCCTCTTGTAGATCTTGATAGTAAATCCAACCATTCATTAAGATAGTCCTCTCCTTCCTGTTCAGCCATAGCCACCAATGATTCCTGAATTTCATTCATCATCATATCTGCTTTAGCTAAAGCATTGATCATTTCCATATTAGTTGGATCTTTTTTATAGAAATTGATAGAGGACCTAGCAAGAGATAAGTCAGAATTGAACTCATCTGGAATTTCATAACCTTTTTTCTTTAAATCTGTGAGAAGTTTTACGAGTACCAACCAATTTTGTTCAGAAGGTACATTCATAAGTGTCCACCTATAATTTTTAAAGTGGTATGATTAATTTTTGCATCAGCATCTTTTAATTCTTGTTGAATTTCTGCAATACTATCATATGCATCTAAGAATAAAACATGGTAGCTGTCTGTACCAGTAATTTTCAAGATTGCTAATTCATCATCATCTTGTACGTCCCTTTTTTCAATAGTTGCTTTAAATTGTACGTATGGATTGTAATTTTCTGGAAGATCTCCGTATTTAAATATTCCTTCTAAAGTTGCGACAAACATATAATCACCTTAAAATTTTTTACAGTATATCATATACATTTAATAATATATAAACTTAATTGAGAATTGTTCGTAAATGATAAAACTAAATAAAAATTCATAAAAAAAAGATGAAAAATTATTCCATCTTAACAGTAACAGAACCTAATGGAGCGTTAGTTGATTGATTGGAAATAACTTTTCCGTCCTTTAAAAGTTGTGCTTCAATTAAACCATCGTCATTTGATTGTTTTGTAACAGTAACACTAATAGAGGAATTTCCATTTAAAGAATATGTAGCATTACTTTCGTTGTAGAAATTAACGTATCCATCACCATCGGTTATACTGGCAGACCATGGACCTTCACCAATAACTTTTAAAACAACCCCTGAAGATTCATTATCTGAACTGATGGAATTTAAGTCAACATTAAATGATGAAAAAGCTACAACAGCAAAAACAACAATGATAATAACAAGCCCAATTACCCATTTATGTTTCATATTTTCAACGTCCAAATACTAAAAAAAATAAAAAAAAATTGAAAGGAAAAATCCTTACAATTATTCTGTTGCTAATCTGTCGTATTCTTCTAATGCTTTAGCAAGAGCTGGAGCACAGTCAATTAAGTGGTTGTCCATGGTTAATTCTTTTGCGTCTAATCCCATAGCAATACCGTATAATTGAGCTAAGTGGAATACAGGAATGCTGAAGTTGGTTCCGTATTTTTTGTTAACTTCAGTTTGACCTACATCAAATTGTAAGTGACAGAATGGGCAAACGTTTACAATAGCGTCTACACCTGCAGCTTGCATGTTTTCTAATTTTTCTTTGGTCATGCTTAAGGTTACGTCGATGTCTCTAGATCTTAATCCTCCACCAGCACCACAACATAACATTTTTTCTTCGTATGGAATGGATTTTGCACCGGTGATTTCTATAAGATCATCTAAGATGGATGGGTCTTCTGCAGATTCTTCAATACCTACTTCTTTGGTAGGTTTTAAGAAGTGACATCCGTAGTGAGCAGCAACGTTTAAGTTTACTGGTTTTTCTACGATAGATGCTAATTTTTCAAATCCTACATCGTCTCTTAAAATTTGGGCAAAGTGTTTTACGTCAATGGTACCTTTGTATTCTCTTCCTACTTCAGCGAGAATTTCGTTGATTTCTTCTTTAGCTTCTGGGTCTTCTTTTAATAAGTTGTTACATTCGAGTAAAGAACCGAAACATCCGTTACATTCAGTCATAATGTCCATTCCCATATCTTCAGCAATGGTTAAGTTACGAGCTGCGATGGATGCCCATGTTTTTTCATCGAAAGAACCGAATACACCAGGAGCAGGACAACAGGATGCTCCTTCCATATCTTTTAACTCAATATCTAATGCGTCAAATAAAATTCTGGTTGCTTTTTCTACACCAGGGTAACGGTTGTTCATAATACAACCTAAGAAATATGCTACTTCCATATTATCTCCTCAATAAAAATAATTTAATCTTTTAATTCTCCAGTTGCTTCATCATAGCCGATTAATTCGTCAAATCCGGTAAGTTTACAGATTTTTTGAACTTCTTCTAATGCTTCTGGGAACATGTGAGTAGTAGGTGGTAAAGGTCCGAGTCCTACTCTTTCTCTTAATTCTTTAGTTACAGGGTTAATTGGTACACCGTGACCAGTGGTAATTACGAATAAACCAGTCATTTTGTGAGCTTTTGCCATGTATCCTGCGTGTGCAGCAATATTTCTTGCTTTTTTAACAATTCCTACAATAATTACACTTCTAGGACATCTTTCTTGACAGGTGTAACAGGTAGTACACATCCATAAAGCATCATCAGAGATTACGTCGTCTTTTAATCCGAGTAAACATTTTCTTACTAATTGTCTTACTTTATAAGGAGTTCTTCTTCCTGAAGGACAGGATCCACCACAAGTACCACATTGGAAACAGTTTTTAACAGTTTCAATTCCTGCATCAATAAAAGCTGCAGTAAAGTCTTTGTCGAGACTTTCGCTAGTTATTAATTCTTTATCTGTTAATAAAGTCATATTATCTCTCTCTTTATCATTTTCGTCAGTATTTTCATCTTCGATTTCATCTTCGTTTTCTTCAGGTTCAACTTCTTCAGCTTCATCATCTGATTCATCTTCAGAAGCATCTTCCTCATCAATAAGATCAGAACCTTCTTCTTCAGCCTTTTCTTCCTCTTCAGCAACTTCATTAATCCTTTCTTGAGCAACTTCAGTAGCTTCTTCAGCTAACTCAGGAATAGTAGTTTCTTCAGATTTTTCTTCCTCTTCAGCAACTTCATTAATCCTTTCTTGAGCAACTTCAGTAGCTTCTTCAGCTAACTCAGGAA
This sequence comes from Methanobrevibacter sp., assembly GCF_030539665.1. Classification (NCBI taxonomy): domain Archaea; kingdom Methanobacteriati; phylum Methanobacteriota; class Methanobacteria; order Methanobacteriales; family Methanobacteriaceae; genus Methanobrevibacter; species Methanobrevibacter sp. The sequence goes on from NZ_JAUNXR010000003.1 coordinate 131,553, forward strand.
TAGTAGTTTCTTCAGATTTTTCAACCTCAGTTTCAGGGACAGATTCTTTCTTATCTAAATCTTTTTCAGAAGGTATGTCTTTGGAACCTGATTCAGGTTTTGAAATCGGTTCAGAACTTTTTTTTCCAGAAACGATATTATCATCAAGTTTCTCTTTTGAAGATGTAACTTTAACGTTTTCTTCAGCTTTTGCTGTAGAATCGTTTTTTTCTTCCTTATCTCCTCCTCCAAATAGAGAACGGAGACGACTTAAAATAGACATTGAAAACACACCTTGGATAATCATTGGATAAATTCCTCACATCCTTACTATAAATTTTAATGAAAACCATATATAAAGGTTACTAAATTTTCGATGAGTGTAACCTAAAAGGTGACACATTATTTGACAACATTAAAATAAAACAACCTATAATAAATATTAACATTAATGAAAGGGTTGTTAAGCTTGATAAGAAAATTTGAAATTAAATCACATGACGGACCAGCAAGACTAGGAAAATTAGATGGGGAACTTACCCCAAGGCTATTTAACAGGAACACCATGAAAATAGCCCCATGCGAAGGATCATCATACAATATAGACAAAGAGATAGCTGAAATGAATGTAAGGGAAACATTGAAAAAGGCTAAAGAAAATGTTGAAGAATGCGACTTTGCAGTAATCCAAGGTTCAAAATACATTGATTTAAGAGTAAAATGCGCTAAGAAACTTGAAGAGATTGGATATAACGGTTTCCTGATAGCCAATAGTGACGAGTTACTGCTCCATCCAAGAGATCTGGTGGATATGATAGTCACATTAAAAAAAGAGTTAAGCCCAACCAGTTTTCTGATATTTACTTTTGCAGAACCATCATTCATGCCCCTTCTCTGTTATATAGGAGTTGACGGATTTCTTACAGACTCCGCAAACTATTACAGCTATTTGAATGACCTGATGACTGCCACCAAAACTTATGATTTAGACGAATATGCCCTTTTTGATGATCTAACCAGGGAAAAACTAGAGGAATACAATATCCATACCCTTGAATTCGTAATTCGTGAAATCCAGGCACACATTAAGAACAAGTCCTTGAGAAATCTTGTAGAGGAAAGATCAACTACAACACCTCAAAACATTTCAGCCCTGAAAATACTGGATAAAAAATACATGAGCTATTTGCTTGAAAATACTCAGCTATATTAAAAAAAAAAGAATTGAAAAAGATAATTTAGATATAATTATCTATTTTTTTAATGAAGTATGCTCTTGGATGTGCACATACTGGACATTTTTCTGGTGCTTCAATACCATATTCTAAGTGACCGCAATTAGCACATTCCCAAATGATTTCTTCCTCTTTTTTAAAGACGGTACCGTCTTCTACATTTTTGATAAGTTCATCATATCTTTGATGGTGAGCCTTTTCCACTTCTGCAACTTTTCTGAAGTAGTCTGCAATTTCGGTGAATCCTTCTTTTTCTGCAGTTTCTGCAAAGCCAGGATACATTTCGGTCCATTCCCAATCTTCACCTGCAGTTGCATCTTTAAGATTGGTAAAAGTGTCAGGTACTCCGTCATCGTGCATGATTTTGAACCACATTTTAGCGTGAGCCAATTCATTGTGGGAAGTGGTTTCGAATACTTCTTGGAACCCTACATAACCGTCTTTTTTAGCTTTTTTAGCGTAAATAAGGTATTTTACAACATTTTGACATTCGCCAGAATATGCTGCTTTAAGGTTTTCGAAAGTTTGAGTTCCTTCTAATTTGCTTAAGTCTTCGTTTTGGATTAATTCTTCACCCATGTTAATCATCTCCTTTTTGATTAAAGTTACATAGTACAACTTAATATATAAACGTTTTGCTATTATGGGAAACTATAAAATTTCAAATGAATTTATTAGTGCATCGTACTCATCCAAGAGATCATTTCTTGGATTGACTGTTCTTAGCTCAAATATGTATATGTTGTTTAAATAAATGAAAACATAAGTGTAAATTTCAAAAACGATATCTGGAGTGCTCATTTCAGCAACTACCTTAATCGCATCCTTTCCCGCTCTTGAAACCAAATCTGATTCCATGAGTACTCCGCCGTCATCGGTAATCATGTCCTCCATTTTGAGCTTGAATTCTTCTAGGTTTGCATGTGTTGGAAACATTACAACATTAAGAAGGTTTTCATCGCCTTTTGACAGTGTAGCTATACAATCGGGATTGTTGAAAGTATCCGGTTGTTCTTTTTCCCAGGTTACGGGATATTTGAAAGAAATCTTTTTGTTTTTGAATGTTTTAAGTTCCATATTTTCCATCTCCATTTTAATCTATTATTTCGATATCAATAGTATTTATATCTTCTTCATTATCCTCTTCTAAGGTGTCAATATATTTTGAAAACGGTTCTGGAAGTTTGGGCATTACCTCTTTCAGCACTTCTGCAGCATCCAGTTCAAGAATCTGGCCATCGAAGAGGTGGTCAAGATCCATGTCAAACTCAAATGGTTTCAATAGGTCGTCGGTAGGGACAACCAAATTAATGTTCTTCTTATTCAAAAGCATTTTAATCATGCTTGTGTTCCTAATCTCTTCATTGATTGCATCCATGGTACTGTTTATCTCGAATGCTATAGCTTTATTCTTCTCATTGACCTCTTTTTTGGAGTTTTCTATTGACTGCTCCAACCTTTTGGCCAGCATCTGGTTTTTGGCATTTATATTTTCCCTTGCCTCGTCAATAACAACATTGATTGCCTTCAAGATTGACTTGTTGAGCTCCACATTGTATGCAAGAATCATCTTGTTCTTATAGTCAAGCTCTTTAAAGATAGCTACCCTTTCCTCATCGATTTTGTTTAGTTTATCGTTCAATTCAGCAATCTTGTCATTGGCCTGTATAAGTTTCTCCTTATCATTGAGCTGGTCTTTAAGGTCAAAAACGTCATCAAAAAAAGAATCCTTGAGGGTTTTGACCTGTTCTGTAAGTTCTTCGATTTGGCCGTCCTTTTGTTTGATTTCCTCACTGCAATTACATTTTGCCAGCTTCTCATATTCTTCAAGAGATAGGACGATTACCTCATCATCATTTTCAAACGGATCATCTTCAAGTAAATTAACCTTTTTTTGCACAACTTCCTTCTTACTGTTATCCTCACTGCTTAAAGTTGTTTCTGTATAAACCTCAACAGTTCGTATTTCCCTTTTTAGCATATACAACACCTAAAAATGATTATTTCTTATATAATCTATAATAAAATTACTAGATATAAAAAGTTTTACATTAAATTGCTAAAATCAGATTTCTGGAGAAAAAAATAAAAAATAAAAAATGAAAAAAATTAGGATGCTTCTTCTTCTTTTATCCAGAGTTCCATGGCCTCCTCAACGGCTTCGGAGTACCACCCTGTTTTGAAGAGCATTTTTGATGAAGCCAGTTTTCTAAAATGCAGATCCACATCGTTGTTGATTGAAATAGTAACACGCTTTGTTTTTTTCATACAAAAAGGTAATACTTGAAAATATATAAGTATTAAGTTTTTAAAATTATGAAATTTATGAAAAAATAATGAAAAATATCACAGAAGTAAGTTTTAAAAAAATGTGCAAAAACATGTGAAGCAACAAAAAATAAATCTGAAAGTTGTTGCCCGAAACTGTCTGAATGAAACGGATTTTTTTATTGGAGAAATTATGATTTTATGAAAAGGAGCAACATTTTCTTCAAAACTTGAAGATACGTATAGAAAAATCATTTGTTTCTTTTTCAATTGATGAAAAAACCCTATGAAAAATTTCATGATATGAAAATTAAAACTGAAAATAAAAGAAAAATATTTAAATATAATGAACATTAAAGTATAAAACGATATGAATATAAATTCATGTCATTCTCATAATAAAATGATCAGTCAATCATTTTATAATCTCCAAGATATAAGAGAAGATAAACAAAAAGTAGGGAAAAAAGGACACATTTTTCCTACTACCCATCTTATTTTTAAATTTCCTCAAGAATTTCAGGATCGGCCCCTGCAATCTCAACCAAATATTCAGCCTCAACAATATGAAGCTTGGATGGAATTATAATGCAATGAAGAGGACCTCCAAAATCATAATCGATTAATTCGGAGATTTTTCCCGCCTTTACGATACAGTCCTTGGAACCAACGCGAGCAATGCCCATGGCAAGGGTATCTTCATTTATAAGCCCTTCCTCATCCAGACTCTCATTGATGCTCATCAAATATTCCAGACCTTCATTTACGGTCATGTAACGATTTTTGTGAGCCTGAATATCTAATAAAACAAGAGTGTGCATATCCATCTTTAAATTTTCCTCAATAGCGAAATATGGAGATTTAGGATAGAAATTATAATCAGGAAATGGAATTGTGGTTACCTTTCCAAACTTATAGGCCTGAAGGCCAGAAATAGCTGGTGCAGATGATAAAATTGAAGAACCGTGAATTACCTCATAGTCAATCCCCTTTTGACTGCATTCTACCAGAAATTCAGAATGTGTGGTTGCGATTAAAGGATCTCCTCCAGTGATTAAAGCTACATTGCTGTCTTTTGCCTCATCCAAGAATTTACTTTCCTCTTCAACTTCATTGCGAACAAGAACTTCAATTTCATTGCCGATCAATTCTTCAATAGCTTCAAATGAAGAACCGAACAATCTTGAAGTGAAAAACTCGGCATAAATCTTATCAACATTTTTTAAACATTCCAAAGCTTTTAAACTCATGTCCTTTTCATCAAATAAACCTAAACCAACTAAATAAAACATAAATATATATTTTAATAAAAAAAAATTTAAACTTAACTATTACAATAATTTGAGGAAAACCATGAAGGCCGTAAAAGTTCCATTAAAGCAATTGAATGACGTTCGTAAAATCCTAATGGAAGAAAAACTTATGAATATGGACTATAAAATAAAAACCGAAGATGGATTCGGCTATATTCCATTAAACGAGAATACTGATAGCTATGAAGTATGCGATATTGAATTGGAGCCATTGAAAAAATATCCTAAGAATTTTACAGACCTGCTGAAAGGAATTCTAACTGAAGAAGAAAGCGAAGAGCTGAAAACCTCATTTGACATCATCGGAGACATCGTGATTGTAGAGATTCCCGAAAATCTTGAAAGCAAAAAGTCAGAGATTGGAGAAGCTACCTTAAGGTTTACCAAACGCAAATCCGTCTTCATGAAAAAAAGTGCAATACATGGAACTACCAGGATAAGGGATTTGGAGCTAATTGCAGGGGAGGACAACAGCGTAACAATCCATAAGGAACATGGAACCCGTTTGAATCTGAATGTTGAAGAGGTCTATTTCTCACCAAGACTTGCCACCGAAAGAAAACGTGTCAGCGATAGCGTTGAAGATAATGAAAAAATATTGGACATGTTTTGTGGAATCGGACCGTTTCCTGTAGTTATAGCTAAAAACAACAATGTAGATGTAACTGCAGTTGACATCAATGACAGGGCCATTGAATACCTGAAAAACAACATAAAACTCAACAAGCTGAAAGGAACAATCAGGCCAATCTGTAGCGACATAACTAAAGTTGAGTTTAAAACAAAATTTGATAGAATAATTATGAACCTTCCAGGTCTTGCATATACTTTCCTTGACCTTGCAATTGATTTGATTGATGATGGTGGAATAATCAACTATTATGAATTCTCTGATTCATTCGGACAGGGCATTGAAAGGCTACAGAATGCGGCTTCCAAAAAAAATAAGAATGTTGAGATTTTAAACACCCGCAAAGTGAAATCCTCCAGCCCGGGAATGTGGCATGTTGCAATCGATGCCAAGATTACTGGCTAAAAACAATAATAATGCCCAAATCAATCAAATAAACCTTCTTGGAACTTTTATATAATGTTACATCCATAATAATAAAATAGAATGAGATGTTCTTCAACACCATTCTTAAGAAAATACTTGTATATTCTACGAGATATTTCCATAAATCCTTCAATTCGTGTTGGGAAAATGTCTAACAGCAGATAGTATGTTTACAAAGCAAAATTCGCTTTGCGAACATTGTTAGACGCTAATGCTTTTTTTTGCTTTGAAACTTTAATTAAAATTAAATATAGCTCAGAAATAGTTTCATTATTTGATTTTCAATAAGATGATCGTATATGAAAAATACAATAATCACAAAATAGAAACTATCTAAATCGGATCGATAATGCCCTCTTCAGTTATAATTCCTGTAATCAATTCCTTTGGAATAATGTCAAAAGCAGGATTTATAACTTCAGTTCCTTCAGGGCAGATTCTGCATCCACCATAATATCTGACTTCATCAGCATCTCTTTCCTCTATTTCAGTGTCAAAAATTGAGGCTTCAAAATCGAATGTGGATAAAGGTGCAGCTACATAAAACGGCACATGGAAATGATTGGCTGCAAGAGCAACCATCAGTGAACCGATCTTGTTGACAACCCCTCCTTTTGCTATTCTATCGGCACCAATCACTATTTTGTTTATCTTGTACTGGGACATGAGATAACCTGACGCTACATCTGGAATAAGCTTTACCGGAATTCCTTCCTGTTGCATTTCCCAAACGCTCAATCTTGCACCCTGACCTCTAGGCCTTGTTTCATCACAGATTACATTAATGTCCTTTCCCTGATGAAATGCTGAACGTACGACTCCCAAAGCAGTCCCATAATCCACACATGCAAGAGCGCCTGCGTTACAGTGTGTTAAAATTGTATCTCCATCCTCAATTATTTCAGCACCATGACGGCCAATAGCCAGATTGGTATCAATGTCTTCCTGATACATTTTCAAAGCCTCTTCAAGAGGGTCTTCACTTTTAGCAACCCTGTCAACAGCCCAGAAAAGATTGATTGCAGTAGGCCTTGCCGCCTTTATCTCTTCAGCCGCCTTTTCCATATCCTCACCTGCAAGATATGCCAATGCCATACCGAATGCTGCAGCCACTCCAATAGCTGGAGCTCCCCTTACAATCATGTCCTTGATGGCCACTATAACATCCTCATAGTTTTCGCAGTAGACATAGCTAAGTTCATCCGGAATTTTAGTCTGATCGATTAGTTTCAATTTGTTGTCTTCCCATTCAAGAGTTCTCATTGTTAAACATCCTAAAACGTTAATTATGTTCAATTGTAATAATGATATTCATATTTATTATAAAAGCAACTATTAAATATTGCTTATTGAATAAATCATTAGCTGATAAAAAAAAAATGATGAAAAATAAAAAGGCAATTGCACTCTAAAACAACCCATTTATTCTTTCTTTGTCCTCTATTTCATCCTTACTTTTAAAATACATTTCAACGAAATATATTGATTTTTCTGCTTTGTTATAGACAAAAGTTATTCTAAAACCAGAATTGGCTCCCCTATTCATCTTTTCACAATAAAATCTTTTAACAACAAATACCGGCAAATAGACCTTCTTTGATAAACCTTGAATCTTAAAATACTTATTGTTGTCTGTAGGCACTTCATAGTCATTGTTTCTTATATCTGTAGTTAATGCAATTTTGAACCTTTCAAAATCTTTTTCCATAGATGGGCATCTTTTGACAAATTTGCTTTTTTCCTTGAAAAATTTATCATGACCATCAAAATTAAAATCAGATATCATAATCTCTCACAGTGTATTCCTCATCGCGATAGAATACAAACCCATAATCTATAATATCGTAATCTTCTGTTGCCATCCAAGGCATATCCCTATGAGAATATTCGCTTATTTCAGATGCATTCATATTCCCAATCTTGTTTATCACATCATCTATAACTTCTTTTTCTATATTCAACAGATCTTTAGCATTAGGTTCTGTTAAAGAAACCATGGAATATTGTTTTCTTTTTGAGTCAATCTGATGTTCGATTTCTTCAATTTTATTTTCAAAAATCAACTCTTCTTTAGCTTCAAAAAAATGCTTAGGGACAGGACCTCTAGGATATTTCTCATAATCCTCATGAGCAATAAAATTTTCATATAATTCAAAGTAATTGAATTCTGAAAAATACAGCAATTTATACAGTACCGTCCTACCAAAATTTCTTTTATGTCCGCATTTACTGACAATATAATGTATCATTGCTTTGAATTTATCCTTATTGAATGCATTGCGATAACTCATTTTACTTCCTCATCGTATTAAATAATATTATGAAAATGAAGCATTTGAGCCATTGAACAACAGTTCAAATATCTCCATCATTCATAGTAACATATTACTCTTACTTTTATAATCATTTTTGGCTAGCATTAGAAAAGTATGTCAACCTTTACATCCTTAAATACATGAAAATTGCATTTGTTTCAGCCTCATTGGTATTGTCTGAATCAATTATATTACCATCAGGATTCAAGAGATTTACAGTTGTGGTTCCAATTCCAGTTTGATCAACTGTTATGCTTGCATAATGATTTACCTGACCCAAATCAATTGTTGCATTGGAAGTGCCTGTTTTTTGAATGTTGTGGCCATCTACGATAATGTATGCTACCCATTGAGCATTAGATTCAATTTGTACGGAATATTGGTCCGGAACCGCATTAGTAGGTAATTCATGTTCAATATTAACATTGTAGCCGGTTTCTGTATCAACACCAATACCTAAAATGGTTACGGCTCCCCCTACTGAGACGGAAACTATGATGATGATGAAAATTGCAATAATCTTTTTATCTTCTTTCCAATTCATATCTATTACCTTTAAAATTTTTTTGATAAAAATAGTATTATCCAATTAGTATATAATGTTAATGGAAAGAAATGTTTTCTTAAAAAAAGTTGATTATTTGAAAGTTGAAAAGGTGAATTCCCCCCGGGAAATGCACCTTCCTATCATGATTAGTTTAATACTCTTACATTTTCGATTAATTCTGTTTTGACTCCGTCAGGCATATCGTCTAAAAGTTGATCAATGTCCACTGGGTCTTTGCCGAAATCAGCTATTTTGATTTTACCGTTAGGACATTCAAATTTAAGTTCGATTGCATCAGTGTGGACTTTTTCGTCGATTGTTTCTTTATGTTCTGCATAGAATTCTGCGAAGTCAGCTTTACTGTCAAATACATATAATCCGTCTTGTGGTTTTTCATAACTCATATTTACATCTCCTAAATAATATTTGTTTTAACTTGAAAAGTTACAAGACTTATTAGAATAAAAATAATATATAAACTTTTGGATTTGTATTTTTTAAAAAAAAGAGAATTAGCTATTTAAAAATTCCACGATTAAAATAGCTGTCTTGTTCTGCTGATCCAAACTTGAAATAATAGACTTGTTATCTCCCTTTTGAAGTCCGTAGTCCCCAAAGTTTCCATGGTTTCCGCCGGAAATTATTTTTTCAATTGAATTTTCAGGCCAGTATTTCTTAGCTTCCTTATATGACTCCAGATTCAGGACTCCGTCCTTATCCCCATAGATGGATAGCATACTGATTTTGCCGTCGATTTTTTCTGAAGGATATGATGCGAGAAGCACTATATCATCTATTTTATCCTTATGGTCATTTGCATAGCTGCTGGCCACTATTCCACCTAAAGAATGGCCTGACATTGCCCATTGGGTGTAGTTGTACCTTTCAATTATTGGAGTTGCCTTGTCGCTTCCGAAAAATGCAAAGTTAAATGGCATGTCCACCAAAAAGCAGTCCACTCCATCAGAAGCTATTTCATTCATCAAGTTTGCATATGCCTTTGCCTCTACCTTAGCTCCGGGATAGAATATTATTGCCTCATCTTTTCCAGGGCCGTCAAAAAAGTACCCTTCATCGATTTTGGTCACGTTTACATTCTGAGTGCTTTTCAAGGCCTCATCAGCCACATCGGTTCCATGATAATAGTCTCCGAAGTAGATGAAGAATGCACCTGCGACTACTGCAATAATGCAGACCATTATAATACCTATTCTTTTCATATTCATAAAAACTCGTCCCAATAATAGCTTTGTTTGTGATTTTAATAAATTTTGCGAAAAGCCGAGCAATTCATTTTGGTGTTGGATGAAAGGTAATTCAAAATGACCAAGTTCAAATCAAAAACTTCATTATATTATTCCTGTATTCAAAAGTTATGAAAACGAATATTTTAAAAAAAAATGGCAAATTAGCTACAGATATTTATCCATAAATGCTTGAATGTATCTATATGTATTTTCTGAAGGTTTTTCGAGCATTGCATATGCCGCAAATTTTTCATCATTTCCGAATAAAATAAATGGAACTCCATCTCCCAAATTCAGTTCAAATTCATCCTGATAAGGCTGATTCAATATTTCCCCTATGTAGAGAGACTTTTCAACCACATCGTCCAGCTTACCCAGATACCCTCCTTATAAAATGCAACAATAATATCATCTGGATTATCCTCATTTCTTAATGAATCCAATATCTTAATGTTCCTAAGCTCATCTAGCTTTTCATTTGTATAGAAAGAAGCGCTTTGTTCTGCAAGAGTCTTATATTCCTCTTTAATTCCGGGATTGTTTTCATCCAAAATCATTGATAAAGTGAAAATCCCTGATAACATTAATAAAACAATGTCCTACTGTTTAATATGAGTTTTTCTGGAAAATTTTAAAGAGCCATTAGCTGAAAGTTTCAGGGACAGTAAAAAATTGATGGTCGGATTGTATGTTATATTAATCGTTGCCATAATTGTTTTATGGCTTCTCTCAGGAAGCATGATTGGATCCAAAATATCTCGTTTGGGTGTTCAAATTTGTTTTTTGGCAAAATCCATTCAGAAAAAACTGAAAATAATATAAAAAAAGAGTTTGTTATAGAATTCAAATCTATAACAGATTTACCGTATTAACTAAATCTTGGGATACTCTGTTTGCTTCTCCTACCGCAGCTACCTCCACTAGAGTATAATTATCATAACTGAAGGCAAATATCTGTGACATGTAAGGACCTGCTGTATATTTTAAAGGGCTTAATCCCCCCACATGACTGCCAATTTCTTGTATGGCGAATCCCTGATTCATAATCTCCTTGACAGTCAAACTTTCTGATTTTGCTAACCCCAAACTTATTAATTCTCCATTTGGACCCTCAAAATCCATAAACAACATGTCATCTTTTTCATCTACTTCCGTTACTGTGTATCCACTTGCTACGAGTTTGGATTTAATTTCTTCACGAATTTCCTCCAATGACCTTTCCTCTGTTTCGTTCATTTCATCTTCAGACACATTTTCATCAGTCGTTTCCACACCATCTGCCGATGCATTTTCGCCGCTCAGCACAACTGCACATACCACTCCAAATACCACTATTATGACTATGCAGATCAATGCTAACTTTTTATCGTTCACTTTAAATCTCCCTTTTATCTTTGGTTGGTTTATGAATGATTCAAAGAACATTGAAAAATATCATATATAACCCAATAATTCTCAGGCCTTTTTTAAAGACTGATTTCCATCCCTGCCAAAACGTTTGATTTACAGCAAGGATTGATTAAATTCATTGGACAATGCTGCCAATTCTCATTTTGGCTGTTCTATGAATCTACATAATATTCTATAATATAATTTTAAGCACTTAAGATAAATAAAATTACACACCAATAACACATATTTCTTTTAAAATATATGAAAATATTGTTTTTAAATGAAAATGAAAATCAAAAAATATAAAATAGAAACAATGTAATTTAAGTTGCTGATTTCATGTTTAAACTAAATATGTCTGAAAAAACTCATTATTGAATGAATATCCTTAGAAACATTTAATTCGTTTTTTTATTAATAATATTCAAAAAAATTATTTCGAGCCAGAATTACAAATTCCTGGTAAACCTACAATCGGGAAAGTTTTCGCATCCTAAAAAACTACCAAATTTCCCATTTCTTTCTTTAAGAATTCCCCCGCATTCTGGACATGTTTCAACATCATCGTCTTCATTTTGCTCCTTTTTCACATCCACGGAAAACCTGCATTCAGGAAAATTCTCACAACTCAAAAACTCACCAAACTTACCATCCTTCTTAACAAGAGCACCACCACAATTCGGACACTTTCCGGATGATCCGTCAATAGGGATGTCGTTATCATTCACATCCACGGAAAACCTGCATTCAGGAAAATTCTCACAACTCAAAAACTCACCAAACTTACCATCCTTCTTAACAAGAGAGCCACCACAATTCGGACATTTCATATTAAAACCCCAAACAAAACATTAGAATTGCAATCGGTTCCTGAAAAATTCTTTCAGCAAACTTGAATTGCAATCCCTTTATAATTTTTATGCCAATAATACCTTATAAAATCATTCAAAATAATATTTTAAATATTCTCCAATCTTCAATAAATACTCAATGAACATTCAACTGAACCACCTATTCTTATTAAACTCCATTTATTCCATACCTGAGACATTAAATTACTTGGCTGAAGAACGGTTTTGAAACTCCCTGAATGTTATATCTTGGAGCATGCTGCTTTATTGTTTCCTGTTCTAAAAAGTTCAGTTCTGATTTATGGCATTCAATTACTTCAAATTCAATGTCTTCCAAATTATCTTCAATAAATAAATACATTGCCAAATGTTTTGTTAGATTATATTTTCCGTCATCTTTTTTTATGCTATCCAATATTTCATTAATGTCGGCATGCCAATGGTCTTTTAAGCGATTTCTCAAATTGCCGCTTTGACCAACATAAAAAACTTCATCATTATGAATTAGAAGATAAATTCCACATTTTCCTGAAAAAGACTCAATATGATCAAGATTATCCAAATTATACCTAAATCTGCCTGTAATTTCATCCCTTTTGACTTTATCGTCTTCCAATTTGATTTTAATGTCATCATTCAAATCTGTAAAGACAACAACATTGCCTTCCTTTTCTTCATCGAATTTCCTATCAACTAAAGAAAAAGGATAAAGTCTTGGTGAAACCATATTATAATCCCAATAAAGAGTATTGACATGATTATTGTTAATTTTCCTATCGTTAACATTGGTAATCAACAAGTCAATTTCTCCATTGTTGAATTTGTCCATGACAATCTGCTTGAACCCCTTTTTGGAATAGGTCCTAGAGCCCATGTCAAACATCTCGTTAAAGTCTTTCTGAATTTCCTTCAATTGGGATTTGATCCTATGCCTTTCCTCTAATTTGAACTCGTCGTGTCCTTTGCTAAGCACAGCTATCTTCAAATCGGTTTTTTCCTTTAAAATGTCGTAGTACCTTAAAACTGAACTTGTTGATGGGGCGAAAAGTATGGCAGAGTACTTTGAGTTTTTTGTTTTTGTTAAATGATTGCTTATTATCCATTTGCCGATTTTTTCAATCCTTTGCTGGGAACTTAAGAATCCTATGGACAAATCCAGATTGTCCAAATTATCATCCCCAACGAATTCCAAATCGGTTTTTGATAGAAAACCGTCATTCATTGCATCATCCAATGAATATTCGCTTACCTTATTATTGAAATAATGATTGATCTTACGAAAATGACCTAACTTTTTTTTAAAGTCTGGCATGGTCAAGAATCCGTATAGCCTATAATTTCTAAACATCCTTCTTAAAGGAGCCATATTGTCAGTCTGGGTTGTTAACATGCAATCATCAATTATGAATACACAGTTCAAATTAGAAAACTTCCCTATCTTCTTGGCCTCATATTTGAGAGAATAGTTGAAAATTGAGCTTGAAACCATAACAAGTTTTTCTGATGAAATCCTGTTGAGGAATTTTTTGGTAGGTACCGATAATAATCCGCTTTCCCTAAATAGGATATCCCTTTTGGATGTTATAAGAATGACCTTGTCAACATCAGGCAACCTTTCAAAGCATTTTGCCAATGCATAGGAAGATATGGAATTGCCGGACGCTGAACAGTGCAGCGCATATCCATTTTCACCCTCATTGTACTTTTCCAATAATTTCCCAATAGCATTCCTTTGGTAATGCCTTAAGGATATGAGTTCATTATTAATCACAAATTCTTCATCCAATATGTTATCTACCTTAAAATCCATAAACAATCCTCCAATATAACCATTTAATAAATATGGCAAAATTTAGCTGATTACATCCATTGTTGGCCGTGTGCATCAACATGATTAATGTTTGGATATATGCTGGGAAGAATATCTTATAAACATACTTCACTTTTCCCACATTCATCCAATCCTTCATGAAGATTTATTACCTGACACAATATTTTTCTAAGATCCAATAAATAAGCAAAGAGATTTATTCAATTATAACTCCCGCAATGTTAAGCAAGTCAATTCCGAACATGTTGAACAGTTCCGCTCCAAAATCCATATAGGTGTCTTGTTCCATATTGTGACCTCCAAAATTTAGAACTTCGCCACCATCAAAAACTAATGATAATATCCAAGAACAGCCACCGAAAAATAGGTGATTACTATTTATGGCTTTTTTCGAATATTCAATGAAGTTCCATTTAAAGACACCAAATTTTTTTATAAGAGAAACAATATTTTTAATGTCATGATCCGAATGAGTTATTTTTTTACCTCCATGAGTTATCAATTCATTTTCCTCAAAATCCAAATGAAATGAAGCAACAGTACTTGTAAATAAGTCTCCACATTCTTCTGAATAATCCATTTTCTTTAAAATCAATTCCTTACCTGTTTGCTTATTGTGAATTCCATTTTTATTAATAAAATAATCCTTTTCTGTAACTAATTTTTTAATGTTATCTGAATTAAAAACATCAAAACCTATCCCCTTTTCAAAGATTTCAAATAATTTTGATGGAATTTCATCGTAAAAAAATGTAAAATATTCACTTCCTTGATTAAAATATTCCACTTCCCTAGAATAAAAAACCATTACGGTCAAATCACAATCCAAAAGTGGATTTTTTTTATATTCCTCTTTAAAATTCTTTATAACACTATTTAGTTCATCCATATCTAGATTATTTAAATTAATTATCTCTTCAGTATAAAAACTATGAATATCTTTAAAAATATTTTTGCTTTCCTCATTTAATATAATGCATATTGGCGGACCATAAATCTCTTTCTCTTTAAAATACCCTTTATTGTTTTCAAAATCAAAAATAAATCGATAAGTTTCGTAGGAAGACTCCTTTTCAGCTACATTAAACCAGGATGTAAGACTAATTTTTTTAATGGAACTTTCTTTCATAATATTAATTATGTTATTAATATATTAATAAATTATGGTTAATGAGAGTTTTTTCTGTTAGGGTAATTTTTACTTATGCCAAAGGCATCTTAAAAAACTCAAACCAATCAAAAACAAAAAGTTCATTAATAGCCATATACATATAATGTGTGCAACTATTTTGGATGATAACAATGTGCGAAAATGATTATGATTTGGAAGATGACTTTATTTGTGTTAATTCATGTTTCGCCCAAAGACATCTAAAAAAACTATAGAGTATGTTCAATATAAGTACGGAAAATACTAAAGAGGTGCAAAAAATGGAGAATTGTGTAAGAATACTAAAGATAAAAAAAGTCATCGTAAAAAACGATGGCATAGAGTTGTATAACCAAAATGGTGTTTTAAATGCCGTATTTAAAGGTAACACAACAGTTGAAAAACTCAAAGCAAGATTTCCAAATCTTGAAATAAAACAAGGTACTGGAAGTTTAAAAAGTGTAAAAGAGGAATTCTTTAAGAATTCCCAATAAACTAATTGGAGGAATACGTTAATTCATGTTTCGCCCAAAGACATCTAAAAAAACGAAAAGTACTTGCAGAAAATGACATTGTTGTAAGAGAATACTGTAATTTACACGGTCTCTGGGAAAACTAATTTAAGAATTTCATATTCTTAAATCTCTTTTTTTATTTTTCATTATTTTTTCTTTAATCCTAACTGTATTTTAAACAAATTTTTTATACTTCTTTCAATAGATATTAAACTATTATAGGTTAATTCATGTTTCGCCCAAAGACATCTAAAAAAACCCTTCCTAATTTTCCTTAAAACATAGCTTTAAAGCTTTCTCCATCCTTCCTTAAAAAGCATTATTAGGAACGCTGAAATTATTACTAAAATGAGGATGGTTTCCTAAATTCTAAAAAAATAAAAAAAAGAGTTAGTAATGACTTTGTGGAGTCATTCCTAAATGATGATCTTCTGATTTTTTGCCTGGAATTCCGTATGCGTCTGCCCTGCATTGGGTACATGCCCTGAATACCGGCAACACTTCTTCCACTTCGCCCCTTACCTTTTCCATCATTGAACAGCCAGGACGTTCGTAGTCCTTCATCTTGTTTAATGGTATTAAAGGCAATACGTTCATAAGTGAAGCTCCGCGCTCCTTTACCTCTTTAGCTATTTCTACTATGTGGTCGTCATTCAATCCTGGAATAAGAACTGAGTTGACCTTGACCACCATTCCGTTTTCAGCTGCCTTTTGAATTCCTTCCAATTGGTTTTTGATGAGAATTTCTACAGCTTCACGTCCTTTTATGATTTCGCCATCATAGTTTATGAATGTGTAGATTTCCTTTGCTATGTCCGGATCAATTGCATTTACTGTTACGGTTACGGAGTTTACTCCTAGCTCAGCTAATTTATCCGCATATTTTGGAAGCAGGAGTCCGTTGGTACTCATACATTTGATTAGATCAGGATTGGTATCCTGAAGTTTTTCAAAGAATTCTAGGGTTTCCTCGTTTGCAAGGGAATCTCCAGGTCCTGCAACTCCAACAACTGCGATTGGTCCTTCAGCTGTTACTTCTTCTATGTGTTTGATTGCATCGTCTGGTTTCATTACGCAGGATGCAACCCCTGGACGGTCCTCCTGATCGTTTTTTAAGTCCCTTGTACAGAAATTACAGTAAATATTACATTTTGGTGCAACTGGAACGTGTGCTCTTCCTACTTTATCATGTACTTTTTCATTGAAGCATGGGTGTGCTTTTGTTATGTGTGCAAATTTAGAGCCATTGCCTACCATAATATCACTACCTTTTTATTATATTTGTTTGTATATTAAGGAACTAATTTAAATACTTTGCTATTCAACACCATTAAGTTCGTCGATGTAAACATGCATTTTCTCAATCCAATCGTCTTTAATCAACTCATCGGTAGCTATGACTGCAATGATATCCCCCTCAGACATGTCTTTAATGATCTTAAAGCCCTCAGGCAAAATTCTGAATATTGCATCATAGATTCTTCTCTGGAGGTTAGAATGAGGGTCATCCACAACCATGGTCGCCAAATCTGTTTGATCTCCAGGAAGCTCGATGTTGAATCTTGTTGGCTGATAAATATCCTCCCTTGAAAACATGAACCAAAGCTTCTTCAGGATATTTGGAAGGTAATTTTCATTTTCAACAAAAATGTCAGTTACATCCTCATCCTTCTTATATCTTAATTTTGCAATGTCTTCAAGCTTTTTAGCAGAGGATGTTTTCTTCATCTGAATGGCCAATATGAAAACGGGCTCTCTAGGATCGACAAATGCTTTTAAATCCTGTACAGAAGGTCCAAGAACCAAGTCCTGGAAAATTTGCTTGATAATCATTTCATATACTTCTGCACCTTTTTTATCATAGCATTCAACTAACATAAAATCATCTCAAAGTCTATTTGTCTTGTCTGTGTCCCATTCCAGATACTAAAAGTGCAGCTCCAACAGCACCGATGTGTTGTGAGTATTCAGGAACAATAACATCAATTCCACCTAACATTTCACTAACGGCTTCAACAAGACCAGAAATCAAGGAAGTTCCCCCTACCTGAATAAGAGGTTCTCTTAAGTCAATTTCCTGGAGTTGTTGTTCATAGACCTGTTCAGCTACAGAGTGACATGCAGCTGCCGCAGCATCAGCCTTGGAACCTCCTGCAGCCAATGTAGTAACCAAGTCCTGAATACCGAATACAATACAGTAACTGTTTAGCAATGCATTGCGATAGTTACCCTGCAATGCCAATGGTCCCAATTGGTCGATTGTTACGTCCAAACGACGGGAAGTCATGTCCAAGAATCTTCCGGAAGCACCTGCACAGATACCACCCATTGTGAAGTTGTCAGGAATTCCATCGTTTACTGTGATTACCTTGTTGTCCATACCACCAATATCTAACACGGTAGCTTCACCCTTCTGATGACCTGCCAAATATACTGCACCTTTTGCGTTAACTGACAGTTCTTCCTGAATCAATTCTGCATTTAACTGTTTACCGATGTTTATACGACCATATCCTGTAGTTCCAATACCGTCCACATCATCGATTGTGTATCCTGTTCCTTCAAATGCCTCGTCAACACCAATGAATACGGATTCCATGATGTCCTTGGTTTCTGTCCAGCCGGTTCCTATAACCTTGTTGTTTTCCATAGCTACAACCTTGGTTGTTGTTGAACCTGAATCGATACCTAAGGTCAATCCTTCTTGTTTTTCACGAGCAAGAATGCTTCTACGTGTTACTGTAGTAGCTAACGCTTCCATACGGATAAACAATTCGTCTGCCTTTGTTCTTTCTGTAAATGAATAGGTAACTACAGGTATACGAGTATTGTCCTGAATAAATTTACGTACCGCGTTTCTTACAAGCGCACCTTCTGCACATCTAAAACAGGTTGCAATAAATACCGCATCCGCCTTGCTTTTTCCTTCAACGATTGACATTGCTCTTGCAATCATCAACTTTAAGCTTGAACTCTGTGCTGAAAAACCGAATTTAGCACAAGCTTCCTCAATATAATCCAAATCAATTTCAGGAAGAACGATTTCCGCTCCAAATGTAAGAGCTGCTTTTTCAATTTCTTTTTGAACACCACTGTATTCTGTTCCACATGAAACTAAAGCGATTTTAACCATGACTAGTCCTCCTCAAGTTCTTTTTCTACAAATTCAAGGTCTTCTTTTTCACTGACCGGTGCCTCATCCTTAAAGTCTTCATCACTTTTTACAAGTTCATCTAATGAATCAAGGAAATCATTAATTTCATTAACCATTTGATAGGTTTCATCCTTATTAGTTGGATAGGTTACCTCTAAAGTTGGAATATCCTTATCCCTAAGCAAGAATGTTGATAATTCATTAGTTCTTGCACATCCAACACAACCGAAACCGAATGGTGCGCCGTCCACAATAATTGCAGCCTCGGCAGCATCTATCAACGGTCCGATAATTGACATTCTTCCACGAACACCGGATGGGACCTCAATAGCCGCATATTTAAGTCCTTTGATCGGGTCGTCTTCGGTAATGTTCATAGGAGGAGAATCAATCTCCGGATCTTTTACTTTTTGCCTAATCTGTTTTTGTAGTGCTAAAGGAGTGTGTCCTTTTCTTTCTATTAAATCTGCTAAAATTAATGAGTTTGGAGGATAAATAGCTATTTCTACCATACATAATCACCTACTTTAAGATTCGTTCATAATATTTTTAACTAAATCAATGTCAACAGGATGTTTTTTGGAAACCTTAACATCTTTTCTTTTCTCTAATGCATCAGCCACATCACCAAGAAGTCTGAATTCCTTTTCCATTTGGTGGAAACCTTCACGAGGGCCGAATCTTTGACCCCTACATCTTCTAGGATCCCCAGGTGCAAATCCCCTGTCCTTAGTAAAAATATGATTTGGATCAAGTTTTCTAATCTCTTCTAAAGCCTTCTTAACATCTTTCTCCTTTCCGCTAACCATAGCGCCGTAGCAAGTATTCTTGATTGTCAAAGGCAAGTCAAGCATGTGCATTTCACTTACAATCTCACTTTCACTTACTCTGGCACCTGGAGCAAGAATAATCATACGGGTTACAACATCAGGATCCCAATCTTCTTTACTTAATTCAGGCCTCGGGCATAAATTGTGTGACATACAAAACATCTCCATCTTTAAGTTTTTCAAGAATTTCAAAATCACTGCAGACTTTTCCTACAATATTTGTTGCTGCAAAGGACTCTGCAGTAGGTCCGAATTCAGAATTATCTTCAAATCTTACACCAATCAATCCGACATTTTTAGCAGCCATGTTGGTGATTCCAATTTCACCAGCCTTAACAATGTCTTTTGGTACGTTTTCCGGAATTAAACCTTTTGCGTTAGCAGCATCCCCTTGGAAAATAACTATTTTCATTCCAGGAACTGCAAAGTGAACTTTTAGGCTACCGATAGGATTTTCAGCAAGGCCAGTTAATTTTTCAAGATACCATTTTGATCTTGGCGCCTTATCCGTCAACTCAATGGTACATAGCTCATCCTTGTTAATTCCTTTAGTAAACACTTTTCCCTCTTTTAGAATGTCAAGAGTGAAATGAGGTGTTTGAGACACGATTAAAGCATCGTCATCTGTTACACCATCTCTGATTTGTTTAATTCCTAATGAGTCTAATAATTTATTAGCTTCAGCTTGGGTTGTATTTAGGGTCATTATCCTTTGCTGTTCGGAAATTACAGTAATGAAATCATTTTCCTTAGCAATATCGATTATTTCCATACCGTTTGTAATGTGTCCCACAGTAGTATGGCTTGGAGCTAGAACCCTATTTTCACGATAAACATAAACTCTTCCAACACCTATACCTTCATTTCTAACAGTTACTGTTCCCTTGCGGCGTGGTGTAAGGTCTTCCTTAGGCTTGTCAATACCTTGAAGTTCATAAAAACCAAGGAAAGAATTAGAATCGAAACTTACCTTTACCTTTCCTCCGCTAATAAGACTGAACAGGTGTTCGGCACATACTGGTGAATTTTCATCAATATCCAATGAAACATAGGTATACAATTCATTGCCTTCCTCTAAAACAATGTCCAGATCGGAAACTGAGAGGGTATTGGTAGTTACGCTTCTTTCAATAATAGGTTCCACATTTATTACGCCGTCACGTTCTGTCAATAGATCAAGAGTCTTCTTACCACCAATGACTCTTGCAAAAATACCCTTGTTGAATGGAGGCACACTGTAAACGTTGCTTACATTCTCTTTAATGAGAATAAGGTGGGTTGATTCATTACTGAAACTTGACAAGCTTAAAACAACATCCCCTTCATAATACTTGTATTCGTCAGGTGTTGGTTCAAGGTCAGTGACAATAGGACCTATTGCAACCTCGCTAGGTGTAGACCATCTGATGTTAAGATCATCAAAAAGACTATAATTTTCTTTCCATAACTCAACTAAAGGAGCTGCTGCTTCTTCGTCAGTTAATTCAATAATTATAGAACCTTTATTAGTTTTAATCTTATATTTACTAATATTCTTCTCTAATTCCTCTTTTCCTCTGATTAAACAGAGTATACTTCCTGGAGAATATGGAGCGTTGGCCAGTTCAATAACTTCTTCGATTGTTGAACCGTCCTTGACCTCCATCTCTTCGCCATTGACTTTAATTAACATACAATCTCCCATAAATAAGAATTAATTATAAATTTGATCAATAATTATGTACCTTTAAAAACCGGATTTTTATTCTGATTGAAGAGTTCTACTTTCTCATCACCGCTAACTACAAAAAGACTGTTGCCGTCAGTTATTTCACCAACAACAGCCGCATTTATTGAAAATTTATTCAAGTAATCAATAATTTCAGAACAGTTTTCTTCATCTGCAGTAAATACAAAACCAGAGCCAGGATACATTTTAAGCCAAGCATCCCACTCAACATCATCAACTTTAGGAATATCCTCCAGATTGACGATTGCTCCTTTATCTGAAGCTTCCAAAAGCATTTCCAATGTTCCTAAAATTCCAGGGTTGCTGATGTCCTTACCTGATTTGATGTAGTCGTTCTCAGCCAAATATTGAACTGCAGTTATCTGATCCCTGACCAGTTGAGCATCCTTCCCATAGGTAGTGTCCCAATTAAGAGAAAACATTTCATGAGGTTTGCCATCCAAATCAATGGCAACAATAACCTTATCCCCTATTTGAGCATTGAAACTAGTAATAAGCTTATCCTTTTGGGCAATACCCACAATAGCCACTCCTAAAGAATCAACAGCACCGTCCGGATGCAAATGACCTCCAACCATTGGAACTCCAAATTTCAAACATCCGTCCTTGATTCCAGTAAGCAGCTCCTCATAGATTTCATCATGAGCTATTGACATGATATTTACCATGGCCAATGGTTTACCACCCATAGCTGCAATATCGTTCACATTAACAAGCACTGCACAATAACCAGCCCAGTAAGGGTTTACATCCATTATCTGACCCCAAATTCCATCAGCAGCAACCAGCAATGCCTGATTATTTCCAATATCAATAGCTGATGCGTCATCCCCAATGTCGATAATCACATCGCCAGAAACATTGTAGGCATCCTCCAATAATGAGATGACATTATTGATTGAATTTTTACGAGTGACGCCTTCGAATTCTTGAATAGATTTAGCTAGCTTTTTTAAATCCAATAGAATACACTTCCATAATTATATATTAAATAACTTTAAGTTTATATTTACAATTCATATTATTTAATATTTCAATAATGGCCTGTTTCATATCTATTTTTTCATCACTTCCAAATTCCAAAATTGGGGAATTGTTGAAGATTCCATTAAAAATTTCCTTGCCTGCAACATCATCAAAGCCACTTTCAAGCTCGAAAATTATGGACCCTGGAGTTTTGAAGCCATGCTCAACAACCTTGTCTAGGTCGCCGTCTGTAATTCCGATAATCGGTATTTCAAACCGGTACAGAATATCCGATGAAATCAAGGTTGTGTCGTCCCCAACGGTTACGACCAAATCTGCATCCCTGTATCTGTAGATATCCTCCCCTGCATGGTCTACGAAGGCCACCCTATAACTTTCGTTTTCAGAGCCCTTCTCCAAGATCCTTGGCTTCACATCACTTTTTCTCAAAAGCCCTGTCTTTATAATTGCCTTGTCCAAATCAACCTTTGAAAGCTTTTCAACCCCATGAGGCTTTAAAATACCTCCTTCAATATCAACGATGTAGCCATCTTCAGCTATCAAAACAAGCCTGTCGGAGGTTGACTTGCCTATTATGACGCTGTTTACCATTATGTTTTCCCCAGGGCTTACTCCATGAATCAGCCTGTGAATTCTGTTGTCTTCAAAATCCATCCCGAAGTGTTTTTCGTATATTTCCTCGGGAGTTACCCTATTGAGATTGAATTTGCAGGCTATTTCATCTGCAACGTCTTCAGCATCCCCGTTCCAAAGGATAACACTACCATCATCTTCACCAGGCCTTTCAATCTGTATTAATGGAATGTCGTTTTCCTTGATCTTATCAAAATAATGATTTACAACCTTATAGCCAAAGACCTGCCCTGTAACATCAGACTTTCCGTAGTTTAAAAGAAAAATCATGTCCTTTCCATCATCGTTAAATAGCTTCAGGGATTCGCTTGGAACCAGCTTTCGGGAAATGTCAATGACATTCTCCAATGAGGAGTCTATGACTGCAGTCCTTCCCATGGTTCCTCCCAACCTTGCAGATACACTGCCGAAATCCCTTAAATAATCAATTATAATTTTAGCATATCCGGAATCTATAATGTTCGGACCGTGAACAACAACACCAATATCCATTGAAAACACCTATTTTACTCTTTTTTTAAATAAATCAGAACCGCATATTTCACAGTCATCAAATGGATAGCTGTCATCATATTCCCTTTTGCAGCCTGAACATATCTTCTTCCAGTTGTAGACCTCTTTGATTCCATTGGTTAGGATTGATGAAAACGGAATATTCATTATTTTTAAAGTGTTTTGAATAGTGTAGTCATCAGTTATGACCTTAACGTTTCCACCCTCACCGGAAAATTCCAAAGCCAATGCAATGACGGTTTTATCCTGAAGTGAAAGTCTTAGATTGTCGCCTGACTCTGCAATGATACGTTCCACCTCATCCATGAATTCGTCTTTAGGTTCCTTGATATCCAGCTTGCCATCCTCAATAGCATTGTCCATAATTAGTTTTGATTTGAAATCCTTAATCTCACAAGCTATTTCTGAAGTCGTATGGTTATTGTTTGTATCCAATGGAAAGCCATTGATAAAGGCCGAAGCGTCTAAAATATAATCGATTTTCATAGATTTCTATTTATTTCTGAAATTTATAAAGTTAATAGTTTTGAATTTTCAGTGAAATATTGGAAAAAAATTGGTTTAAATTTGGTTTAATTTTGGTAAATCTATTTAAATTCACTTAATTAATATTAAATCAAATCAAAATTTTTATTTTGAGAAATAAGGTGATATGAATTACCTATTTTTAAAAAAAATAATCGAGTGATGTGAAAATGAATAATAGAAAAGAAAATTATAAGACATTGTCAAAAATTCAGGACGAGCTAAAATTTCTAACAAAATCAGAAATTCGTCTTGAAATATTAAATTGTCTTAACCAGGCACCATATACCGTGAAAGAGATTGTTGACATTACTGGAATGACCTATAGTTCTGTTTCAAGTAATGTGAACAAGCTGGAAAAGAACAACAACATCTATAAAAAAGACAACAAGTTCCAGATTGATTATCTAACCAAAATCTACTTTGAAAACATCGTTAATTTTAAGAGGTCACTGGAGATCATTACCAATTTTGAGGAGTTTTGGAACAAGCACAACATCAATAAAATCGATTATGAATCAGTGAAAAATTTAACTGACCTTTACAATTCGGAGCTTGTGGAATCAACTTCCATAGACATCTATAAAACCTACAACACCATAAAAACCCAGATGATCAATTCTAAAAGAATAGAGGCTGTTTTTCCCTACCTTCATCCCGATTATCCAAAACTAATTGAAAATGAGCTTAGGAATGGGGCTCGGATAGACCTGATAATCAATGATGCGATTTATAAGGACCTGATTTTGACAATAGAGGATGACCTTAGAAGGGAGTCTATGAAAAATGGAAACCTTACTGTAAAGTCCGTGAAAGCTCCATTAAACATCTATCTAACCATCTGTGACGATGAAATGAGTCTGGGACTGTTTAAGAACGATGATAGTTTTGATCAAAACAGGATTTTGATTTCATCCAATGAAAAATCTGTGGATTGGGGTCATAAGCTATTTGACCATATCAAAAACAACATATGAGGTGAAAAAATGAAGGAAAACGAATACAAAGATTTGAAGTACATTCTAACATCTACAATGAGAACAAAGCTTATCATAAGCATATATGAAAAGTCCAAGAATTTGGATGATTTGAGAAACGAGCTGGGAAAGCCTTCAGCAACCATTCTCCATGGATTGAAAGAGCTTGAAAATGCAAACTATGTTAAAAAATTGAATAAGTATTATTCCCTTACCTCCAACGGATATCTTCTTGCAGTGAACCTGATTAAACTTATTGAAAATTGGTATTCCGTTGACGTGAACAAGGTGTTTTGGAACAATCATTCCCTGGACTATTTGCCTGAAGAGGCAATGAAGAATCTTTACAGGCTGAAAAATGCAGAATGCATAACTTCCACAAACAAAGACCTATCACAGGCGTTAGGAGAGTATATCAAGCTTATATCCGATTGTGAGGAATTGAAAATAATATTGCCGATATTTTCAGAAATTCATTTGGACAAGATTATTGAGATTTCCAGAAATGGGAAGGCCAGGAATATTGAAATAATAACCACCAACAAGATAGCTGATTCTATAAAATCAAATCCGATTTATTCGAATGCTCTAAAAGAGAACAAACACATTGGAATTTCAATATTGAATAAGAAAACCAATATCTACCTAACCGTAAGTGAAAAATTCGTCAGCCTGAACTTGTTTTTCAAGGACGGCCACTTTGACGATTCCCAGCTGTTGGTGGACAAGACCAAGGAGGGAATAAACTGGGGAAATGAACTGTTTAAACACTATAAATACACAATTAGTGAACCATGATAATATAATTTATATATTTATTGTGTATAAAATATTTCTATCAGATGTGTAGGGAGGTGTGAGATTGAATATTCTAGAGACTCTGCTTTTAGGAAGACGTGGCGGTGCAACCTCAATAAAGATAATTGATGTCCTGCTTGTTACCCCATGCAACATCAGCCAAATAGCAAAAATAATTAATATCAATTACAGTACTGCCCAGTATCACGTAACCCTACTTCTTGAAAACAACATTCTTAAAAAAGATTCTGATAGATATGGTGCATTATACGCTCCCACATCATATTTAACAAAAAACATAAACATATATAATGATATAAAAAAAGAATTAGAAAAAAGAGAAAACATAATTCGAGAAGCTGGTAATTATGAGTGAAACAACAAAGGAACATAAAAAAGGTTCATCCTCCGACATCTCATGCACAATAATAACATTAAGCGATTCAAGAAAGGAGAAAGCAGATGATCCTTCAGGGAACTATATGGCAAATCTGATTGAGGAAAAATATAGCTTGAATTCAAGGTTCATAATTCCCGATGAGAAAGAAAACCTTCTGAAGGCCATAGATGAAGCTATTGAAAACGATAGCGATGTAATTCTCACAACAGGAGGCACAGGTCTTGACAAAAGAGACATCACTGTAGAAACCGTTGAATCCTTATTTGAAAAGCATCTGCCTGGATTCGGAGAGATATTCAGATTGAAATCATATGAAGAGATAGGTGTGTCTGCAATTTTATCCAGAGCAACAGCAGGAGTCTACAAGAAAACATTGATATTCTCAATGCCGGGCTCTCCAAATGCCGTTAAAACAGCCATGGACATAATAATAGATGAATTGCCACACCTAGTACATCATGCTAACAAATAGCGTGATGTATTTATTTTATTTTTAAAAAAAAAGAATCTGATGAATTAGAAAAATTCATCAACTTTGATTAAGGGTTCGAAAGCAACCCCTTCTTTTTCAAAGGTTTCCTGAGCGCCTTCAAGCCTATCAACAACAGAAATAGCTTTTTTTACAACCCCTCCGTTTTCCTGGATAGCCTTTATTGCCTTAAGCAATGATCCTCCGGAAGTAGTCACATCCTCCACTACTACCACCTCATCACCATCTTCCAAATCACCTTCAATGAGCTTGGAAGTTCCATAGCCCTTTTGCTCTTTTCTAATCATCAACAATGGAAGATCGGATTCAAGAGAAACAGCTGTCGCAATCGGAACTGCACCTAAAGCTGGTCCTGCAACCTTATCGATGCCCTCATCCTGAATCTGTTCGGCAATTAGCTTAGCGATTGCAGATAAAATTTCAGGATAGGTGATTGCCTTTTTCATGTTTACATAGTAATTGCTTTTCTTGCCTGATGCTAAAGTGAAATCCCCCTCTAAAAAGACTTCGTTTTCCTTAAGCAAATCAATTAAATATTCTTTGGTAATCATTTAAATCTCATCTTCTTTTTTTATGAAAATCTTATCACCAATAGCTCCCAACATTTCAATAGGAACTACATATTCCCCATTGGATTTGAGAGTTTCAGCTATTCCTTTTCCTTTAAGAACAACATCGGTGATTTCAAAAGTATCATCATCAATTATGATGTCTGATATAACTCCCATTGTTTTTGCATCGGAGTCTAAAACTTCTTTCTTGTTTAAATCTGCATTAAATCTCATAAGAAATTCCCCTCATTATTCTTAAATTTTATAAATATGTGTTATTAAATTTTTCTTTTCAATATGCACATACTTTCATCCTTTTTCATGTCATGATAAAATTCCATGTTTCCCCTTTCCATATCGTATACATGGACCATTTCATAGATTTCCTCATCCAGGTTAGGGTTGATTTCCTTAAGCTTGTTAGGGCAGTTCTCCAAAAGGTCCTTGTTGAAATCCAATCTCTTTTCGTTCTCGAAGATAGCTCCGTAGTAGATGTCTGCCTCAACCAGGTCCTGGAACATGTGGCTTCCGAATGACAGTTCCGGCATGTATCCCACTTCACTGTAGGATTCCTCAAGAATGGCAAAGAAGTTGCTTATGTCTGCAAATACGACCGGAATTCCAAGTTCTGGTGAGGAGGTTCCTATCCTTCCAGGAACTATAAGAATTGAGTTTTTGTCGTTTTCCTTGCAGTAAGCGTTGACATCGCCGATTACACGAGCTATTGAACTCTTTTTGGCATATGGATATTCATAGTACTTATGTGGGTCGACATAGCAGACTGTGTCTATTTCCTCCTTACGTGACCTTCCCATTGAAGCATCCTTAATATGGAAATAAACATTTTCCCCTTCAGGCATTTCAATGATTTCATCAGTGGTTGATACTTTAAGCGGCCTGCATTGCAATAAATTGATAACGAATGAGTTATCCTCACCAACATTGACTGTGTACTCCATATCAACAGGATATTCATAGGCATCTTCCAGTGTTTCAAGAATGTCTTTCATAATTCCTGTGAACTTGTCGTTGTTTACAAGGCCCTGACAGTTTGCAAAGAGGACTTCCCTCTTCTGACCCCTTTCTCTGAATCTTCTCTCAGCATCCCTGTCATGTTCTGCAACAGCCCTTTTAGCATAATTGGGGATGATTCCAAATCCTTCAGTAGCAGGAATGTCGTGAATTGACCTGTTTTTAAAGTCAAGTACATCGATATAGTGCTGGGAATACCTGTGCCTGTCGTCAACATTAGGCATTGTGACCGCCTTAGGCATGTCAAGATTTATTACACGAGGATAATCTTCCATTGTCCTGTCAACCGCTTTTGTACCTAGCCCCATTACAAGACGAAGCATTCCTGCTTCATTGTCCATTTCAGGAAGAGGACAATATGAACTGTATGAAAAACCAACTCCTGCAGCGGTAGGGAAGAAATAGTCTCCGTAGTAGGAGCCTGAAACCCTTTGAACAAGAAGACCCATCTGCTCGTCGACATCGTCAAGGCCGTTGATTCTTCTGTATTCCAAAGCAGAAATATTCATCATACTTCCATAAACAGTCTTTACAGCTTCTTCAAATGCCTCCAAACGCTCTTCCAAGCTTCCCTGATTTATGCAGAACACAGACT
Source organism: Methanobrevibacter sp. (assembly GCF_030539665.1). Classification (NCBI taxonomy): domain Archaea; kingdom Methanobacteriati; phylum Methanobacteriota; class Methanobacteria; order Methanobacteriales; family Methanobacteriaceae; genus Methanobrevibacter; species Methanobrevibacter sp. Next base: position 160,467 of record NZ_JAUNXR010000003.1, read on the forward strand.
CGTATTTTCCTGCAAATGCGTTTCCAAAACCATCCTCAAGGAAACTACTGGAACGTACAATGATTGGACTTTGGCCGAAGTATTCCAATACCTGGATGAACTTGTTCTTGATTTCTTCTGAGAATGTTCCGTTTTTCAAGCCTTCCTCAAGCTCCTTACCTGCTTCATAATACTCTTCCTTGGTTCTTTGATGAACCCTGATGTCCCAAAGGTTATTGGCCACTATGTAAGTGTAGAAAAGATCTGTTCCTATGTAGAATGAATCGTCAGGCTCGAAATAAGCATAAATGTCTGGACGGTCGATTTCAATGATTTTACGTGCAAGAAGCATTCCGCACGCCTTACCTCCAATCATTCCTGTTCCAACCATCCTGTTGTAGATTGTGAAGTAGTCCTGAGGTGTGAAATACTTTTTGATCTTTGAGAGAAGGTTTATATCCTTGGCCATCATGTTGTCGCACATGATGTCGCATTCCTTGGAGATGTCCTCTCCTGCATCGTATTTCATTTTGGTCAGTGACATGAACCTTTCCCAGCTGTCCATTGTGTGCTCGCTTTCCGAATTGTTTATGTCATTAACGATTTTATAGAACTTACTCACTTCCAAACCGTCCCTCAACGGAGTGATTTCCCCTGTTTCAGGGACGTACTTGTGACCAAGGAACATGTTTTGTGAATATCTGTTCCAGACTTTCAGAGGATGAAAATATACATCGTCCTTGCTGGAGAAAACATCCAGAAGAAGCTGAGTGGTTTCCCTGATTTTGGCTATTGCATCGAATGAATGCCTTCCACGAAGAATCGGGAAATATGCAACAGTGTCAAGAATGAATAAAAATGGACAGGTAACCTTGAAAAAGTTTCCCATCATCAAATCTGTGGACCAGACTGACTGAAGGTCTGAAAGGCAGTCAAATACGTAAAATGCGTCAAAACCTTCCTTGTCTATGATGTTGTGCACTTCCAATGTGAATGATTCGAACTGGTCATATGGGTCAACCTTATATATTTTGACGCCGTCCCGTTCAATCATTGCAAAATCATCACCCTTGTTTTCAAAAGCCTCGTCAAGAGCCTTAACATCCTCTTCAGACATGTCAATCAAGGGATCGTGATTTGCGAATCTCATGTAAATTAGGTTTCTACCGTCCTCTTTTGCCTGTTTGACAAATGGGTCAACAAAATAGCTGAATTCCTTCAGATTGGAAACGTGCCATACGACATTGTCCCCTAAACGAATATTGTCCAAGCTTTCGTCTAATTGTGGAATTCCTGATTTAATTCTATCAAAAGCAGCCATAATTAAAACTCCAAAAATATTCAATTAATTTAAATTATTTTATAATTATGTTCAAAGCCATATATAAAAATTAGTTAAAAACTGAATTAAAACAAGAATATTTTAAAAATATTGAACATTATTAAAAATTAGACAATAAATTAAACAATTGTTATTAAAAAAATTAAACGAATAATGACTTTTAATGCAAAAACATGTTCAAAATATGAACAGTTGAATAAAATAAAAAAAAAGAAAAGAAAAGGAGAGCTAGTCTCCCTTGTTCCAATTTACAATACCGTAAACAACACATAAAATAGCGGACAATACGATTAATACGAATACTCCCCAAATCCATGGGTCTTCAATTCCGATAACCATCATTATGCGTCACTTCCTTTTTTGTCAATTTGTTCAAATGCCTTATCAATAACTTCATCTTCAGGCCTTTTGGTAAGTAAACTTACAACGAATGTGAAAATAGCTGAAATTGGTACAGCAATCAACATTACGTCAATGAACGGCCATGGATGTACTGAAATCAAGCTTGGAACTCCGAATAAGAATTGACAGATTCCTACACCTGCTGCGGTTTTTGCAAAGACGAAAAGCAACCAGAAGACACTTATGAAAATACCGGAAATGATTCCTGCATAAGCTCCTGCTTTTGTAGTTCCTTTCCAGAAAAGAGCACCGAGAAATACAGGCAAGAAAGATGCAGCACATATTTCGAAGAAGAGAGTAGTACCTAAAGCTACAACACTTCCAGGTAAGATAAATGCAACAATAATAGCCAAGAGCACAGCAATCAATATACCGAATCTTGTAATGGTAATTGCACCTTTTTGTTTTGACTTGTCTCTTAAGGTTCCGTAAATGTCCACACCGAATGCAGAACCTTGGGTGTGCAATTGTGAACTTACTGTTGACATAGCTGCTGCAATCAATGACAATAAGAATACGTAAACGAACCATTCTGGAAGAGCGCTTGTAATAAATGTTGGAATAATCTTATCAATGTTTCCTCCAACCACATCTACTGCGATTTTACCGACTTTATCCATGAAGTAAACATTGGAAAGTGCTCCTACAATAAATGCTGTTGGTGTTAAAACAGCGATTGCTATACCACCGATTAAAACTGATCTGTTTAATTCCTTATCAGATTTTACAGTCATGAACCTTACGATTAAAGGTGGTTGAGCAAGTACACCGATACCTACACCAATCAATGTGGATGATACCAATGTCCACCAATAAGGACTGTTCAACGTTGGGAAGGCTGTCCAACCAATTCCTCCGTTAGCTGCTGCACTAGCAGGATATAAGTCAGCCATGTTGGTTAATGCTAAGTTTCCGACATCTACTCCTCCGAACATCCAATATACGAAAACGAGTAAGAAACACATAGCAGAAACCATAATAACACATTGCAATGCGTCTGTATACATTACACCTTTAATACCACCGAATAGTACATAGAATGTAATGATAATTGTTAAAATCAACAAGGATATTTTGAAATCGATCATCAATGAAGATTCTAAAAATCTAGCAGCACCGATCATAACTACAGCTGCATAAATAGGCATTGCCAAGAAAATAATTAAACCAGAAATGGTTTGAATTCCTTTACTGTTAAAACGTCTACCTAAAAATTCCGGGAAGGTAAGTGAGCCTAAAGAGTGACCCATCCTACGAGTTCTTTTACCTAAAAATACGAAAGCGATGAATATACCCACAAATACGTTTAAAAATGCGAGCCATAAAATACTCATTCCGTATTGACCTGCAACCCCACCGAAACCTACAATAGCTGCCGTAGATATAAAAGTAGCCCCATAACTTAAAGCCATAATTACCGGGTGAGTGTCAGCCCCTGCTATCATATAGTCTTCGGAGGATTTTGTTTTTTTCCATGCATAATAACCTACATAAACTAAAGCGAAAATGTAAATTATAAATACAATTGCCAAAATCATAACATTCATTTAAAAACCTCAAATATATCCATAAATTGAATATACAGTAAAATTTTTAAAAAAAATATTATATAAATTTTTATATTTCAAATAACAAATATGAACATAATAAAAAAAAAAAAAAAAAAAAAAATATATTGTGATAAATATGATTTGGAATGAAAAAGCCGAATGCATGACTCATGAAGAAAAAGAAAAATTGCAACTTAGAAGACTACAAAAAACTGTTAAAGTTGCTTATGAAAATGTTCCTTTTTACAGACAGAAACTAGATGATGCTGGAGTTAAACCAGAAGATATCAAAACCCTAAAAGATATCGAAAAACTACCATTCACAACTAAAGACGACTTGAGAGCTACCTATCCGTTTGGATTGTTTGCAGTGCCTTATGATGACATCGTCGAAATCCATGCATCTTCCGGAACTACAGGAAAACCTACCGTATCAGGATATACTAAAAAAGATTTAGACATATGGGGAGAAATTATTGCAAGAGGCCTTGGAATGGCTGGAGCTGAAAAAAATTGGATTATCCAAAATGCTTACGGATACGGATTGTTTACCGGAGGATTTGGAATTCACCATGGAGCATACAGGTTCGGAGCTATGACCGTACCTATGTCTGCCGGAAATACACAAAGACAGCTAACTAACATGCAGGATTTCCAAAGTGATATTTTAACTTGTACACCATCATACGCTATGTATTTAGGAGAAAGCCTCCACAAAGCAGGAATTCCATTAGAAAACATCAATCTTAAGGCAGGTATCTTCGGAGCTGAAATGTGGACCGAAGAGATGAGAGACAAGATTGAAGAAACCCTCGGATTAAAAGCATTGAACATCTACGGATTAACTGAAATCATGGGACCTGGTGTTGCTCAGGAATGTTTGGAACAAGACGGAATCCACATATCAGATGATCATTTCTATCCTGAAATCATTGACCCTGAAACCGGAGAGGTTCTTGGAGACGATGAAAAAGGAGAACTCGTATTAACAACACTTACCCGTGAAGGAATGCCAGTAATCAGATTCAGAACAAAAGATTTAACCTCATTAATGTCAGGTGACTGTGCATGTGGAAGAACCACCAAAAGAATGACAAGAATCACTGGAAGAAGCGATGACATGTTAAAAATCAAAGGAGTAATGGTCTTCCCATCCCAAATCGAAAAAGCATTGCTTACAGTTGAAGGAGTAACTCCAAACTATCAAATTATCGTAAGCAGACCTGAATTGACTGATGTGCTTGAAGTAAAAGTTGAAGCAACAAAAGAATTATTCTCAGATGAAGTAAAAGAAATGGAAAAAGTAGAGAAAAAGATCTTTGATGCAATACGCAGTGAAACAGGAATTAGAGCAGAGGTAATCATCTGCGAACCGGAAAGCTTGCCTAGAAGTGAAGGAAAAGCTGTAAGAGTTATTGATGAGAGAAACTTTGAATAGGTGATTAAATGAGTACAAAACAGATTTCTGTATTTTTAGAAAACAAAGAAGGAAGAATAAGAGATGCTATCAAAATCCTTGGAGAAGAAAATATTAACATCCATGCTCTTTCAATAGCTGACACTACAAAATATGGAATTTTAAGATTGATTGTTGACGATAATTTTAAGGCTGTTCAAAGCTTTGAGAAAAACAATTTCATTGTTCGTGAAAATGATGTGGTTATTGTAACCGTTCCTGATGAACCAAACGGTTTAAATTCCACATTGGAAGTATTGAACGACGGTAAAATCAACATTGAATACATCTATGCGTTTTCAAATGTAAAAATAGATGAAGCGATTGTTGTAATAAGACTTGAAAACATAGAAAAAGCAATTGAATTATTTAAAGAAAATGGCATTAAAGTTCTTGAACAAGAAGATATAGACAAATTATAGTCAGTCTTCCTCAGTGAGGACAACATCTATTTCTTCCTCACTAAAGTAGAAAGAATCGTTGACATTTTCCAACTTTTTTATTTTTTTTAAAAAATCCTTATTTTCAAATAAGGCAGCTATGCTATTAGAAAAAAGATTCCATTCCTCTTGTTTTGATTCGTCACAATAGATATTGGCGTAAATTATTTCACAGGGATTTTCACACCAATATACATCATTGTAAAATTCATGAGTTTCAATATTGCCGTCATCGTCCAGAAAAATGTCTGCAAACATTTCAAAACGGATTTCGCCTATCTGCTTGGACAATCTGTATTCAGGCAAAATTGAATCTCCAAACGTGTTTAAAGTTCATTTAACATTTGAGCTATGTCTTCCTTTGTATAGCCTAAACGCACAAACAAGCTTTTAACAGTATCCCTATCTGAAAATTGGGTAATTTCCCTCCATCTTTTGAAGTCGTTGTTTAAGATACTGTTGATTAATAGTTGTATTGTGATTAAATCATCACTTTTAATAGCTACAAATGCTTCCTCATTATCAAAAACCCTTTGTGGATCGATTAAAGTAATTTTACCTAATCTGTCTTTTTTTATTATAGCGTTATCGATTTTATAACTCATCTTAAATCCCCTGTATTATTACTCATATAATGTTTATCTAAATCCAACCATAAAAACATTAACCTCTAATCCACTCATATCCACTTTCGATGGCCTTAAGGTTAAGGTCGTGGAACTTCGGATTCAGGTTGTTTTTCATTGCATCGATTACGGACTCTTTTGAAATCGGGAAATTGTCATCTGCAGTAACCGCACCTAAAAGCACCATGTTTAAAGAAACTATGTTTCCCGCATCAATAGCCAATTGATTACCTTCAATCGGAAGCACGTTGTTGTAGTTTTCTTTGAGAATGGAAATCAAATTATCAATTTTTGGATAAGGCTTGTCACCGGAACTTGGAATTAAAGGGAATGTGTTGAAAACAAGCTTGGTGTCCTTGTTTGCTTTATCCAATGCCCTTACAAGTTCAATAGGTTCGAATGAAAGTATCATGTCAGCACTATGTTCCGGAAGAATTGAACTGTCGAAATCACCTATCTTCAATTCTGTGGATACTGAACCTTCCCTTTGAGACATACCGTGAATTTCACTCATGACCACATTGTGTCCCTCATTCATTGCGGCTTCACCAATAATTACTGAGGTTTTAATAATTCCCTGTCCTCCTACACCGCAAATATACATACTATAATTATCTTCTGCCATTTTCTCACCTTCCTGCACTTAAAGCTCCATACTTACAAACCTGAACACAAATATTACATCCATTACACATTGCCCCATCAAGAACTATCTTGTTGTCCTTAAATGATATTGCAGGACAAGCCAATTCATGTGAACATTTCTTACACTGGTTACATTTGCGTTCATCAAACTGAACTGTTGGCCTTTTCGGGAATCCTTTAATCAATGTACAAGGGGATTTAGCAATGATAACAGCCACACCATCAAATTCCAATGCCTCCTTGTATGTCTTGATTACCTGTTCCAAGTTAAGAGGGTTTACGACACGGACAAACTTGACTCCTGCAGCATTAGCCAATTTACGAATTGAGATTTCAGGAGCCTCATCACCCATACCGTCAACAGGAATTCCTGGATTTGGCTGACCACCTGTCATGGCAGTAATCCTATTGTCCAAAACTGTTAAAACGAAATTCTGTTTGTTGTGGACAGCGTTTATCAAAGGTGATACTCCGCTGTGGAAGAATGTTGAATCTCCAATGAAGCTTACCACATGCTGATCGGTAGCTACTGAAAAACCGCAGCCGTCACCGACACTTGACCCCATGGACAGGAGATAATCTGCTGCATTGTATGGAGGGTTAATTCCAAGAGTGTAACATCCTATATCTGATGCGAAAACCATATCCTCGCTAGGAATTCCAAGCTCTTCAGCAGCCTTGTTGATTCCATAATACATTGCCCTATGAGGACATCCTGAACATAGGACAGGAGCCCTGTTTGGGATTTCTGAGATTAATTTCTTTAAAGAATCAGTTAGTTTTGGCTCTTCCTTTTCGTAGAAATGCAAGTATTTGTTGAATCCGTCTTTAACAATATTTGGATTGAACTCATGATACATAGGGAATGTTCCATCAAGCTTTCCATGAACCTTAACATTCAAATTGTTTTGGGCTATGACAATAAGAACTTCCTTTTCAAGGATAGGATCCACTTCCTCTACAACAAAGACCTCATCCAAATCCTTCAAGAATTCCACCAGCTTCTTGTCAGGAGTAGGGTTAGACAATCCCACCTTGAAGACGTCAATATCCAAATTATTTACATTTACAACATCATGAACATAGTTGAATGCACTGCTTGAAGCTATTGCACCAATCTTTGAACCTGCATCATTTGTTTGCTTATTTAGATCTGACTTGTTTGAAATGGATTTGACCTCATCCATCTTTTCAAGCAAATCAATGTGCATCTGTTGGGCAAATGCAGGGACAGGCACGAACTGTGCAGGGTTCTTTTTAAATGTTCCCTTCTTCCAATGAGTTTCCCCATTGCTGGAATTATCCTCAACATCACCGAATTCCACAATTCCCCTCATGTGGGAAACACGTGTGGTAGTTCTTACAATAACAGGCAACTGAACCTTTTCAGACAATTCAAAACCATACTTAACCATGTCCTTGATTTCCTGACAGCTTGAAGGTTCCAAAACAGGCAAGTTAGCCAGATGTCCATAATGACGGCTGTCCTGTTCGTTTTGAGATGAAAAAATTGAAGGGTCATCTGCAATTAAAATAACCATTCCGCCACGAACACCAGTGTATGCAGTAGTCATGAACGAATCGCTAGCCACATTCATACCCACATGTTTCATAAAAGTAAATGAACGAAGCCCTGATGCAGCTGCAGTAGCTGCAACTTCCATTGCTACTTTTTCATTAGTTGAAAATTCAAAGTATATGTTTGCATCTTTTGCAAGAAAAGATAAAATATTACCAATTTCAGAGGAAGGAGTTCCCGGATAGGTTGCCGCTACAGAAAGACCTGCTTCGATTACTCCCCTTACAGCAGCCTCATTACCTAACAGAAATTGCTTATCTCCTTTTTTTCCTGTTACTAATTCTTTTAAATTCATTATCTCTCCTCAAATTAATTACAATAAAACTTGATAAAATTAAAATTTATTAATAATGATTAATATATTATATAATAGTTTTGTATTAATATAAATGTATTTTTTTTAATCTGATTTTATGAATTTTAACACATGAGGTAATGCAATGATAAAAGTTTATGTGTCTAGATTTGATAGGGAAGTAGACTCAGAACCACATATTGAATGCTACGAAATTGAAAAAACACCTGGAATGAAAGTATTGGATGCTCTTAAAGCAATAAATGAAAAATACGATGCTGACATTAGCTATAGGGAATCTTGTCGTGCAGGCCAATGTGGATCTTGCGCTATTAAATTCAATGGAAATGGGGCTCTTGCATGCCAAAAAGAAATAAAGGACGGAGCATTGATTGAGCCACTTGACTTTCCAGTGATTAAGGATTTGATTGTCGATAAAAGTGAAATTGAACAGAAAATAAAGGACATACATTTAAATCTAATTCCTCAACACGAAGATAAATGCTTCAATGAATCAATTACCAGTGAGGACATTAAAGAGACTAAAAAGGTCAGAGGTTGTATTGAATGTCATTCCTGCCTTTCTACCTGCCCTGTCGTCAAATACTTTAAAGATGAATACGGCGGACCCTACATAATGAGATATCTCTCTAAATTTGACAAGGACCCAAGAGACATGGATGACAGGCTAAGGGAAAGTCTGGAGGAAGGCCTGTTCAAATGTACAAGCTGTGGAAAATGCAAATCAGTTTGTCCTAAAAATATAAACACCTTTGGAGATGCAATTACCAAATTTAGAGAAAAGGCCTGTCAGGAAGGAGAAGGGCCTCTTCCGGCACATGTCAAGTTCAAGGAAAATATCCAAAAAACCAACCGTTCAGTTGTAAGTGACAAAAGCTTTGTAGAGGAAATCAACAAAATTAAAGCCAATAAAAAAGGAGAAAAACCTAAAGTGGCTTTATTTACCGGTTGCATGATGGATAAAAAATTGCCTGAAGTAGGCTATGCCTTAATGGATGTTCTTGAAGCCAATGGAATAGAGGTTGACATTCCTCAAGAGCAGGTATGTTGCGGATCACCTTTGATCAATACCGGACAGACCGAGGCCGTTCAGGATTTGGTTGATAAAAATAAAGAGGTGTTTGCTGATTACGATACTGTAATAACTGTCTGTGCAGGATGCGGTGCGACACTTAAAAACAAACATCCGGAATATGGATCCGAGCTTAATGTGATGGACATAAGTGAATTTTTAGTGGATAAGCTTGACTATGACAAGATGAATGAATTGGATATGAAAGTTACCTGGCATGACCCATGTCACTTAGTTAGAGGCCAAAACATCAAAGACCAGCCAAGAGAAATCATAGAAAATATGAAAGGGGTTGAGTTTGTAGAAATGAAACATCCTTGTCAATGCTGTGGTGCTGGTGGTGGAATAAAATCCGGAGAACCTGAAATAGCCTTGAAATTGTCATCTGAAAAGGCTAAGATGATTGACGATACAGGTGCAGAAGCAGTAATCACAATTTGTCCGTTTTGCCAGTTGAACCTTCAGGATGGTCTTGACAACGAAGAAGTTGACGTTAAATCAATGAACCTTGTAGAATTATTGCAAAAGGCATATGAATAGAAAGGGAGTGTAAGAATGGGAGATGCTGCAGTTAGTGAACAGTCAGTTGTGAATCATGAATTAAACTCATCAAAAAATGAAAATGAAGAAAAAACTGATGCGAAGGAAACTTCTACAAAAAAAGCAAAAAAGAAATCACAATCCAGTGGCAAGGAAATCTCCATAACCCTTAAAGACAATCCTGATGAAGAATCATTAAAACTTAAAAGTAATATTTATGTAGTTTTTGTTGAATGTGAAACTCCAGGAAACATAGGTTTTCTTGCAAGAACAATGGCCAATTTCGGACTTTCAAAATTAGTATTGATTAATCCTCCTGAACTTAAGAAGGAAGCATTTTATCAGGCAATGCATGCTCAGCACATAGTTGAAAATGCAATGATTTTTGATAGCTTGGATGAATTCTACAAAAATGTGAGGATTGATTTTAAAGTGGCTTCCACAGGAGTTGCTGGAGGTAGCTATAATCTTTCAAGAATTCCAATAAAACCTGAAGAATTAGGCCGTAAGTTGAATCCCAATAACAATACTGCCATCATTTTTGGACGGGAGGGAAATGGGCTTACAAATAAAGAAATTGAAAGCTGTGACATAACCGTAAGCATTCCAACCGACCCAACATATCCAATTATGAATATTTCACATGCGGCAGCGATTATTCTATATGAACTGTTTAAAAATAGAAATGAATTTCCAGTTGAAGGTCTTGAAGAGAGCACATCAATTGAAAAGGAATATCTGCTTAAAGATATGGAGGAAATCATCGATGCTCTTCCAATTCCAGACCACAAAAAGAAAACTGGATTAAGATCATTTAAAAATATTATAAATCGCGCTTTTATTACTGGGCGTGAAGCACATACATTAAAAGGTATTTTAAGAAGATTAAAAATGAATCAAGAGGAATAAAATGACTATTCTAAGTGATAAAACCATAAAAGAATATCTAGAGGAAGGTAAGATTGCGATTGAACCTTTAGAAGATGAAAAGCAAATTCAACCATCTTCCGTAGATATGAGGCTTGGAAATGAGTTTAAAGTTTTTAAAGTTATTAGAAAACCATATATTGATCCGAAAGATCCCGAAGATGTTGCATCATATATGGAATCTACCGTTGTTGAACCTGGAGAAGCTTTCATTATTCATCCCAATGAATTTGCATTGGCTACAACAAACGAATACGTTAAAGTTCCAGATGACCTTGTAGCAAGAGTAGAAGGCCGTTCTTCCATGGGAAGACTTGGTGTGACCATGCACGTTACAGCAGGATTTATCGACCCTGGTTTTGAAGGAAAAATTACTTTGGAAATTTCAAATATCGGAGCCATGCCAGTGGCATTATACCCTGGCCAAAGAGTATGTCAAATAGTATTTGAAACCATGACAACCCCATCTGAAATACCTTATGGACACCCAACAAGAAATAGTAAGTATATGGGTCAAGTAAAACCAGAAAGCAGTAGAATTAAACAAGATTATGAATTAAAGAAGGAATGAACCATGAATCATGATAAAATGACAAACATTAGTGCAAAAAGAGGATTTCTCTGGCCATCTTTTGAAATTTATTCTGGAGTATCCGGATTTACAGATTATGGACCTCTTGGAGCAAGTTTAAAAAACAACATAATGCAAAAATGGAGAAAGCAATACGTTTCAGGAGAAGGATTTTACGAAATCGAAGGACCTACCGTAATGCCTAAAGAAGTTTTAAAGGCATCAGGACACGTTGACAACTTTACTGATCCAATGACCAAATGTGAAGAATGTGGAGAAGTGTTTAGAGCTGACCACATCATTGAAGATGCAATTGGAGAAGATGTTGAAAGTTTGGAAAATGAAGAGCTTGATCAGATTGTTGTTGAAAACAATATCCTATGTCCCGAATGTGGTGGAAAACTAGCCAACATTTGGAATTATAACTTGATGTTCCAAACCATGATTGGAGCAAAAGGAGATAAAGTAGGTTACATGAGGCCTGAAACCGCTCAAGGAATATTCATTCTCTTCAAAAGACTTGAAAGATTCTTTAGAGGAAAACTTCCGTTTGGTGCAGTCCAACTTGGAAAGGCATATAGGAATGAGATTTCACCAAGACAGGGAGTAATCAGACTTAGGGAGTTTACACAGGCTGAAGCAGAAATTTTCCTAAACCCTGAAGACAAGACAACCCCTAAATTCAACAAGATCAAGGATGAAATCCTATACCTGAATTCCCAGGAAGTTCAGGAAACCGGAGGGGAACCTCTTAAAATTACAGCAGGCGAAGCATTGGAACAGGGAATTGTAGCTAATGAAATGCTCGTATATCAATTATACTTAGCTAAAAAGTTTTTAAATGAAATTGGAATTCCTGATGAAGTTTTAAGATTCAGACAACATTTGGCTGGAGAAATGGCCCATTATGCTCTTGACTGTTGGGATGTAGAATGTTTGACTGACAAGTATGGCTGGGTTGAAATAATAGGAATTGCCGATAGGGGAGATTATGACCTAACTTCACACACTAAATTCAGTAATGACGATTTGAATGTTTTCATTGAATATGATGAACCTAAAGTCGTTAAGAAAACAGTTGTGAAACCTAACCTTTCAAAATTCGGACCTGTCTTCAAAGGAGATTCCCCAAAAGTCAAACAGGCCATCGAACAAGCAGACGCAGATGAGATTATCCAAAGCCTTGAAGAAAACGGAAAATATGTAGTTGAATTAGACAACGTATATGAGGTTCCAGAAGATCTCTTGATAATTGAAGAGGTTGAAGAGGAAATTGCCGGTGAAAAGATTGTTCCACATGTAATCGAACCTTCCTTTGGAATTGATAGAATCGTTTACTGCACACTTCTCCATTCATTCCACGATGGAGATAAAGAATACTTTAAGTTTGCAAACGAAGTAGCTCCAGTTCAGGTAGGGGTTTATCCTTTAGTAAACAAGGAAGGACCTCGTGAAATTGCAGAAGAAATTACCAACAGCCTCAGATTGGAGGGCTACACTGTAGAACACGAAGTAACTGGAACAATAGGTAAAAGATATGCAAGGGCCGATGAAATCGGTGTTCCTTTAGCTATCACTGTTGATTTTGATAGTTTAGAAGACAACAAAGTAACAATCAGGAACAGGGATACTGAAGAACAGGAAAGAATAGCTATTGATGAAATTAGCCCATATCTTGAAGCTTATTACAAATAAGGGAAGAATCACATTCTTCCAACTACTTTTTTTAAAAAAAATAATAAAATTTGTGTGAATTCATTGAATCAGCACAAATTTACATTTTATATTTTAAATTGTATTGAACAGCTTGTTTGCCCATTTTAAACCTTCAGAAGATTTCGATACCATTATCCTGTTTTGATCGTAACTACCATCTTTCCTATAAAGGCCGAAAATCATCATGTCATTGGCCAGTATCAGTAAAAAGTTAAAATCGTTTTTGAATTCCTTAATCTTGACATTGGGCAAATCCAGATCGATATTTCTTGTGAAATCATCAAAAATATCATGAGACAGCTTGATTTCAACCTTTTTGTCGGAAGCTGCAAATTCCTCTATTTTTTCCCTTAAGTCCTGAAAGCTGATTGGAAGAATTGCTTTGATGGAATCTGATTTTTCAACAGCATCCAAAATGACTTTATTAATCTTATATGCATTGGTTCCACTAGATTCCAATAATTTGCTGTTTTCAACCATGCACAATTCAGATATGGAATTTATTGAGATATTCCTAACCTTATGATTTTCAAATAAATTGAAGAACTCCTGAAGAATATGGATGGTCTTGTTAAACTCCATCAGGTTCCTAATATATATTTTCATGACATTTGATAGAAAATAGCGGTTATCATCCCTTTTGACGTATTGATTTGTTTCAAGAAGATGAATGTTTGAAGAAATGGAGCTGTAACTTAGGCCAGTGTCTTCATTGAGTTCTTTCATGCTTTTATTGCCTTCAAATAAACTGAACAGTAGCTGCAATCTGACTATCGAATTAGTTATATGTTTTATTTCATCAGAAATATGTTCATAGTTTTCTAAATATTCTTCATTTTTCTTATTCACAAAACCACCAATGAGTAATACTTTACTAGTAGTTATCCTTAAGAAAAAATATAAAAAATTTCAAAGTGCGACTGTGTGTAAAATCACAGAAACTTAAAAAACAAAGAAAACAAAAATAACAATATAGAAAATCAAAAGGTTATGAAAATGATAGACACACATATACATGCAGATGCAAGAAGTAGTGAAGATTTCGAACAAATGTATTTAAGTGGAATAGATAGTGCAATAACTTGTGCTTTTTATCCTTATGATTTATTTAATGAAACTGTTCTTTTAAATCATTTAGAAAAAATATTAAACTATGATACCGCAAGAGCAAAAAAGTATGGCCTTGACTTGAAAGTAGCTTTAGGGATACATCCATCAAACTGTGATGTCAAACCTGAACTGATATATGAAAATCTCTACAAATGGATTGAAAACAAAGATATCGTAGCCATTGGAGAAATAGGCCTTGAAAACCTGACTGACAATGAAATTGAAGTATTCAAAAAACAATTGGAAATTGGTGATGAAACAAAAACCAAAGTAATCGTCCACACACCCCGCAAACAGAAAGCTGAAGTGTTAAAAGTCATAAACGAAATAATACCAGAACATATTGACGAAAAATTAGTTGTGATTGACCATATCAATCCTGCAGTTGTTGAAGATGTTATTGACAGGGATTATACCTTAGGCCTTACAGTCCAACCTCAAAAAATGGAAAAGGAAGATGCGATAGCTATTTTAAACGAATACGGATTTGACAGATTTTTGTTAAACAGCGATATAAGCAACATGCCTTCAAACCCATTATCAGTTCCGGAAACAGTAAGGGAATTGCAAAAACAGGGATTTGAAAATAAAAAAATAGAAAGAGTAGCATTTAAAAATGCTAAGGAATTTTTTAATATATGATTATTTTCTAACCAAACTTATGTTTTCAGGAGAGATAATAATCAAATTCTTATCTTCAGTGCGTGAAAGAAGTATTGCTTCTACACCAAACTGATTTCTCATATCTTTAATCTTATCGGCAGCTAATTTAAAGTTAGCTGGACTTTCTTTTTCAATAAAAGCAAAATCAACAATTACCGGATTTTTCTCTTCGATTATCTGATCGATGATGTAGTTAATGTCATCGATTGTTTTTGGCTTAAGCAACAATATTTCATAACTTGAAGAATAGTATTCATATTCAGGCTCAATGGTATATTCTTCAATATCATCATCATAATATTCAGAAATCGGATAAGATGGTGCTAAATTATTACTTTTTTCTTCAGTCTCTTCAAAACCTAAACTTCTTCTTAAAGCATTCATAAAACTCATATTAATCGTCCCCTAAATAATCAAAAATAGCATCCAATAATTTTGAAGCACCATTATTATAAACATCCTGAGTAGGTAAGTCATATCTATCTTCGAAGTATTCCTCATCCATATCCTCTAAATCTGAATTTCTAAGATTGATGGAGATACCTACAACTTTAGTTGGTTCAACAGCTTCAATAGCCTTAATTTCATCAGGAATTCCTCTTGGTTCTCTATAAGGGTGATTTGGTCTGTGTGCAACAATAACTGCATCCGGTGCAGAACCTATCAAGATTGATGCAGATAGTCCTCTTGGATGAGGATTTCCTTTTTCAGTCAAACTGGATTGACCTTCAATAAAAATGATATCAGGATTTTTAGATTCCTCAACGAATTTGATAGCGCTTAAGATAGCTGCAGGGACATCCATAACAGACAAACTTCCTGCTCTGAAATTAAAATCGGTTGGTTCTTCAATTCCCATTTCATCAGTGGAAATAATGGCTGAAGTCAATCCTCTTTTTTCAGCTTCAATACCTAAAGCTTTGGTGGTGGTCCTTTTACCACATTCCTGAGATGTACCTCCAACAAAAACAACCTTTGCCTTTGGAGTATAGGAAATTTTAGGTAAAACTTCACAGGATTTTTCTGGAGCTACGCCAGCTATTTCCTTAACCACGTCTAATCTTGGACTAATTTCCTTAATTTCCACGCCTTTTGATTCAGCAAATTTGACTAGAGATGAATTGTCCGCAACCGGGAGGGATCTAAATGAACATACTACATTTAAACCAGCATCAATAGCCTGAACAGCATACTTAAGTGCTGCTCCTTCAGCTCCAATAGGAATCATTATTGCAATGGATTTAGCGTCATTGTCTTCTAAAGCTTCTTCAAGACTGCTAGAAACTTTAATCCCACAGAACGGTTTGCCTTGTTTTCTCTCATCATCATCAATGAAACCTACTGTTTCAATACCCTCAAGGTTGGAGAATTTCTCTCCACCACCCCCACATCCAACTATAACGTAAGGGTTAAGATTTTGAAGATCTTTTACTGATTTTACTGAATACAAAATTATCACACCTTATAAATAAATAATTATAATTATTGGAATCAACGAATAATTTATAAAATTATAATTAAGATATATTTATAACTTTTATTATTATTAAATATGGTGATTTTATAACCTAATAAATTAAATAATATATATCAATTGAAAAAAATAGGAGGAAAAGATATGGATGAAATAAATTCAATGGTAATAAATTGTCCTGCCTGTGGAGCTGAAAATAAAGCCAAATCCATAATGAGAGAAATTGAAATCCCTCATTTCGGAAAAGTGCTTGAAACAACAATTCTTTGTGATGAATGTGGATTTAAACACAATGACATTATAGCTCTAGAACAACATGACCCAGCAAAATATACCATAGACATAAACAAAGATAATTTATCAGTGCGTGTGGTAAGATCCCAGTCTGCAACAGTAAGCATTCCAGAACTTGGAGTGAAGGTGGAACCTGGTCCAAAATCAGAGGGATACGTAACAAATGTTGAAGGAATAATAACAAGATTCAAGGATGCAACAAAAAAAGCATTGAATCTCTTTTCTGAAGAGGAAGCTCAAAAAAATGCAAAGCTAGTTCTAGAAAAATTAGATTCACTTAGTGATGGAACATCAGAAGCCACTTTAATAATTTATGACCCTTTCGGCCAAAGTAACATCGTAAGTGACAATGTAAAAATAGAAGAAATTCCTGAAGAGGAATTAAAAGAATTGAAAACTGGTTTTACAATAATAGAAGATGAATGAAGAGTCTATTCTTCTTCATCATCAGCTACTAAACTAATGGTAAAGTCATCCTCTTCAACTACGTCTTTTAATTTTAATGTTTTCTTAACGTCCATAGCTAAAGCGTTACAATCAGCTTTAATAGCTTCCAAATGTAATAAAATTCTTTCTTTTTCTTGGTTAATTCTTTCAATGTTAGTATATGGATAAGTTGATTCTTTTAACATCTCATATTCAATAGTAGTATATGGATATTCGTTTAATTGTTTACATACATTTTTAAGAACTTCACCTAAAAACTTGTTCATCTCAACTTTTACTCTTTCTCTTATCATTTTGTCATCGTCGAGATTTTCTTTCATTAAACGGACGACCTCTGCTTTTGCAAATGGCAATTTTTCATCGTCTTCGTCTAATTCTTCCATTACAATATCTTCGGTTTCTTCAATATTAGTTTCTTGTTCTTCAAAATCTACCATATTTTTCACCACGAAAATTGCGAAATAATAAGAAAAATAAGTCTTTACATCCTTATTACAATATAATATTTATACGAAGTTCTATTTAAAGGTATGCAAATTATTGTAAAAAGAGTCAATAGTTTTTATAGTTATGAACAAAAGTATTAAAATTATTTAGTATTATTTCAATAATTCGGCCACTTTAAAAAAATTAAAAAATGGATAGATTAAATACTATCCAATATTATTTTCTTGAAAAATAACCAAAGCCAAATGGAATTAAAATAATGATGGACATTATCAATATCATTATTGGAGATCCTGTTTTTTCAAGCTCCAAATGACTTAAATATGCTTTTGCAGCAGGATTTTCCATTAAGTGTCCACAAGGATTATCAGAATTTGAATAGAGAATTTCTGAAGTTTTGTTTGAAACATTTTCCATCAGATTTTCAATAGAAACTCCCAATTCTACACAATTGTTGAACTCATCAAAATCAAAATCATCAGAACTTACAACAGCCTTATTAAGAACAATTCCAGCATTTTGAGCCAATGCTTTAAATATTAAAGTAGCTGACTGATTATTTTCCAGTTCATCAACATGCCATAAATTACCGTTGTTTTCAAATATGCCCACATCTGCAGAATAGCTACTGAAAAGCATATACTGATCCATAATATCCTCTACAACCACATTATGAGCATTGTCAGGCCCATTATTCTTTACCTTAACAATATACTCAATAAATTCGCCAATTGAATATGTTAGCTTTGATGCTGATTTTGAAATATCCAAATCCACAGCAGGTCTGACATGAAGTGTGTTTAAACCATTGTTGTTTTCCAGATTGGTTTCGAATTCGTTTCCTGAAATAACACCATGATTTATGATGTCACCAGTTTTATTGACTGAAAATTCCAAGTTTAGGATTTTGTTTTCACCGACCTTTAAATTTCCAATGTTCCATAATCCATTGTCGAAATCACCATCACTTCCCACCAATATTAATCCATCAGGAATATTGTAAGCCACACTAACACCAGTAGCATCATCAGGACCGTTATTTGTAGCTATCAATGTTAATAAAACCTTCTGCTTATAATCGGGATTTGAATTATTGGCTAAAATTTCAACTGCCAAATCAACAGTTGGTTGGGATGAGACTGATTCTGAATGCTTGTTATTGGTTAAGTCATTATCGTACTCGTCTGCAATTACTGAAACATCGTTTTTAATATTGCCTGTTTTAATTACCTTACAATATACATTAAGGAATTCTGAGCAACCAGGCTCGATTGAATTAACATTCCAAATACCTGAATCGACATCATAATTTCCAGATGTTGAATCATAATTGATAATCATCAATCCTTCTGAAAGTTTTTCAGCAACCTTAACATTGTTAGCTGAATCAGGGCCGTTATTCTTAACTTTTATTGTCCATTTGACCACATCACCATAATCTGGACGTTTGTTGTCAACGGTTTTTACAATTGAAAGATCGGCAGCAGGAGCAACATCTATTGTTTTGGAATCAAAATTGTTTGTTAAATCCAAATCATGTTCATTTCCATTAACTTCAACATCATTTGCAAATTGGCCTGTCTTATTTACACGACAAACAATAGCTAAAGTTCTGGTTTCACCAACAGACAAAACACCAACATCCCAAACACCAGCATCAAAACTACCTTCACCATCATCAGAAACCCAAACAAGACCATCAGGAATCAAATCAGACACAACAACACCAGTAGCATCATCAGGACCGTCATTGCCAACTTCAATGATAATAGTTAACTCGCCTTTGAAATTCGGATTCAGATTGGTGACGGTTTCATTGATCCACAAATCCACAGTTTTGTCGACATGAATGGATTTTGAATCATTATTGTTGGTTAAATCATGATCATATTCATTTCCAAAAACATCAACATCATTTGCAAATTGGCCTGTCTTATTTACACGACAAACAATAGCTAAAGTTCTGGTTTCACCAACAGACAAAACACCAACATCCCAAACACCAGCATCAAAACTACCTTCACCATCATCAGAAACCCAAACAAGACCATCAGGAATCAAATCAGACACAACAACACCAGTAGCATCATCAGGACCATCGTTGCCTACCTTTATTGAAATTGTGATTTCATCTCCAAAACTTGGATTTGGATTGCTGATTGTTTCATTAATCCACAAATCAGCTGCAGGATTTACATAAATGGATTCTGAAGCGTCATTGTTTTCCAAATCATAATCATATTCATTTGAAGATATGTTTGCATGGTTTACGAGATTTCCTGTTTTGTTTATTTGAGTAACAATAATCAAGTTCATTCCAGTTCCATCATCAAGTTTTGATAAACTTAAGACACCGGTTTCGGGATTATACTGTCCTTCACTATTGTCCCAGACCCAAACAAGACCTTCTGGAAGAAGATCGTTTATGACTACTTCTGTTGCATTGCTCGGTCCCCTGTTTTTAATAGTCAAGTTCCATAAAACCAAATCCTTATAATTGTACTGTGAGTTGTTAGCTATTTTGGAAATCTGAACATCAGCATTTGGAATTATTGTAAATGTTGTTTGATTTGAAATCCCCTTATAGTAATTGTCCTCAATATGGGTGGAATATACATTATAGTTACCAGCATTGAGCTTTTTTAAATTAATGCTTGCTTTACCGTCCACATCAGAATATAATGTGTCGTTATAGACAACAGATCCATCTTCATGAACAACTGTTAATAAAATATTTGTATTGAACTCCCTATCGTCCTGATACAATTTTCCAGAGTTGGTTGCTCCCATAACAGGGTTTGCACCGTCAATTACAATATTATGAACATTTGCAGCATTGTAAATTGCATTTGAAACACCGATGTTTGAGCAATTAGCTATATTGTTTCCTCCGTAAATGACAGAATTCAATTCAACATCCTCACCATATAAAATAGGGTTTTCTGGAGCTGATATGGATAATCTATAAACCCATGCTTGATTTTCGCACATTTCATTATTATTTATGATAATCTTGTCAGCATTTTCATCTATGTAAATTGCACTGCCGTTTCTTGCAACATTGTATCTGAATGAATTGTCATCAATGACTGCATTAATACTGTTTATGTAGATAGCTCCTCCAAGGCCATCAATTATTTTAAAAAAATGAGGAGTAGCCTCGTTATTGTAAAACTGATTATTCTGAATGTTTGTTAAGTCTGCATTGATATATAATGCCCCGCCATTCATATAAGCTATATTATCATCAAACAAACAGTCTTCGATTGAAGTTGATTTTGCCTTAATAAATATTGCTCCACCTTCATGAGTTGCAATATTGTTTTTCAAACTGCAATTGTCAAAGCAAACAAATTCCCCATTTAAGAAGCATGCGCCTCCTTGAGGAGCGGAATTTCCATCGAATATTGAATTAATTATAGATAAATTCATGTTGGAAGTCAAATATCCTGTATTTAATGCACCACCATATAACTCAAATGCACTATTGTTGATAAAAACACAATCTGAGATGATTCCTGAGGAATGGTATGTTAACGCTCCACCCTGACTTGCCTTATTTGAAATAAAAGTACAGTTTCTGTATTCAACACCATCCCTAACACATCCTGCACCACCATGAGAATAAAATTCTGGAAATATTGATATGGCACTATTGTTTGTAAATAATGAGTTTATGCATTTTGAATTGGTTTTAATTTCATCCTTTCCCAATTGCAATGCTCCTCCAAAAGTTTCTGCCATATTTCCCTTTCTATTGTTTACCTCATTTGAATCAAAAATACATCCTATAACTTCATTATTCAATCCATAAAGGCCTAATGCCCCCGCAGCAGTATAAGCGAAATTGTTAGAGAATGTGCAGTTTATAACCTTTGTATTGTCTCCAGCGTCGGGAACTGCTACCCTGACGTAATCTCCATAAACTGCACCTCCCGCTTTAGCTTCATTTTCTCTGAAAACGCAATTTATGATTTCAACATCTGATCCGAGAATATAAATTGCTCCGCCACCACTATTAGGACAGTATCCATTTATAAATTCGCAGTTTTCAATAGTTAGATTGTCTCCATTTCCTCCTATTCTTAAGATTCTTTCCAAATTATTTCCATTTAAAATTGGCTTCATACCTTCCTTGCCAACAATACTGACTGATTTGTCCAGATTTATTGTTTGGCCATTTCCAACATACTCCTCCTTATCAAGAATAATTTTATCACCGTTTTTTGCGCCGTTTATAGCATTTTGAATATCCTGAAATGTTCCTATATTATTTGACTTTACATTAAGCTGTTGAGAATTTTCTTCAATGATTTCCAAATTATCCATCGCATTTTCCCCAATTTCATCAACATCCTCCGCAAGAGAATTTGAAGCGGCGAATAAAACCATTGAGGACATTATAAATACAATTAGGATAAAATGTCTTATATCTTTAGATTTAAACATTATTAATAACTCCTGAGGACGTTTTTATCTAAATTAATTAACGTGAGTTATTAAATAGCTATTAAACTTTTTATTTACTTCGCATTTACTTAAAATATTCAGCATGAATTATTAATTTAAAAATAACGCATGAATTAAAATAAAATTATGGATTAACCTTATTAAACTTTGAAATTTTATAAAATCAAAGATATAAAAAATGCACTATTTCCAATGCTAATATTGCCCAATATTTCCAAATAAAAAACAATATTGACTTAAATAAAAGATAACATCATCAAATCCTCCAAAAATCTTTTAGATGAGTTAAATATTTAAAACTTTGGATTTAAAGCAATTAAATTCTATTAAAATATAAAATATTCCCATTCAAAAAAATAATCCGTTTACGAAATTTAAAATAATATAAGATTAATAAAATAAACTTGATGAAAAAAAATATTTTTGTTTTTATATTGGCAATTCTGCTAATTAATGTGGTGGTAGCTGACGTATCTGCAACCACAGTATTTCTAACATCAGACAATATTGCCAATCCCGACGCAGACAAGGCATTGCTTGATTCAATTAGCAAATATGTTGAAGAACTTAGTAATGGACAAATCAAAGTTACCGTAGACAATTATGCCCCCCAACCTGGGGAAAGTTCAAGAGCTATTGAAGCTAATGACGATGTGAGAGTGGTTTTAGGAGCTTGCTGTGCTGGAAGTTTCTATATTATGGCCAAATATGCAGCCGTTACCACAGATCAAATCATTTACATCAACAGTGGCGATTTTGACTTGGACACCTCCAATAATCTAAGAAGGGCATGGGACGACAACTATTCAAACGGAACATTTGCAGGTATTAACAATCCAGGACAATTTTTGAACGAATCTGGAGTTTCATATATCCAACCCCTTCAAAAATATCCGGATGCAGGTCCTGACGGCTATATAAACACAAATAATGATGAAGTCAGCAAATATATTGCAGAAGAAATTATTAATGCAATTGAAAATCCTAAAAAGGGCGATTCAACCAATTCAGCATTACTTGTGACACATAAGATTCCAGTAAGCAAAATGGCTGAAGGAAGCAGTGAAATGTACTCATCTGGAGAAATAGATGCCGATAAAACATATAACGGCTATAGTGCTCCACAATTGCTTTATTTAACAAGCTCCTATCTTAACGGAAATGGTATTGACAACCCATCCAGCTATGACAATCCATCATCCCCTTTAAAATATTCCATATTTGCAAAGGACTCCTACTCCATATACCAGTATATGGAAATGGGTGGAATCGTTAAGAAATACATGGATGAAAATAATCAGGCTCCAGACTACATCAATTATCAGGGCGCATACCTCAGTTACGACGATCTCCAATATAATTTTGCAAAAATAACTGCAAACCATACAGATTATAGGCATATGGATTTTGAAGGTTCATACAGCTTTGATAAAACTAATGAATCCATACTCATTGACATCCTACCATTTTTATCAATCATAATCCTTGTTTTATTAGTATACCTATTAGTAAAACGTGTTAAAAAAATAATAAAGTTTAAAAAGTAAAAGAATTTAATACTATTTAGAAAAACAAGGAGAGATGAAAAAATGAAAAAGTATATTAGTGAACTTATTGGAACTTTAGTTTTAGTTCTTTTCGGATGTGGAAGTGCTGCAATAGCAGGAAACATCCTCGGTAATTTAGGAATCGCTTTTGCTTTCGGTTTATCAATCGTAGCAATGGCTTATGTAATCGGAGACATTTCAGGATGTCATATTAATCCTGCCGTATCTTTCGGTATGTGGATTACAAAGAGAATGGATACCAAAGATTTTATTTTGTACGTAATTTTCCAATGTATTGGAGCAATAATCGGAATTGCAATTCTTGCTTACTTCATTAATTCCTGCCCTTCACTTGGAGGATACTTAACCACCGGTCTCGGTCAAAACGGATTCGGATCTGCATCCAGTGTTGGAATAACTATGGGCGGAGCATTCGTAGTAGAAGCAATTTTAACATTTGTATTTGTATTTACTGTTCTTGGTGTTACCAGAACCGAAAAAACCGCTGGCGTTGCAGGTATTGTAATTGGTTTAACTTTAGCATTTGTACACATTATGGGAATTCCATTAACTGGAACTTCTGTAAACCCAGCACGTAGTTTAGCACCAGCATTATTCATGGGCGGACAAGCTTTAAGCCAAGTTTGGTTATTCATAGTAGCTCCTTTAGTAGGTGCATTAGTAGCTGGTTTAATATACAAATATCTTTATCCAGAAAACAAAACTTTACCTTATGATGAAATCTAATTTCATCATTCCATTATTTTTTAAAACAAATAAAAATTTCAACACTTTTTTTCTAAACATCTTCTAGAAAAGACAATACTGTTTAAAGTTAAACAGTAGCTTTTTAAATAATTGTTTTAACAACAGTTGCATAGGCAACATTTATATATGTGACTGAATAATGTAATTATATAAATTTAAAAATTTATAAAAAACAGAAATCAGTGAATACAATGAGCATAGAGAATAACAATATTCCATTAACTGCTTGTTTTTCATTCATAAAACAACAACATTATCTTTTTCTAAACAAAGTATTAGAAGATGAAGAGATTAATGCAGGCCAATCTGCATTTTTAATATACTTATTATTCAATAATAGGGCATGTCAGGATGATATAGCTAATCACTATAAAATAGGTAAGGGATCAGTAGCCAGAGGAATTAGAAAACTGGAAGATTTAAACCTAATTTCAAAAGAAACTGATGAAAACAATCGCAGAAAATGCATTCTAACCCTAAATAAAGACGGTGAAAGAATAGCTAAAAAAATTCTTGAAGCGAATAAGAAATGGGAGGAAGAAATATACTCCCAGGTAGATATTCCCAAAGAGAATCTTGAAGATATAATGAAACAAGTGGCAATCAAAACAATGGAAATAAATAAAAAAATCAATATGGAGGGCTTTGATGGCTCAGGCAAATGAATTCGAAGAAGAAACACATAAAAATATTGAAGTTATAAGGGGAGAACCAAAACGGGCTATTAGAAAATTAGCACTCCCAATGGCATTATCAATGTTATTGATTATGCTATACAACCTTGCAGACAGTATTTGGGTATCTGGTCTTGGTGCAGATGCCTTAGCAGCTATAGGATTCATAACACCATTATTTATGATAATCATAGGTCTTGGAAATGGAATTGGTGCAGGTGCAAACTCATTGATTGCAAGAGCAATCGGAGCAAAAAATAAGCAAGTGGCAAATAATGCTGCACTTCACTCAATTCTAATAAGTACAATAATAGGTATCGTAATACCGATCATATTAATTCCTTTGCTTCCTACAATCATTACAATAATGGGAGGAGCACCTACAATGAAATACGCAATGGCTTACTCCTACGTAATTTTCGGATTGATGATTGTATTTATATTCGCATCTGTAATGTCCGCAATTCTAAGATCAGAAGGTGACGTTAACAGAGCAACAATAGCGATTGCAATTACTGCAATATTGAATATAGTTTTAGATCCAATATTCATTTACTCATTAAATATGGGAATTGCTGGAGCTGCATGGGCAACAATCCTATCATCCATAATTTCCTGTATCGTGATGTTCTACTGGATGTGGATTAAAAAGGACACATACATGGATTTAGAGCTATCCAATTTCAAGGCAAGCAAATACGTGACAAAAGAGATTTTGAAAGTCGCCATACCTTCAACTGCGGAACAGCTAATTATTTCCCTTTTGGTAATGTGTATAAATGCAATGCTTGTAATTGTTTCAACAACAACACAAGTAGCAATCTATACCGCAACCATGAGAATTGTCCAAATGGCAATGATACCTCTTATGGGATTAGGAACCGCTCTTTTAACAGTGGGAGGAGCTGCTTATGGTGCTCGTAATTACAAGAAAATGAATACAAGTTTTACTTACACCATAAAAGTCGGATTCATAATATCCATAATATTGGGAGCAATCATGATAATATTTGCACCGCAACTTTCATTGTTGTTCTCATACTCTGCAGAAACAGCATATCTGACTGATAAAATCGCAGAAGTAATGAGAATAATGAGTTTGTTCCTGATATTCATGCCTTTCGGTATGGCTGGAAGTTGCATATTCCAAGGTGTAGGAAGAGGTACCACATCATTAATAATTACAGTCATACGTTCATTGATAGGTGAAGTTATACTGGCATATACATTTGGTATTGCTATGGGCCTCGGATACATGGGAATTTATTCCGGATTAATCGTAGGAAGTTTCATCGGATCAATGATAGGATTTGGATGGGCAAAACTCTTCATAAGAGAATGTAAAAAGCTTTTTGGAAAGAAAGCTGAAAACTAGCATTCTCCCTCTTTTTTTATTTTTAGCTGATTAGAACAACTTTTTCCAATTGAAACACTTCTTTTAAAAAAATTAAAATTTAAATATTAACTAAGAGATAAATATATAAGGTGAATATTTAATGAAAATAGTTGTTGCAATCGGTGGATCTATTCTTTTAAAAGAATATGACCATGCAAAATTCCAGGAATATAGTGAAATATTAAAATCATTATCAAAAGAACATGAACTATTTGTAGTAGTTGGTGGAGGAAGACCTGCAAGAGACTATATAAGTATGGTTCGTAACTTAGGAGCTGGTGAAGCACAATGTGACGACATCGGAATTGAAGTTACAAGAATCAATGCAAGAATATTATTATCTGCTCTTGGAGACTATGCATACCAAAGAATACCACATAATTTCCAAGAAGCTGCAGAATACTCAGCATACGGAAAAATCATTGTTATGGGTGGAACTGAACCTGCACACAGTACAGATGCCGTATCAGCAATCCTGGCGGAATATGTAAATGCAGACAAACTCATAAACCTAACATCCGTTGATGGAATGTTTGATAAAGATCCGAACAAATACGAAGATGCAGAACTAATTAAAGAAATAACTCCTGATGAAATGATTGAACTTGTAAGTGGAAAGGAAACCAAAGCAGGAACCTATGAAATCTTTGATATGACTGCAATTCAAATGATTAAAAGATCTTCTCTTGAAACAATAATAGCTAATGGATTTGAACCTGAAAATCTTGAAAAGGCTATAAATGGAGAAGACATTGGAACTAAAATTATACAATAGGTGATAATTTGGAAAATCTTATTGACATAGGCCTTAACTTAATGCACTCTTCCTTTAGAAAAAATAGGGAGGAAATAATAGAGGAAGCCAAAAAAGCAGGCGTTTCAAAATTCATTATAACAGGCACAAATGTCAATTCTAGCCAAATAGCTAGCGAATATGCATCAAAATTTCCAGATACATTATATTCCACATCAGGTGTTCATCCACATGATGCTAAAACCTGTAACGAGAAAACTCTTGAAGAACTTGAAAGTATAGCTAAAAACCCGTGCGTTGTAGCAATTGGAGAATGCGGTCTTGATTACAATAGGGATTTTTCTCCAAGGGATGTTCAAAGAGAATGGTTTGAAAAACAAATTGAATTGGCTGAAAAACTCGACATGCCATTATTTTTACATGAACGTGATGCTCATGAAGACATGTATAAAATACTAGAAAGGCATCCGGAAATAGCTAAAAAATCTGTTATCCATTGTTTTACAGGTACTAAAATTGAAGCTGAAAATTACATTGATTTAGGTTGTCATATTGGAGTTACTGGATGGATTTGTGATATGAAAAGAGGAAAATCATTGCAGAAAGCAGTTACTGCTATTCCTTCAGACAAATTAATGATTGAGACTGACGCTCCATTCCTAATACCGAAAAACTTTGATGTGAAACCTAAGAAAAATAGAAATGAACCTAAATATCTTCCACATATCCTTAATACAATAGCATATTACAAAGGGGAAGATTCAGAAAAATTAGGTGAAGAAGTTACAAAAACAACAAGAAAATTCTTTAAAATTTAAAATGGTGAAAATATGGCTGTAGACCCACATAAACATTGTCCAATTTGCGGAACCCCAATACCTTTAGATGAATTAGTTTGTTCTCCTGACTGTCAAAAAGTCTGGGATCAAAAAATAGCCCAACATAAAAAATCAAGACTCGTGTTATTTGGCGTAATAGTTGTCTTTATTATTGTATGGGCAGTAATGATGTTTTTAAAATAGGTGTTTAAATGTTACTTTCCTCCACCAATACAATCGACAACAAAGAAATAGTTGAATATAAGGGAATAGTTACAGGAGAATCATTAATAGGTTCCAATGTATACAAAGACCTATTTTCAGGAGTTCGTGACGTAGTGGGAGGAAGAACATCAAAATATGAAGAGGAAATTGAAAAAGCAAGACATATTGCAGTGCAAAGTATGCAGGAAAAAGCTGAAAAACTTGAAGCGAACGCAATAATCGGAATTTCAATTTCTTATGATAACCTGGGCGGAACCATGGGAAACACAATTCTTGTAAGTGCCTATGGAACCGCTGTGAATTATAAATAGAATAAATATGAAATCAAAATTTTCAAAGCCGGAACTGATAAAAGCAGGAAAAGCAGCAGTCTTCATTGCTATCGGTACTTTAAGCGGAATTTTAACATATCAATTTTTTTTATATTTTAATATAGCTATTTTCGGTTGGAATCTTGGTTTGCTATTTGCTCCTTTAGTTGCAGGCTATGTTGAAACATATTTGGCCCTTAAATTTTTACATGAAAGCATAGGAGCGATCAGCGCATTTATACTGTTTATTGTGACAGTAATTTATGGTTTCATATTATTTAACCCTACCCTGGGATTTAATGTCATAACAGTCGGCTCCGCACTTGTAATATTGCAAGCGGCACTGCCGACATTAATAAACTACATCCTAATCGTAGTGATTTTAGGAATAATCTCCTATTTTTTAGGTTTTTTCAAGAAAATAACAGATGCAACCTATTATAAACTGAAAAAAGCATATTACCACAAGATTCTGAAAAAGCCTGTTCCAGTAAAAATAAGCAAAAAGACATTTTACAATGAAAATAAAAACTGTCTTCTTATAAATAAAAGAGGATTCTATTTCTATACAACCACCCACCCTTTAAAAGGTGAAGTTAAACAATATTTCGGTCCTTTTGTTGGAAGCAGTGCCTTTGAAAAAAGAGCGAAAATGGTTTCATCAAATTTTGAAAAAGAAGATCAGGACCTCCTCAGAAGATTTAAAATAGCCCAATATGATGCATTGAACAATCTTGCAGACAATATTGAAAAGGCAGGCGGAAACGGTGTCCTTAATTTAAAAATAGAATTTGAATTGGTTGATATGGCGAAGGGAAGATTCCAAGTGATAGCTCATGGAACTGCCGTGCTGATAAAATAAACCTTAAAATTATAAAAAAAGAGAAGTTAAGGTAAAACCCCTAACATTCTAAGTCCAATATAAACCAAAATTATTGCAAATACTTGTTTTAATCTTTTTTCAGGCAAGCTATGAGATACGTTAGCTCCAAAGTAAGCGAGAGGTACTGAACAGATAGCTATGAAAAACCAGTTGATAAGGTTTATGTACCCTACAGAGTAAGGAAGCGGATTTACACCCCATCCAGATACAATATAAGAAATTACTCCACCTACTGCAGTTAAACATATGTAGACTGAGGAAATTCCAACCGCATCTACCAAGGCAAATCCTAAAAGGGCTGTTAAAGCCACAATGACGAATATTCCACCACCAACTCCTAACAATCCTGAAAGGATTCCTATTCCAATACCTATTATTGCAGCATTTATTAGATTAAACTTTATTTTGGATTCGCTGTCCTTTTTATTAATTGTAAGGAAGTTATATATAGCTATACAAATTAAAAATATTCCAAATATAAACTGCAAAATGTCGGTAGGCAATATTGAAGCTAATTGTCCTCCAATCAAACTCCCGACAATACCGAAAACACCTAACTTTATACCTGGTTTGACCATGTTGCTTGTAGATTTGCTATGCCTATAAGCTCCACTTATTGAAGTTGGAATAATAATGGCTAGACTTGTACCAAGAGCTACAAGCATTGAAATTCTTGGATCCACGTCTATTGATTCCATTAGGAATAGTTGAAGAGGAACAATTAAAAATCCTCCACCAACACCCAATAATCCTGATGCGAAACCTGCTACGATTCCTATTAATGCAAGTCCTATAATATATTCAATTGAAAAAATAATAATCACCTAAATTTAACTATTAATTTATATGTTTAAAAGTGTATAAATAATTAAATATGAAAATCAATAAAACTGTCCTGGCGGGAGTAATCCTAATATTGTTTGGTGGATTGCTATTTATAACCGATGCCTTGAATCCATTTATCAGACCCATAACATACCTATTTCTAATGGGATCATCAAAAGGAAAGGACATTTTATTTTTCGTTTTATTTGGCTTGTTTTTGATAATAAGTCAGGCATATAAAATTAGGGATATTAAATTCAAACCCAATAAATTATTGTTGATATCAATTATAAGTGCAATGTTGCTATTTGCAATTGGACTTTTATTGGAAGTTTATTTGCGTTTGAGACTTGGAACTGGAATTAATACAATATTCATAACCATAAGGCCAAGTTTTTCAACAACCAGCATCTTGCATTCCCATATTATTAAATCTGTTTTGGGAGAACTCCTAACAAGCACCATAAAGCCATTGATTGAAAGCAATATCAATACTGCAACAAGCCTATTTGCATATATCGGCATATTCAGCATTCCTGTTGCGGTTTTAATTGGAATATTGGTTGTTTCAGGATTCCTTTCTGTTCAAAAAAGGGAACCTCTAATTGAAATTCTTTTATGTTTCTTCCTAACCATACTAATCATTGGAGTTTTCGATGGTGGAATAATGGGAACTCCTGGGGCACTGGGATTGTTCGGAGCCATTTTCATATATTGGGATGAATATTACATTTTAAGATTCTGTGGAGAGCTATTTAAACAAAAAAACTTCATAAAAGCCTGCATAAAATATAAACCGGATTACTTGAAAACACCTCACTCCCAGATAAAGTTTTATTTAAATAGAGGAGTGCCTTATTTTATCGGCTTGATGATAATCCTTTTGAGAATCAGCATTTCCATATGGGGAGCTAATCCTGAATACTACGAAGTAGACATTTACAATCCGGACGATAATCTTAACCTAACTGATGACTTTCCAATAACATACGTGAATGCAAGTAGCGACAAGATTGTTTATCATATAGACCCATCCTTAAATGAACATAACCTAACACTCGAACTGTCGGAAAAACTGAATCATACCTGTGATCACTTTACATTATCGTGGAATTGGTACTCATATTTCTAAGAAAAAAATTTAATTAATGAAATCTATAAAGGTTAATTAATGATTTTAAGTATTGTAATACCAACATATAATGAAGAAGAATATCTTCCAGTATTATTGGATAGTATTAAAGAGCAGAACTTTAAAGACTATGAAGTAATAATAGCTGATGCAAACTCAACTGACAAAACCCGCGAAATTGCAGAGGATTACGGTTGTGTCGTGGTTGATGGAGGCATGCCTGCAGTTGGTAGAAATAGGGGTGCTGAAGTAGCTCAAGGAGAATACATTCTATTTTTAGATTCTGATTTAAAGCTAACTGACGAATACTTAAATGATTTATTATATGAATTTAGAATGGAGCGTTTGGGAATTGGAATTACACAAATGACCCCATTGTCCGAAAAAACCTTGGATAAAATAACACATACCTTCGCAAACATTTTCATGATGAGTGTTGAAAGCATAAAGCCTCATGGTGCAGGATGTTACGGAATAATTGTTAAAAAATCACTTCATGACGAGTTCGGCGGTTTTAATGAAGAGCTTACCTTCGGGGAAGACACAGACTATATTGAAAGGATAGCAAAAAAAGAAAGATTCAAAGTTCTTAGAAAACCGAAAATAGGTGTTTCAACAAGAAGGCTAGAAGAAGAAGGACTTCTGACAGTTGCCCGCCAATATAGCAAAAGTACATTTAACGATTTCATAGGAAAAAGAACAGATGCCGAATCATTGAATTATGGGTTTGGCCATTCAAATCCCAGCGGAGCATCCAGGAAAAGATTGGATGAAATAGCTATTGAATCTGAAAATATAATAAAATTAAAAGAGGATTTCGATAAACGTAACAATGATTTTAAAAAGGCTACAAAAAGACTGAAAAATGCCCAATATCCATTGAAATTAAAAATACCAAACAGAGACAAGAAAGTCGTATTCTATACTGTTTGTGGAGAAGGCCTTGGGCATGCCATAAGAAGTGGAGTTATAATTGACGCCATAAAGGAAAAATATGACGTCCATATTTTTACAAGCGAAAGGGCATACAGCTACCTTAGTGAAAAATTTGACAATGTTTATGAAATTGGCGGATTCAATACCGTTTATGAAAACAACCAGGTTTCCAACAGAAAAACATTCTACAATGCCTTAAAAAACAATCCCCATAACTTAAAAGAGGGATATGAGATTTTATATAAAAAAGCAAGGCAACTGAAACCTAATGTAATCGTTACCGATTTCGAGATATATGGAAGTATGGTTTCTAAACTTCTTAAAATTCCGTTAATAAGCTTAGATAACATCCATATGATTACACAAACAAAAATTGACTACCCTCCAAAGCATAAGGCAGCTCTCCTTAAATCAAAAACAATAATAAAAGGATATGTCATAAAACCAAAGATACACATTCTGACAAGTTTCTTCTATCCGAAAATAAAGCCCCACAAAAGAGCGGTGATCTATCCACCTGTTTTGCGTGAGGACATACTAAAACTAAAGCCAACAGTTGAGGATCACATTGTAGTTTATCAGACAAGTTCCAATAACATAAAGCTTGTGAACCAACTTAAAAAATTAGATGAAAATTTCATAATATATGGATTTAACACCTCCAAAAAAGATGAAAACCTGCAGTTTAGGGAATTTAGTGAACAGCAGCTGTATGAGGATTTATCAACTTCAAAAGCAGTCATCGCAAATGGAGGATTTACATTCATTAGTGAATCATTATACCTTAAAAAGCCAACATTCAGCATTCCTGCCAGCGGAAACTTTGAACAGGTCCTGAATGGTTTTTATGTTGAAAAATTAGGATTTGGACAGTATAATGAAGGCATTAATATGAAAAAAATTAAAAACTTCTTAGATAATCTTCCAAAATATCAAAAAAGATTAAATGAAATCAAAAAAACAAACAATAACGGAATAATCAATGAATTGATCTATCGCATTGAAAAATACAGTTAATTAAAAAAAAAGTTTAAAAGGTGAACTATAAAGTTACACCCATTTCAAGTTGTTCTGTTAATTCTTTGTATCTATTTCTAATGGTAACTTCAGTAACGCCTGCAATATCAGCAACGTCCCTTTGAGTTTTTCTCTCACCAAGCAAAACAGATGCAATATACAATGCAGCTGCAGCCACACCAGTTGGGCCTCTACCAGAAGTTAAACCCTTTTCCATAGCTTTTTCAATTATTTCAATTGCTTTTGATTGAACTTCTCCAGACAATCCCAATTCACTTGCAAATCTAGGAACATAGTCAACAGGTGAAGTTGGAGGCAATTTAATATTTAATTCTCTAGTTAAGAATCTGTAAGTTCTTCCCACTTCCTTTTTAGTTACTCTTGAAACTTCGGCAATTTCATCAAGAGTACGTGGAACATTACATCTTCTACAAGCCGCATATAAAGAAGCAGCCACAACACCCTCAATACTTCTTCCACGAATAAGTTTATTGTCTACTGCACTTCTATATACAACGGATGCAGCTTCCCTTACGCTTCTTGGAAGACCTAATCTTGAGGAATCTCTATCTAATTCACTTAAAGCAAATGCCAAATTACGTTCTGTAGCACCAGAAATCCTAATTTTTCTTTGCCATTTTCTTAATCTGTACCATTGTGCCCTGTTTCTAGCTGGAATGTCACGACCGTAAATATCCTTGTTTCTCCAGTCGATCATAGTACTTAAACCCTTATCGTGAATGGTGTAAGTAATAGGAGCACCTACTCTAGTACGTTTATCTCTTTGCTCGTGGTCGAAAGCCCTCCATTCAGGACCCATATCAACAAGATTTTCGTCGATAACCAAACCACATGAAGCACAAATAACTTCAGCTCTTTCATAATCGCCGATTAATTTGTCAGATCCACATTCAGGACATACTGTTTGTTTATCCTTATCGTATACGTCACCTTGCATGATTTCCTTTTCAGTTTTAACGTGTACATCCTTAGGAGCTTCTTTTAATTTTTGTTTCGTGGTCTTCTCCCCCTTCGTTTAGATTTTTTCTGTTTAGGTCTTGATACAAATAGTTTTTCACCATAGTTTTTCTTAATTCTTTTAATATTAGCTGATTTGAATAACCTAATAGACACATATGGATTTTTTGTAGGTCCAAAAACATAATTAACTTTGCCTATCTTATTATTATTGCTATCAAAAACTATGCCTCCGGCATTTGGAGTTTTAGTAGCTCTTGCTATTAGCTTTCCAGAATTTGCAATATGTAAACTGTTTCCTAAAAATTTCATAAAATCAGACTAAAAAAATAATTGTATCAACAGACTATATATTACTAAAAAGTAGTATATAAATGTATCGGAACATTTATATATTAAAATATACTTGTTTTAAATAATTTACTATTCCAAATCAGCAGGATTAATCAAACCAGTAATCTCCATTAAAGATTTGCCCTCATCTAACTGTTCAGTAATTCCCAATTCAGAAAGTTTAATCATAAGAACTTCATTAATAACTTGCACGAATAATGATGCTGGAATTACAACGACTCCAGTTTTATCTCCTAAAAAGAAGTCACCTGGACGAATAATTTCCCCTTCGATAATTAGATTTTCATTTATAGTGCCCAAAGCCAATGGCTTACCTGCATTTGGTGTAAAATCAGATGCAAAAATTGGAAAATCCAAAAATAGAATAGCCTCCATATCCCTTACAGATCCATAGATGGCTACACCTGAAACACCATTATTTTTAGCGTCAGTTGAAGCGAGTTCACCCCAAATAGCCAAATCAGTATTGCTAGATTCAATAAATAATATCTCCCGGTTTTCACATCCGTGAATAGCAACAATTCCTGTTCCCCAATCATCAGAATTGGTTTTAGCTGTAGCAATCCTACCATAAGCTTTCAAGTTGTTAATTGATTTCAATCCTTTTACAACACCAGTTTTTCTAAAAAGATTGTTGTATGCATCAGAGAGCTGACATGAAGATATTCCATCTAAAAGATTTTTTAAATTGATAAATTGATTATAATTATTTTTACCTAACTCTAAATCATCAATAGTAACATCTTTTAAAGTAATATCATGAATATCGATTTTTTTGTTAATATTTTTATTATTATTTAATTTAGATTTAGCTAATACATCTTTAGACATTTAATTCACCAGTTTAAGAAATTTCAATATATAATATTTATCTTCCAAAATATAAAATATTTACTTAATATAACTTTTATATATTAGTTTAATCATATATTAAAATAAGTATTATAAAATAATACATATTAATTAATTAGAGTTAAATTACAATTATTATTATCATTTATCATTCAAAACAAAAACTATAGGAGATTATAAGCTAATAAAAGAAATAGAATACTTAAAATTAAATAAATTACTTAAAAACAATAAGAATAATCTAAAAAAAAAGTATCTTTATAGCCTTAGCTAAAAATACTCCTTAAATAATAATTATAAACTCTTTTTAAATTAAATAATGACTTTATATAAATTAATAACTGTATTTACGTATAATTTATAAGAATTAAATCAATTTAATTATTTAATCATAAATTATCCCTAAATATGTTAAGCTAAGGAGGCTTAATCATGGGAAAAGGAGAAGAATTAACAACAACCAAATACTTAATTCATGCGCAGATTAATGCAAATGGAATTGTTGAAAAACCAGATGTCGTTGGAGCTGTTTTTGGACAGACCGAAGGTTTGCTTAGTAATGACTTAGACTTAAGAGAACTTCAAAGAACTGGTAGAATTGGAAGAATCCAAGTTATGATGAGAGCAAATAGTGGAAGATCAAAAGGAGAAATCGTTATTCCATCCAGTTTAGATAGAGTTGAAACCGCTATACTTGCAGCTTCCCTAGAAACCATCAACCGTGTTGGTCCTTGTGAAGCAAGAATTAACACATTAAAAGTGGAAGATGTAAGGGCTGTTAAAAGAGAGCAAGTGGTAAATCGTGCAAAAGAAATCTATAAAAGCATGGTTGACAGCGTTGGCCCAACCAGCGTCAAAATGATTGAGGAAGTAAGAGATGCAATGCGCGTACATGAAATCTCCGAATATGGTGAGGACAGATTACCTGCAGGACCAAATATACATACCTCCGATGCAATCATTGTTGTAGAAGGACGTTCAGACGTTTTAAACTTATTAAAATATGGCATTAAAAATACAGTAGCTGTAGAGGGAGTTAGTGTACCTCGCTCCATTGGAGAATTGAGTAAAAAAAGAACCACCACTGCATTTGTTGACGGAGACCGCGGTGGAGAATTAATCTTAAAAGAATTGCTCCAAATTGGTGATGTGGACTACATTACAAGAGCTCCAAAAGGAAAAGAAGTTGAAGATCTTGAAAAAGATGAAGTTTTAATAGCTTTAAGAGATAAAGTTCCTACAGAGCAGTTTTTAGCAACACATGAGGACATAATCCCAAATAATGAAAATAAGCACAACAACCATCATCATAAAAAGAACAATCACAAGAAAGATAAATACCATCACAAGAAAAAGGAAGAGAAAAAACCTGCTATAGAGGATGACGAAGTAAGTTTAATGAAAGACATGCTTAAGGAATTTGAAGACTCAGAAACCGCAGCATTTCTTGATGAAGCATTGAACATCACAAAAGAGGTAGCAGTCGAAAATCTCTACAATGAACTTAAAGAAAGTGATGAAAAAATCGACTTGATAATATTTGACGGTGTTGTAAGCCAAAGATTGGTGGATATTTGCGCAACCAAAAACATCAACAGGATCGTAGCTTTCAAATCTGCAAATATTGTTAAGAAACCACGCAATTTACAAATTATTACAATGGATTAAATATATCCATTAACTTTTTTTATTTTTAGCTAGTGAGAATATGGATGAGTATATTCGAACAAAACCTTCAAACAACCATTCTCAAGAAAATATTCCAGTGTTTCCAGTCTATAGAAATGGGGAAAAGATACATCTTCTAGATTATTTCGATTTTGATGAAATGATAGATGACTATCTGGTTGAACTGGAAATTAGAAATTACTCTCCAAACACCATAAAAACATATAATTCAATCATAAATAACTTTTATAAGTTTTTACAAAACGAGGAAAAGCTATTTGATGACAGGCAATTTTTAAGAATTTTCAAAAGATATATCCAACATCTGAAAAGGGACAAGGAAGTTACTCAAAATTACATTTATCTTGTTACAGTTGTTGTCAAAAAATTCCTGGAATTTAACCATATCTACTTTTTAGATGAAATCAGCGCCCCTAAAAGGACAAAATCACTTCCAAAATCATTAAATGAAAAAGAAGTCCAAGATCTGATTGAGGCAGTCACATACAACCCTGAAAGTGACAATGAAAACCAGAAAATTATAAAATCAAGAGATAAGCTAATCT
Source organism: Methanobrevibacter sp. (assembly GCF_030539665.1). Classification (NCBI taxonomy): domain Archaea; kingdom Methanobacteriati; phylum Methanobacteriota; class Methanobacteria; order Methanobacteriales; family Methanobacteriaceae; genus Methanobrevibacter; species Methanobrevibacter sp. The sequence goes on from NZ_JAUNXR010000003.1 coordinate 198,237, forward strand.
TAACCTTATTATACTCATCAGGATTGAGGGTTTCAGAATTGGTAAATTTAATCGTGAAGGATATCGATTTTGAAGAAAGAACCATATTGATTAGGGGAAAGGGAGACAAGGATAGGGTCGTTCTTTTCGACAAGAATGCTAAACTATTAATATTAGAATATCTCAATCTAAGAAAAACAGACAGCAAACATCTGTTTACAAATAGAAGGGGAAATCCTCTTACTCCTAGATATGTGCAACTGATGATTAAAAAATATGGTGAAAAGGCAGGGATTACAAAAAAAGTGACACCCCATGTTTTAAGACACTCATATGCAACACATTTACTTAAAAACGGAGTTGATATTAGGGTTATCCAACAATTACTTGGTCATTCCAGCCTATCAACAACACAAATCTATACTAGTGTTGATATGGACACTATCAAATCTGTATATGATCAAGCTAAAACACATTAAGCCGTGATAAAATGAAAAATAATATGAGAGTTTTAGCTGGAAATTTAATATGCAAATTAAAGGAAAATAAAGCCGAACTGGTGCTAGATGAAAACATTATAAAAACAATCGGAGAAAACTGTGGAAAAACAGCATTTGTTACAGGAACAAATGGAACAACAACAACCACCAACATACTTAACCATATCCTAGAACATGACAATTCAGTCATTTCAAACGTTACTGAATCAAATATGGATAAATCAGAGCACAAGACCGTTGTTTATGACGGATGTGCCAAATATGACTGGGGAATATTCAAGGTGGATATGGCTGCAATGCCTCTTGTTAGCAAACTAATAAACCCCGATTACATAATAGTAACTAATTTTTTTAGAAGCCAGCTTGACAAATATGGTGCTGAAGAATATACCATAAATTCCGTACATGAATCAATAAAACCTGAAACAACACTTATTTTGAATGGGGATGATCCGTCAACACTATATTTTGACGATTTGAATAATGAAAAGATATATTACTCGAAAAATCACAGCGACTTTTCCCAAAGGAACACCCACGTTGAGGATTTGATATTCTGTCCAAAATGTGGAGCCAGACTAGAGTATGAGTATATACATTATGGAAATATAGGAAAATACCACTGTCCAAATTGCGGTGTGAAAAATCCCATATCTGATTACACAGTGACAGATGTTGGAATTAATGAAGAGGGGAAATTCGAATTTGAGGTCAACAAAAAAGGCCAAATAGTATTGAATCTTCTTGGAAGCTATAACCTATACAATACAATTGCGGCAATTAGTCTAGCTAGAAAAGAAGACATTGACTGTGAAACTATTAAAAATCAGATTGAAGGCATTGAATCCGAAAAAGGAAGAATGGAAGAATTTGAAATAAATGGGAACAAGGTAGTCCTTAGCATATCAAAAAATCCAGTAAGCCTTACCGAAGTTCTGAAGGCGGCAACTTTGGATCCGTCAGAAAAATCATTGATGATTATCTTAAATGATTCAGAAATTGATGGAGAGGACATTTCATGGATATGGGATGCTGACTTTTCAGACATTCTTAAAACAGGAAATATCGATAATTTCTACTGTGGTGGAAGTAGGGCCGAAGATATGGCAATTAGATTAAAATATGAGGACTTTGATTTAGATAAAATTAAATTATGCCCATCAAAATGCAGCATGGAAAATTCAATTGAAGACCTGTTAAATGAAGAAGGAAACAACAGCAAATACATAATTGGAACACAAAGTGCAGTCCCTCAAGCCCGTAAAATTCTTGTGGACAAAATAGGAGATGAATAAAATGGAATTAAATGTCGTCAATATGTATTCCCACATCCTAAACATGTATGGGGATAGGGGAAACGTTCAAATAATAAAACAAAGATGCTTATGGAGAGGAATTGATGTCAACATCCAGAATTTCACCAAAAGGACATCAACCAACTTCAATCCGGAAGAAACAGATATTGTGCTAATTGGCGGTGGTTCTGATCACGGCCAATCATTGGTTTCAGATCATTTTTTAAAACAGAGAGAATTCCTACAGGAATATGTGGAAAATAGAGGGGTCGTATTGGCCATTTGTGGAAGCTATCAATTGTTTGGAAGCAGATATATTGATGCTGAAGGGAATTCTATACCTTGTCTGGAAATTTTCGATGTTGAGACAAGAAGTGTCGGAAAACCTTTAATCGGCAATATTGTCCTTAAAAATCATATTGGTCTTAATCCAACAACCCTAGTTGGATTTGAAAATCATGGAGGACACACCTATCATGATTACCAAACCTTGGGAAAAGTTTTAGCAGGAAATGGGAATAACGGTGAAGATTGTGAAGAAGGACTTGTTTACAAGAACTTTATAGGAACATACCTTCACGGACCAGTTCTTCCGAAAAATCCGCAACTAGCTGACAGGCTAATATTGAATGCCCTAAAACAGAAGTATGGAGTTGAGTCAATAGCCAAGTTAAATGACAAAATTGAACAAATGGCACATAATAGCATGGTAAATCGTATCATTAAATAAATAGATATTTATACTAATTAAACCAAAATATAAGTAGTTATGGATTAATTAGGAGGAAAAAATGAATATCAATATTAATGACTTTTACACTACAAGAAAAAATGTGTTTGACAAACTCCAAAGTTCAAACACAGCCACTAAAATTTTAATGTCATTATTAATGGCTTGTTTTACAGGTGTTATGGCTCAAGTCGTAATACCATTACCATGGACTCCTGTCCCTATTACTGCACAAACCTTTGCTGTATTGGCAGCTGGTTTAATTTTAGGTAAAAGATACGGTGCATTATCACAGATTTTATATATTGTAATTGGTATACTCTTTGTTCCATGGTTTGGAGAAATGACAGGTGGATTGGATATTGTTTTAGGTTCCACTTGCGGATATTTCTTAGGGTTTATAATTGCATCCTACTTTATCGGATCAATTACAGAAAAATATGCAGGTTCACGTAAATTCAAACGTGCAATTGCAGTAATTGGAGTAGCTAACTTTGCACTTATTTACATTCCAGGATTAGCTGGTTTAGCATTATGGAATTACTTAACTTACGGAACTATGTTAAGCATCTCCAGCTTATTATTCATGGGATTGGTACCATTCATATTTGGAGATATTGTAAAAATATTAGGACTCGGTGCAGTCTCAAAAGTATTTTTACCAAAGGAATAAGATTTCAAATCTTATTCAACAACTTTTTTTTGATTATAATGAAACTTAATTTGAGAGGACATCACATTTTATGTCTTCAGGGATTTCAGGGATATGGCTATGATGAGAGTTTTGTTGAAAACATGACCTGTATCAATGAGATTAGAAAAAAAGAAGACACAAGAATAAGTGTATGCAATCATCCAGATGATATCTGTAAAGCCTGTCCTAATCTGGTCAACGGCATTTGTGTTGATGAGACGGAAAATGAGAAAATTATAAAAATGGATGATGAAGTATTGGAAAAACTGTCTAAAACTGATTTTGAAAGTTCTAAAGAGCTTTTTGATTTAATCAATAGCATTTTTAAAACCAAAAGTTCTGTAAAGGATATCTGCAGCAACTGCAAATGGATGGACAAGTGTCTTTTTGTCCAAAATCTTTAAAATCGATACCTTTAAATAGTAGATAATAAAGATATATATTTGTTGTATAACACATACATCAAATAGTCCCGTAGGGTAGTGGTAATCCTTCTAGGCTTTGGACCCGGAGACGGCGGTTCGACTCCGCTCGGGACTATTCTTTTTTACTTATTACTTTTTTTAATGATTTTATGGAAAACTTATTGATAATAGGGATTAATACTCGAAGTTTAGTTAATTCTGCTTTAAAATTAGACTATAATGTTTTCTCAACTAGCTATTTTCAAACTGCTGATTTTCCAAATATCGAAAATTCAAGGTGCATTTTAAATGAATGTGAAGATCAGTCCTGCGGAGTCTTTGAAGAATTGTATTCTCCTGAAAGCATATTGGATGCCTCAAGAGAATATTTGGAGGTTGCAGACAAGATAGTTCTTCAAAGTGGAGTCTGTTCAACAGATTTCAAAGGAGAATTCAAACAATATAGAAAGAAAATCCTTGGAAATTTGAATATTGGAAATATTGAAGACAAATTTAAATTTTATAATAAAATAAAGAACAAATATCTAACTCCTGAAACTTTTTATGTAAATGATATAGATGAAGTTATTGAAATTAATAAAAATAATGAATCAAAACAATATATTTTAAAACCTCTTTCAGGAAGTGGAGGTTACAATATAAACCTATTAAATAATGATAGCTTAAATCAAATAAACACTGAAGAATCCCGATGGATCATGCAGGAATATATTTCAGGAACTAACGTAAGCTCATCAACATTAGGAAACGGTACCGAATCAAGGCACCTGATTAATTCAAGATTGCTTACTGCCAATGATTTTGGTCAAAAAGACAATTTCCTATATATAGGAAATATATTGCCCCTTACAAAAGAGATGCTGCCCAATGCAGAGGAATTGAATGATGAAATGAAAGACATCTCCGAAAGATTGATAAAGGAATTTAAATTAATCGGGTCAAACGGAATCGATTTCATAGCCAATGAGAATGGGCTGTATGTTATTGAACTGAATCCCAGAATCCAGGGAACCTATGAATGTTGTGAAAAAGTTCTAAATACCAATATGCTATATGCACACATCCAGGCATGTGAAGGAAATCTGATAGATGTACCTCAAATAAATGGATATAGCTATAAGAAAATAATATATGCAAACGAAACCAATAAGTTTAAGCCTCTGCCTTTTGAAAATATTTATGACCTGCCCCATGACGGATCCATAACAGAAAAAGGAGAGCCATTGCTTACGATAATAGAAAAAAACAGAAATCTGGAAAAATTAATTGAAGATGTAACTTCAACAACATTAAAAATAGAACATTTAGAAGAAACCGACTAAATGCAAAATAAATACGATAAGACCAATAGTGATGAGAAAAGTAGTGATTACCATTCCTCTGGTCATCCAAATAAAAACCTTGGCTTTATTGTCTGGATCTGCCAGCCACTGATCTACAGGATTTCGTCTCATAAAAAATACCTAAAAAAAGAAATATGAAAAAGAGAATAGTTATTAAGAAAAACTAGACTCTCAAGTCAGGTACGTTGCTAGGTTTTTCAGCAAGTCCTTCCTCAACTTCTTGTTTTTTCTCAATTGTAGATCTAATCATTTTCAATCTAACAAAGTTTTCCCTTTCCATTTCTTGAAGTCTCATGTCGATATACTTTTCTGTGTTTCGGAATCTTGGAATCATAATGTGTTCTAACGCATTTACCCTACGTTTAGTTGATTCAATTTCCTCAGCCAATAGGAAAATAGTTTTCTCTACTTCACCAAGTTCAATTAAATATTTAACTGATTCCTCGAATTTTTTCGCAGCTTCATCTAACTGAATAGTAGTATCTGCAAATCCATAACCCCTATCAATAATGGATCTACCTTCATCCATTACAACATTTGTAACAGGTACTGATACACCCATAATACTTCTGGAAGTGATGTCTACATCAATAGATTCTTTTACAGATAATGAAGCTTTTCTAACTGCTAAGTCACCCATAACAATCTGAGCTTCAACTAAAGCTTCAGTTGCTTCTCTAAGACTTCTTTCTGCGTTTTCACGAATACCTTTAACACGATCTAAGATATCAAAAAACTCTTTAATAAGAGCATCCCTTTTTTCTTTTAATAAACCATGCCCTTTTTCTGCAAGTTTTGTTCTATCTTTAAGAGTAAGTAATTCCATCCTTGTAGGATTTACTCCCTCTATAATATCTTGTGCCATCTAATCACCTCATTAACTTGTAATGAAATTATTCGACATCGACACCGGAACGTTCAAGGAATTCTTCAATAAATTCATCTTTAAGACGTTTGAGTTCGGTTCTAGGTAAGATTTTAAGTAAATCCCAACCAAGGTCTAAAGTTTCAAAGATGGTTCTGTCTTCGTCTTTACCTTGAGTAATGAATCTGTCTTCAAATGCTTGTGCAAATTCTAAGAACTTTTGATCTCTTTCAGTAAGTGCTTCTTCCCCTACAACCGCTACTAAATCTCTTAATTCACGACCTTCCGCATATGCAGAATAAAGTTGGTCAGATACACCACTGTGGTCTTTACGGGTTTTTTCTTCACCGATACCCCCACTCATTAAACGAGAGAGAGATGGAAGTACGTCTACAGGTGGGTAAATACCTTTCCTATAAAGTTCCCTACCTAATACGATTTGCCCTTCAGTAATATATCCAGTTAAATCTGGAATTGGGTGAGTAATATCGTCTTGAGGCATAACTAAGATAGGCATTTGAGTAATAGAACCTTCTTTACCGTCAATACGTCCTGCACGTTCATAGATGTTAGCAAGGTCAGTATACATGTATCCAGGGTAACCTCTTCTTCCAGGAACCTCGTCCCTAGCTGCGGAAATTTCCCTTAATGCTTCACAGTAGTTGGTCATATCAGTTAAGATAACTAATACTTGCATACCTAAGGTGAAAGCAAAGTATTCAGCAGTAGTTAAAGCCATTTTAGGAGTTAAAATCCTTTCGATAGCAGGGTCGTCTGCTAAGTTCATGAATACAGTTACCTTTTCAAGTGCACCGGTTCTTTCGAAGTCTCTCATGAAGAAGTTAGCTTCCTCGTGAGTAATACCCATAGCAGCAAATATTACCGCAAACTCGGTGTCGTCACCAAGTACTCTTGCTTGTCTTGCAATTTGAGCTGCTAAATCGTTGTGAGGTAAACCAGATCCTGAGAAAATAGGAAGTTTTTGTCCTCTTACTAAAGTGTTCATTCCATCAATGGTAGAGATACCAGTTTGAATAAATTCTTCTGGGAATTCACGAGAAGCAGGGTTCATAGGAGCCCCGTTAATATCTAATTCTTCATCAGGGATGATTTCTGGTCCGCCGTCAATAGGTTTACCGATACCGTTGAAAATACGACCCATCATGTCTCTAGAAACACCAATTTTAGCAGTTTCACCAGTGAATCTAGTTTTTGTGTTTTTAGTGTTTAAGTCACTTGTTCCTTCGAAAACTTGGATAACAGCAACGTCTTTAGTTACTTCAAGAACTTGCCCACTTCTTTTTTCACCATTTGGTGTTTCAATATCTACAATCTCGTTGTAACCTACACCGTCAACACCTTCAACAACCATCAAAGGCCCGGAAACTTCAGAAACTGTAGTATATTCTCTAGTTTTAATATTTGTGTTCATTATTTAAGCCTCACTGCATTGTTTGGTAATATCTGCTTGAATTTGATCCACTTTAGCCATGAAATCATCTTCTGGCACATATTTCATTTTCGCAATATCTTCTTTAACAGGCAATGCTACGATTTTTTGGATAGGTACTCCTCTGTTTACTGCAGCAATAGCTTCTTTTTGGAATAAAAGAATAGTTTGTAACATTTTGTATTGTTTTTCAGGAGCACAGTAAGTATCTACGTCATCAAACGCATTTTGTTGTAAGAAGTCTTCTCTTAACATACGAGTAGTTTCTAATGTAGCTTGGTCCACTTCTGGTAAAGCATCAGGACCTACTAATTGTACAATCTCTTGAAGTTCTGATTCTTTTTGTAATAAAACCATAGCTTCGTCACGAACTGCTCTCCAATCTGCAGCAACGTTGTCTTGCCACCAGTTTTGGATACTGTCTACGTATAAGGAATAACTTTGTAACCAATCGATAGATGGGAAGTGACGTCTGTCCGCAAGGGATGCATCTAATGCCCAAAATACTTTACAGATACGTAAGGTGTTTTGAGTAACAGGTTCGGATAAGTCCCCACCAGGAGGTGATACAGCACCAACTACAGTAATGGATGCTACTTTTGGTTCGGTACCAATAGTATCTACTCTTCCTGCTCTTTCGTAGAATTGAGCGAGTCTGGATGCTAAGTATGCTGGGTATCCTTCTTCCCCAGGCATCTCTTCAAGTCTTCCTGAAATCTCCCTCATAGCTTCAGCCCATCTTGAGGTTGAATCTGCCATAAGTGCAACGTCGTAACCTTGGTCACGGTAGTATTCTGCAATGGTAATTCCAGTGTATACACATGCTTCACGAGCAGCTACCGGCATGTTGGATGTGTTTGCAATAAGAACAGTTCTATCCATAATTGGGTTACCGGTTTTTGGGTCGTCAAGGAATGGGAACTCAGTAAGTACCTCGGTCATTTCGTTTCCACGTTCTCCACAACCAATGTAGATAACAATATCTGCATCTGCCCATTTTGCTAATTGTTGTTGTGTAACAGTTTTACCTGAACCGAATGGACCAGGAATAGCTGCTGCTCCTCCTTTTGCAACTGAGAAAAAGGTATCTTGTGCTCTTTGACCAGTTACGAGTGGAACATCAGGGTCTAATTTTTCACTGTATGGACGACCTTTTCTTACAGGCCATTTTTGAAGCATTTGAATAGCTTCATCACCATTTTCAGTAGCAACAGTAGCAATATCTTCTAATACAGTGTATTCACCTTCAGAAGCTAAGCTTTTCAATTCACCTTCAATAGTAGGTGGAACAAGGATTTTTTGTAATACAGCAGAAGTTTCTTGTACTTCACCAAGAACGTCTCCACCTTTTACTTTATCTCCAACTTTAGCTACTGGTTTGAAAGTCCATTTTTTCTCTTTACTAATGGATGGTGCGTCTACACCTCTTGCAATGAAGTCTCCAGATTCTTTTTTAATTAATTCTAATGGTCTTTGAATACCATCAAAAATGGATCCCATTACACCAGGACCTAATTCTACGGATAAAGGTCCTCCAGTACTTTCTACAACTTGACCTGGTTCGATACCAGCGGTCTCTTCATATACTTGAATGGTAGCGGTGTCACCTTCGAGCTCAATAATTTCCCCGATGAGCCTTTGTTCACCTACTCTTACCATTTCATACATCTGGGTTCCTCTCATACCATCTGCGACAATAACAGGCCCAGCAATTTTAATAATCTTTCCTTCAATAATCATTTAACCATCTCTACCCCAATAACTCTTTTAATAAGATCTGCCATTTGATCAGATGATCCTTCAGAGGACCCGTCTTTATCAGGTATTTCAATTATCATTGGCAATACATTAGAACCTATTTTTCTATTAATATGTTCTCTCATTTCATTAGCTAATACTTGTGTGATTATAATAATAGAAACATCCTCTTCTAAAAACTTATCAAGAGCTTCAATAGCTTCTTCTGTGTTGTTGACAACAGCAGACTTTTTAACTCCACCTAATCTAAATCCGGAAACAGTGTCAATGTCTCCAATAATTCCTACTGAACTCATATTAACATCTCCATGATTTTAGAATTTGGGAATCCAACTTCTCTTTTTGCTCTTGCAATAATTTTTAAGTTTTTGATTTCAGTTTCTTTTTGACTTACGTATCCAATAATTGGACCTACACCTAATGGTTTTTTAGAAGCTAATGATTTAGCATGGGAAGCTAAATATTCATCTAAAGCTCTTTCAAAGACAGCTACATTGCCAGTTTCATTATATTTAGCAATAGCATCACTTAAAGCTTCAGCATATTTTGTACCTTCTAAACCAGAAATTACATTGGTTACATCTGGTGATTCCATTAAATCTTTAAGTTTCCATTCACGTAATTGATAACCTTCTTCCAACATGTATGGGCTAATCATATCATAGGTCAATCCATCTTCTTTAGCCCTTATGATTAATTTTAAGTTAGCAATATCAACCTTGGTTCCTACAAAGGAATAAACAATTTCCCTATTTTCATCTGATGGAACATCAGTGGATTTGAGTAATTTTTTCAAGTAATATTTGTCTAAAGCAGATTCCAATGGAAGAATCATACCACTATCTTCATAAGCTGGAAGAGCGTCTTCTAAAACAGTAGCGTATTCAGAACCGTCTAAAGCAGTTACAATATCAGTAACATTATCAGCATCTGCTAAATTAGAGAGATCGTCGTATAAATGACCGCCAGGAATTAATAAATCTTTAGTTTCTTCTGGGGTAAGACCTACTTCTTTAGCAGTGATGAGTGATTTGATGTTATCTACATCAGTTTTTTTAGACATAACAACGAATGGGTCTTTTACTTCTTTAGGAGCAAGACGTGCAATGAAATCATAAGTCTTAGCAGCTTGAATATCTAATGCTTTATCTAATGGATAATCATCTAAAGTTTCAGCGTAGTCAGGAACACCTTTAAGATAGTTTTCTACTTCAGCAACATCGTTAGCTTCAACGAGTTCTGTCATTTGTTTTTCTGTGAAAAGTCTTCCTTTTCTCGCTCTTACTCTAGCACTTGGATTAAGATAAGGATAAATATCTAATACTGGTCTAGTTGCAATAATCACAACAATAGCGCCTACAACAACAATTGCGATAATACAAAGAACTAAGAAAGTTTCTTGAGTTAACCCAATTGAACTAATAAGTGCAGCAATTTCATCAGCCATAATTTATCCTCCTAAAGATTAAATAAAACACTAGCTACTTCACTACGTAATATTTTTTTGTTTCTATCTAATCTAGATTCAATAGTGTTGTTAACTTCTATATCTCCATTTGCAGTAATAAGCACAGCTCCACCAATAACGTCGATTGGTTCACCTAAAGTTAAGGTGGTTTGAACACCAGTGTCATTGGTTACATCCATAGCTATTGCGCTTAATTTACCACTAACTGTACCTTTGTCAGAATCTTTTACTTTTACGATTAATTCTCCACCACCGATTTCGATAGCTGCTTCTTTAATCATGTTAATTAAAGATTCTGTGTATTGAGCATCATTTGATGAAGCTTTTTGAGATAATTCTTCAGTTGCTTTGTTGAAAGCAGCTTCAATTACGTCTTCTTTAGCTTCTAATTCAGCTCTACGAGCATTCATCTTAGCTTCGGAAATAATTTGCTGATATCTCATATCAGATTGTTTTTTACCGTTTTCTAAAATTTTATTCTTTTCAGCATCAGCATCTTTAGTAGCTTTAGCATTTATTTTGTCTACTTCTGCTTGTGCATCTTGAATGATTTTATCAGCTTTATCCTGGGCTTCAGACATAATGCTTGAAACAATTTTATCAGTGCCTGAGCTCATAGAATGCCTCCTAACCTAAGATTCCACCGAATACCATAAGTAAGATAGCAATCAAGAATCCATAAATAGCCTGAGTCTCTGGTAATGCAGAGAAAATAATACCTCTAGCAAACATATCGTTATCTTCTACAATTGCTCCTACAGATGAGGATGCAGCCATACCTTGTCCCATACCGGAACCTAAACCTGCGAAACCAATAGAAGCACCTACACCAATAGCTACAATACCTGCAGCTGTGGATAATCCAGCTCCTCCTCCGAGTAATCCAGAGAATACTAATAATAAGATTGCGATCAAGAATCCGTAAATAGCCTGAGTCTCTGGTAATGCAGAGAAAATAATACCTCTAGCAAACATGTCATTATCTTCTGCAACAGCACCTACAGAACCTGCTGCTGCCATACCTTGACCTAAACCAGAACCTAATCCAGCAAAACCAATTGCTACTCCAGCACCAATAGCTGCAAGAGCAGTTCCTAAAGCGATTTCTACCATAATTAATTCACCTTTTTAATAATAATATAACCATAAATTTTTTTAATTTAAAATAATATAAAAATTTTAATTTTTGATTTTAGTAAATACTCTACTAGCTTTGAAAGCTTCGAATTTGTTTTTTCCACTCATAAAGAATTGTGAGAAGAATTCTACGTAGTTTAAACGTAAAGCGTTAATAAATGCACCTAATACTTGGAACATGAAATTTGCAATGTGTCCAAATACAAATATGAATATTGCTACAAGAATTCCGATAAATGGAACCATATTATTACACATTTGTGCTAAGATGTTTACTGTCATTGCAATACCACCAGTAGCTAAACATAAAGCTAAAAGACGAGCGTATGACAATATATCTCCCATAAATCCGAAAATATCCATAACTCCATATGCACCATTAGCATATACTAACATTCCAATACATGCAACAATTAAAACTCCACCAAGAGCCATACCTATTATACCAATAGCAGGCATTAAGTATCCTAAAGCTAATAAAACAACACCAGCTTCTAATACGAACCAACAAAGTTGAGAACCAATAGCCTCTTTTTTGTTTCCATATCTTAAGTTGTCAATTGCACCTAATATGAAACCAATGTTAGTGTAAATTACACCAATAACAATAGCTATTATCAAAATAGTATCTGGATGTTTGAATGCTTCAATAGCTGGAATAACAGTAGGTAAACGAATACCTAAAATTCTTTCTGGGAAATCTCCAATAAACCCATTAGTTACAAGACCTAATATTACAGCCCATAAACCGGACATAATAAGGATTTTACCAAATGCATTCATGGATTTTTTAACTTTACCCATACCACGTAATAAAACAACTCCTATAAGAGATACAATAATTCCGTAAACAGCATCGGTTAAACAGAACCCAAAGAAGAATGGGAACATAATTGCAACAAATATAGTTGGATCAATTTCATTGTATCTTACTGGAGAATACATATCGACGAGGAATTCGTATGGTTTTGCATAATTCGGGTTGTTTTGTAAAACCGGTACATCTTCATCATCAGTGCCTTCTACTTCTATTACTTCTAAGACACAGTGTCCATCAGAACTTTTTTCTACCAATTGCTCTACTTCATCAACATCTTTTGCAGGGACCCAAGCCTCAAGCATGTAAGTGTCTTTAGTTTTGACAAAAGCAGAAAATATATCATTCTTTTCTTTTTCGTTTTCTAATTGTTCTTTGAGAGCTAATATATCGTCATCCCATTTTTCTGCAATTGCTTTTAATTCTTGCTTTACAGAATTACGTTCGGAAGCGATGGTTTGTAATCTTGAATCAGCACTTGAAATAATCTGTTGTGGAGTTCCATCAACATTTCCTACTTCAAATTTCTCAAAGTCATATTTACGAAGTGTAGCATAAACTTCGTCATTATATTCTTTTAAAGTCACCACAATAATAATCTCTGTAGTTTTATTATCATCAGCAACTGTAAATATATCTAATTCATCAGTCAGTTTACTTAACTCTTTTTCGATTTCTGAAGATGATTCAACATTAATCCTACCAATAGTAATGGAAGTGTACTTTGAACCTTTTAAAAGCGCTAAATTTATGTCTAAATTTTTAAGCCTATTAGCCAAGCTTTTGTTAGATTGTAGTTCACTAGTTTCAGCATCAAGAGCAGCAATCTTGCCTTCAACAACTTTTGTTTGAGCTTCCACTTGATTTAGCTTATCTTCAGCATTTTTGATTACAGTTTCAGTATCCACATTTGGGACTTCTTTCGGAACTGGAATATCTGGACTAATAAAAGACATTAACTTGTCTTTCAACCCATGGCCTTCTGATAATGAATTTCCTAATAATTCAGATATTCCACTAGTTTTCATCAAAAGTGAAGATAATTTACCAGTGTATTCAGTAGCTTTTGAAGGAGTTACTAACTCAGCCAATTGAGGATCTTGCTGAATGCTATCAGAGATGTCACTAATTTGTATAAGCCCTTGTTCATGAAGAGCATCAACAGTATCAGCAACATATTTATCGAGAGTAACGATTTTGATTTTACGCATTCTAGCTGTCTTAAACATATTTCCTCACACTACAAAATATTTTTGACAATAATTGAAGCAGCTTCATCTACATTTTGCATAGCTTTGCTTTTTAAGGAGTTTAAATTTCCTTCAGCATCATCTGCAATAGATTTTGCCTCACTTTTCGCTTTGTCTTCTGCATCAAAAACAGTTTTTTTAGCCTCTTCTGAAGCTTCTTCTTTAGCCTTTGCAATAGTATTGTCGGCGTTTACTTTTGATTCGTCAATCATTTCTTTTGCTTTGAACTCGGAATCAAGAATAAGTTGATCAGCTTCATCTTCAGCTTTTTTTATCATTGCGATAGCTTCTGATATCTCTGCCATAATTAATCACCATGGTAAGATAATTTTTATTTTGCTTAATATATATCTTTTACTATATCTTTTTTAAATAAAAAGCAAAAATTGATTTAAAACAAAAAATAAAGGCCTATAACTGAAAAAAAATAAAAAAAGAATTCTTTTAAATTATCTATAAAAGAATTTTAATAAGAATTTAGGTAATCTTTGAAGATATGCAAGAACTGAAACTACAAGGACAAATAAACCAATTATAATGAATAAAATATCATATGGTGAACTTAATAGTATACCACCACATAATGCAAAAATAAGTCCTTCTATGAATAAAATAGCCTTATTCCATGCAGGGTTAATAACACTTACAATATATCCTATACCTACTAAAACAAGAATAATGGAACTTGCAATAACATCATTTGTTATGGGAGCACTTATGAAAAATGGAGCGATTCCCCAAAAAATTAAAACTAAAGCAAGCAATATCCCTAACCTATTAACATGTTTTACTGTGATCATATTTTTTACCCCCTATACTATTAATAATAACATTATTATATTTCATCATATTAAAAAGTAATAGGTGATAGAAATGATAAGAGCCGTATGGACAATACATAATGAAAATTTTGAAATAATAATTGACGGTGAAATAAAAGATGAGAAGGTATCTGATAAAAAATACAGCGTCGGTTCCGACATTTGGACAGTAGCAATCCCCGAACTTAAATTCAATGATGAGACTGCGCAAAATGAGTACGACCAATTCGTAAAAGATTTGATAATCCTATTTAGTGAACCTACCATAAATCAAATATTGATTGATGCCAAAATTGGAGAGGAATCCGAATATGACACAAAAACAATTTCAAAACCGCTGATAATAAGAAAAATAGAAGAATATGAAGTTGAAGAGATTATAGAATAGAATTTCCCTCTTCTAAAACTTCATCAATTGTGTTAAATTCCAGCGGATTACCTTCCTTGTCCTTGGAATCTGTTGTAACAAGAACATTCGGCGATTTTACCAAAAAGCTATATGAAAAATATGCTACAACAATCATGACAAGAATGTATGCATAAGGGACTGGAACAATAAATAAAGCAAGCGCCAATAATCCTAATTGAATGATTGGATTCCCATATCTCTTTTTCTTCATTAGAACATAATGGCTTTCTCTGGCACGGACTTTAAACTTGTTTGAAGATAATTCTTTTTCTATATCCTCCATATCCTGCTTGTTTTTTGCATGAATTATCCTAAGAGCCATTGGAATCTAGATATATACAGTAAACTCATCAATGGATTTTCTTGGAGTGTCTCTTGGTTCTGCATCAGGATATCCTAATGGAGTGAATAAAACAGGAACTTCATTATCATCCAAATCTAAAAATTCTCTTGCTTTTTCTGGCTTGAATGCACCAATATAACAAGTTCCAAGACCTCTGTTAGTAGCTGCAAGAATCATATGATCCATAACAATAGTTGCATCGATGTCAACTATATTGTAATCATCATACTTACGTGTCCAAGCCTTATCCTTAAGTCCTACAACCGCCAAAACAATAGGAGCCTGTGTAAACCAGTCAGGAGAATAGATTTCATTAAGAACATCCTTATTCTTTTTAGCATCAATCACATAAACTTTAAAAGGCTGGTTGTTAACGCCAGTTGGAGCTATTGTAGCCGCTTCCAAAACATAATTTAAATCCTCTTCACTTACTTCCTTATCCAAATAACCTCTTACACTATACCTTTCATTAATAACTTTATCAAAATCCATATTATTCCCTCCTTATATCAGTATAAACAATATCATCAATGTCACAGAATTTTCTAAATTCATCCTGAGTCATGTTTTCTTCATGAATATGGGCAATTATTCCAGGAATCCTTCCAATGATAAAAACACCCAATCCCAAATCGCTGGTAAATCCCAAATCAGACAGCAAAGCTGCATTTGCACCATCAACATTCAAGCTTATATCTTTATTTGATTTTAACAAATCCTGGAGAGATAATGCCAATTTTGTATGATTACCAACCATTCCTTCCTTAATAGCCAAATCCATAAGCTTACGAGCTCTTGGATCAGTATCATGATATCGGTGGCCAAAACCAGGTATTTTCTTTTTATTGCTTGAATATCTATTATAAATATCAATAGCTAAACTAACAATCTGCTTATTGTCTATGTCAGAATCCCCAATCAACTGAATTGAATTTATAGCTGATTGATATAAATCCATTGTTTTTTGAATAGCTCCTGCGTGCTTGTGTCCAAAGGACAATAATGCTCCAGCTACTGCAGAATTCATCGGAGAACCTGAAGAAGTAATCAGACGAGCTGTTTGAGTGCTTGGAGGTGTTGCACCATGATCGCAGAAAGAAACCAAAATATGATTAAACAGTTTTCCTTCTCTAAGTGTTGGCAATCTTCCTCTCAAAAGCAAAAATACCATATCTGAGTATCTGATCTTTTCAATTAGATCCTCTTGATTATATCCTCTTGTAACGATTTTATTAGGCTCTACTTTTGAAATAGCCGTTTTTAATGAATGTTCATTTACCTTAAAATTATTTTCATTCATAATATTAATTATATTATTTAATAAAACATTTAAACATTATTACTCATCAGATAGTTTTAAAATAAAAAAATCCAAAATGTTTGCATCATAATTAGAAAATGATGACAAAATTTTATCCAAGTAATTAACCCCTTTTTTAGATGTTTTAAAAGAATTGTCTTTCACAATTATTGCTTCCGCATCAATTAAATGATTGAAAACATAATCATAATCCACATCATGCTTAATGGAAATGCCCAATTCAGAAATTAAAGGACAATAGTTGTTATCTATTAAATCATGATAAGAATCCACCAATTCCTCCTTTTCAACATAATCGTGCATGGCCCTATATAAAATCCATGTGACGAGATTTTCATTATGATTCAAATTCATGTAGTTTCCAAAAAGTGTTTTATATCTGCTATAGTCAACATTTCCGTCTTGAACTTCATGTTTAAACTCTTTTAATAAATCAATTGAATCCCTTATAATTTGAATACCAATGTAAAGACCTATTATTGCATCAATCCAATGGATTCCAACTAATGAGAATAATGCTCCTATAATAACAACAGAACCTATCAAAATATGATTTTTAGCATCGACTGACTGAGAAATCAATGTTAAATTATTCTGAAAACGACCTATGTGCCTTTCATAAGTAAATAGGAATAGAGCTACCATAATAGCAATGAATTCGATTACAACAACCAAACCGATATGTGTTGCAGGAGTGGCTGTTGCGAATATAATCCTATATAATTTACCTCCAGATTCATATAATGCGCTGAATCCTGCTACAAAAAGCATCACTATAACCAAAAGGTTGGTTAACTTCTGATAGTCATATTTAAGACCAACCCAAACAAAAAAAGCGGAAATGGTATCTGAAATTGCATCATAACCATCTGATATTAGAGAAACACAACCTGAAAAATATCCTCCACCCAATTTTAGAACAGCCAGTAAAAAGTTGATTATTGTATTGTTACGTTCTGCTTGAGTAATTTCAAAAAATTGATTGTTAATTAATTTTGCCTTGTGAACAAGAGAATTTTTGATGTTGCTTGCTTCCACAATCCCATTTTCAGTCAAATAATATTTTCCGTTTTTAAAGTCTACAAGACCATCATCAATTAACAAATCACATTCTTTTTTTGTATCGATAAAGCCATCTTTAAACACGGCTGATTTTTTGGAATGTCTTTTAAAGAGATTTTTTATATGATACCTTATTCTGGAGATATTATCAAAAATTGTGTTTAATAAAGATTTATTTTTGCTATCCCATTGTTGATACCAAATTGATGATATGAAAAGTACCAACTTACTATCAATATCATCTAAGGATGAAGGTTCTTCGTTTAAAACTAACAATATGAATTTATCTAATGAAATTAAAGTTTTGGATTCCATAAAAATCACTTTAAAGCTAATTTAGCAACTCTTGGTTCAACACAACAAGAAGGCCTTATTGACACGATTCTTACGCCGCTGGCCCTTTGATTTCCCACATTTACAAAAGATCCCAAAACAGTAGTTTTTCCACCAAGACCCATGGGACCAATATCTAATTGATTTAGTTTGTTAGATACGAATTCTTCAAATTCTGATTGATTATCCAAATTACCATAAGCAATTGACTTTAAAAGCAAAGTGGAAGCTTCAAAATGAGTTCGTCCTATTCCAATAGCTGGAATTGAAGGCGTGCATCCCAATTTTTCAAGAGAGTCCCCTAACCAATCAATGGCTGTTTCAAGGACATTCAAATAAGACCTTTTATGAAATACCCTATATGTTTTTCCACGAATTTCAGGGCCCCCTCCTTCCAATATAAAATGAATGTTTAATGTATCCGAATCTATTTCATGACCATAACTTGAAAAATCGTTTTCAGTATCTATGATGAATGGAGCAGGTTTCATTTTTCCAGGTCTTTCAAATAAACCCTTACTTTGAGATAACCTTTCCTTATCATTTCCCTTAACAGCCATTGGCCTTGCAGGAAGATTGTTTAAACCCAATTCAATGCCCCCATATATATTATTCAATAATTCTCCAGTAATTTCCCTTTCACTGCCCACTTCCAAGATAACATGAGGAATTCCAGTATCATCACAGAGAGGAAGCTTTTGTTTATTTCCAACTTTATAGTTTTCTAAAAGCTGATTTAAAACCCAAATTGCGTTTTCATTATCTTCATTTTTAATGGCATTATTTAATGCCCTTTCACGGTCTTTAGGAAAATTGACGCTGGCTTCAATAATTGCATTTGATATTTCATTTACAATATCCATTTAAATCATTCCGGAATAGCCAAATCTTTAGATGACTTTGGAGACATTGCTGCTTCAGGACAATACTGTTCAATTACCCGATTTACCAATTCCACTTGTTTCAATCTTAAAATAGCATCGTTTTCTGTAGTATCCCAATTATGATTTTTGGCCACAGATCCTCCGGTCTTGAGATAAACTGGACTTGCCACCCTTATGATATCTGGAATTTCATAATGCCTTATAAATCCTCCACTGGATTTTGGATTTTCAGTATGCAAATCCAAAGGAATATCACATGCACTCCTGATAGCTGCAATCATTGGAATCTGCAAATCACGAACAGGATTAAGAGAATCGAGACCTAACTGTTCAAATAATTTTCCATCGGCAGGATTTCCATGGCCAGCATGGGCTGAAAGTTTGAAATGAGTATTTTTAGGGATAATTCCATCATTTCTCATATTATTTAAGACCCATAAAAGGCCTTCATCATAAAGTAAAATTCCCCTGACACCCAAATCAATAGCCCTTTTCGCATCTTCAATAGCATATACTAAATTGTCATAGCCCCTAAGCCTATAACCCATCCTACTTCCTTCTTTAGTGTTTACACTAGCGCTTGTGTCATAAGTGGCTCTTGGGCCGATTGATAAAAATAATTCCACTTTATATTGTTTTGCAAGGTTGACCATTTCTTTTATTTCAGAATCTGTCAATAGCATGATTCCCTTGGTTTGAGTAATTCTGTGTAATACAATGCCCCTATTTGCAGCTTCCCTAAGTAGAACCTCCATGGTTTTTGGAGATTGAATTCCTGGAACCTCCAAACGATACTGCCCACCATCAGCAAATCTTTTTGAGGATTTAAAGGAAGAATCCTGTTTTTCGATACCTAATTTTTTCAAATATTCCATTGTATTGTTCATTTAATCATTTCCATTTAATATTTCCATAAATTCTGTCATTTGATAATTTTCAATGTCGTCAATAATAGAAAGTTTATTGATGTTGTATTTAGGATTCAATTCTTTAAATTTAGTAATCAAATCATTCAACTCATAAGGATTCTCCAAATCGCCTTTAGGAATTATAACCAAGTTTTGGAAAACTCCATTTCTAAAGTTTTCATCCAATCTTATCACAACATTGGATGGGCGTTTGGATGGATATAGCTGATTTAATTTTGGATCTACAGAAATAACAACCTTATTTGCCAAATTTCTAATTGTCTTAACAATATCCACATTACTGTTTTCATCAAACAAACCATATCTGATTAATAATTTAATATTATCAATACTCAAATTACCGCAAGCAAGTGCAATGGCTACTGCATAAGGCAGACTCTGTTTTAATTCTTCTAATGATTTTGGATTGTAATTATCATGAGATGCTGCTATATCATATGTTTTTACCAAAATGCTGTCTATATGGCCATATTCCTTGTCTATAATAGGCCTTAATTTTAAAATAGCTTCTATTGAAGAATGCAAATGTCTACAAAATGGATATTTCTTAAAATAGATATCTCTAAAATCAACATCCCCCACATTCATTAATAAATCTTCCAAACTATATTCATCTAGAGAATCATTGAAAACCATTGTTTTTAAAAATCCTTCTTCACCATCAAAAATACTACTGCTGCCAGTAAATCCGTTTTTGGCTAAAAATGCTGACAACATACCATTGAAAGCTGCTTTTCCAACATGCAATGACTTGCCCATACTTCCGGAATGGTCAGATTCCAATAACCCTGCAGCCTGAGTTCCGCTTAAGCCTAAAGCAGATGTGATTCTTTCTTCATCCAATTTCAGAAGTTTGGCTGCAACTGCCCCAGCTGCAAAAGTTCCAATAGTCCCTGTTGAATGAAATCCGTTGTTCCTATGTTTAGGATTTACCAATTTTCCTAAAAGTATTCCAATTTCATATCCCAAGATAACGGCTTCTAAAAATTCCTTTCCAGACAAGTTATAAGCTTCGCTAATGGACAATGCAGTGGAAAAAACAACGGCACCCAAATGTAAATGTGCTCCCCTATGACCATCATCCAAATCAAGAGAATGGGCTGAAATACCATTAATAAAAGCTGCGCTCAACATGTTTTGCTTTATTTTATCCTCACCAATGATGGATGATGTTAAATCATTGTAAGTTGCTTCACCATATATTTCATTTATTGTTAAAAAAGCAAAATAAGAAGGATTTTCCTTAAATCCCCTATAAGCCACTCCAAAATAATCTATAAACGCTGCTTTGGCCACATTTATGGTTTCGGGACTGGCCTGATTATAATCAAAATTTGAAATGAAATTAGCGATATTTTTAAAAAACATTTAAATCTTTAAATATATTTGTAAAAAATACTATTAAAGATTTACTTAAATTGAAACTCCAGTAAGTGTCAAAACAATATGGGCAATAATAACTGATCCAAGATAGGTTCCTGTGATAACCGCTACTGTAACAATAGCTCCTCTCCAACCAATCTTTTTGAATTGATCCCAATTTTTACCCATTCCAATACCAACATATGCTAAAAATACGGTTACAATAGCCAATAACTCTATTTTTGAAACATAGTAGACTATGAAACCTGAAGTTGGCATCATAGGCAATGATAAAATCAAACCCAATAAAGAAACATAAACAATAGAGGATATGTTTAAAGGCACGTATCTTTCAAGCAACATTGCAATCAATGTCAATCCAGATAAAATCAGCATACCTACCAATGATTCGCCCATCGGATGATGATAACCTACATAATTCCCAATTACTGTTATTACTGAAAATATCAACAATAAAAGAATCCAATTTCTAATTCCTGTAATTGAAACTGATTCTGAACCATCAATAATATCCATTTATTCACCCTCCTTTTGAGAATCTTTGGGATTTCTTCCTATTTTTGGTTCTAAAATTTCATATAATTTTTGTGTAAGTGGAATGGCAATGAAAATACATACATAAATTCCGATACAGAAAGATATGAGATTACTGAAACCTGAGAATGCTTCAATATTTGTAGATATGTCAGGAAACATTGCAAGCAACGGAGCTAAAGCCGCTGCATTCATACTAGCACTACCTACTCCACTACCCATTGCAAATGCATATGGATGGAACGGCAATACTGATACGCAGAAGCTTGATAAGAAGCTGATATATAAAGTTCCTATAACGGTACCTATAAGGAATACTGTTAAAACTCCACGAGTTTCAGGAGAATCAAAACCGAATTTATCTATAACAACCGCAACGTTTGGTTCCCTACCGATAGAATTTGTCATACCAATTGCCTCTCTTTTAAATCCCAATACAAGTGCAATTGGCAATGCTAAAAATATAGTTCCTAAATTACCTGCTTCTTGAAGAATCAAAGCAGGACCTACTTTAAATAAAACATCAATAGATTGGCCACTAGAAATAGCTAACTTACAAAGCAATGGCCCTATGAATAATAGCATTGCGCCTTCTGCAATTCTTGCTTGCTTTCTTGTAATAAATTTGGCAGGCTTGAATAAGTATAAAAAAAGACCACCCAACATTGCCCAAAGCAAAGGCATTGCGGACAATTCTATATTGCTAGTAATCGGTACTTTGATTGGACCTATTAATTCAGCAATAATGACTAAAGCTAAAACCGTAAGATGTAATTTATAGGATTTCCAAGGTTTCTTTTTTAGAATTGTTTTATCAGTTTTGTGTCTGAACCTATTGGTTTCTTCAACACTATCGGAATTATTCTCACTAATAATGTTCCACTCCTAATAAATATTAATATTTAATATTAATAATTATTTTAAGTTATGTAGTATATAAACTAATAGTATTTTATCCTGAATATTACACAATTTAGGAACTTTTATATTAAAAAAATATATGAAAATTTCACAAAATGAGAAAAATAGCTTAAAAATAACAATAAAATATGACTATGAAAATTAATTAAAGAAGATTAATTATTCAAAACCCATTCTACAAAGTGGCTTTGACAGATGTCTTCTTGCAGAAACGGGAGTTTCATAAAATGAACCTTCTTCAAGATTTCTATCAATTTTAAACTCCACCTTATCATTATTTTTTATTTTATATCCGCATTTCTTACATTTGAAACCTTTTCCTTTTCCGGCAGATGTCATTCTTTTTCCGCATTTGCAAAGAGGGTTTTTATATTCAACATCATTCATTTCCAACAGCTGGAATTTTTCAATGTTGAATGTATTATTTTCATTAATGCCTCCAAACAATCTTAAAACATCCCCCGGCCTTAAATCCTCAACATATTTTCTAAAGCCCTTTGTAGGTTCATAGGCACCACATTCAATAGAACCTGTTTCATCAGCCACATGAAAAAACATATGTCCTCCAGCAATGATTTTAGGTAGGGTTTTAACGGTCCCTATAATCTCATAACATCCAAATTTCCTCAATTGATCAATAGAATCGGCTTTTTGAATATGCATGTCAGTATGCTGATTTGTTTTATAAATTTGACAGTCAACAATATCCTCTTCAACCTCCACCATTTCAAAGGCCTTTTTTAGTGCATCGACTGTGTTTGATCTGATGCCATACAAAACAGGGCAAGGAGTTTTCGGTTCAATGGCCATATACCCCTCAGCATAATCAATATTTTCAAATGTCTCGGGATATGTTTCCTCATCCATCCTGTAAACGGATTCCCTGACAATATTCCGTTCAGTGCCATATTTGGATTTGTCCCTATAAGCCAATAGCTCATAAGTGAAGTCCTCCAAGGGAAGAGAAATGGCTGCAATGGAACCTATAATCCCCCTGCCTTTTTTGAACTTGTGAATTTCAGCCCCAATTTTATTTGCAAAATTCTCCGCTTCATCAATTGTAATAATCTCATAGATGGCCTTGAATGCATAATCAACCATTTCAGAAGTTATTTCACCTTCATAGAAGACAACTCCCGGATTTGTATTGTCACATTCAAACATGGACAGCTCACCAACAGCATTTAAAATAATTTCCTTGGCAAGTTCAATGTCATTATCCAAAGGAATTTTAAAAGAAACACCACCATTTCCCCTAGTCTTATGTCTTGCAAAAGGATTTAATCTAATTAAACGAGGAAAACCATCAATAGAGACATTGTTTTCCTTTAATTGATTAATTATTTGGCTAGCTAGAAATGTTGTACACATACCCTCTGGAGAATCAGTATCATCAATTCCAACATGTAAAAAATTAATTAAAATCACCTTGTTTATAAATATGAAAGTTAAATATAAAAAATATTAGTATCATAAAAACATAAATTCTTAAAGAGGCCTTTACAATGCAACATAGAAATGATATGAATTCAGAGATAAACAACTTCTTAAAATCAGAAGGGTTTGAAACTTCCAATATTTATGACCATGGTGCATTTGATATTGTAGCTCGTAAAAATCTTCTAATACTTCTTGTCAAGACCTTTGGAAACATTGATGGAGTAAATAAAACAAATTCCGAAGAAATGAAACAATTAGCCAGCATATTCTTAGCTTCCCCATTGATAATTGGAGAAAAATCAAGAAACGGAAAATTGGAAGATGGAGTAATATATGAAAGATATGATATTCCAACAATTACCCTAAACACATTCAAGCATATGATTTTATATGATGAATATCCTGAAATAATAGCGGATAGAGGAGGATATTTCGTCAAGATAAATGGAAATGTATTGAAAGAGTATAGGGACAAAAATTCATTATCTTTAAAAGATTTGGCAGACATGGCTCATGTATCAAGAGCAACCATGTACAAATACGAAAATGATATGGTTAAGGTAAATACGGAAACCGCAATCATATTGGAGGAGATATTAGGTACAAAAATTACTGTTGACATAAATCTTTTAAAGCCTTCTGAAAGCAGTGAAAACCTGAAGTATAGTGATGATGAAAATACGAAAATATTGTCAAAGCTAGGATATGGAGTTATTTCAACAAACAAAAGTCCTTTTGATGCGGCCGCAAAAATCAAAAACAAGGAATCCAATCCTTTAATTGCCAATGTTGAGAAAAATAGGACTCCAAAAACATTAGAGAAAATGGCAGTTCCCTTGAAGGATTTGTCCTTAATCACATCATCCGACTCTGTATTTATAGTGGATAATGAAAAAATAAGCGAATCAATTGGAGAAATTCCAGTAATTAAATCCTGGGAATTGAATGAATTTGAAAGTTCACAAGACTTATTGAAATTAATCAAAGAAAGAAAAAACAATTAGGTGAGAGATATGGAAAATTTAAAAATCGAAGGAATGAAAGATTATCCTATAAAATGGATCTGTAACTTTAGAGGGCAAAAAGCAATTGGAGTATGTGGATACAGCCAGAAAATAGCAATGTTTGCAGCAGATCCAAGGGTTGCCGGAATAATTGAAGACATTGTAATAGGAACTGACCCTGAAGCAGAAGGTTTTGGATGTGAAGAAAAAGACAGATGCTGCAATTTTGATTGCAAATACTGTGAAATCGACGCTAAAAAATACTTGTCAATAACCGGTAAAAAACCTTCAAATAAAAATGTAAAAGAATTGGAACAAGGTTTGAAAAGCCTTAACCTTGAATTGGAATCATTGAAATACGTTCCTTTCGACAAATATGAAGTAGTGGATTGTAAGGAATAAACTTTACAAAACACTATAATTCTTTTAATGCTGTGAAATCTTCTTTTACTTCTTTTTCATTAGCTACACCAACAGTTATGAGGTCAGCTAAACCAAAATCATCCAGAAATGAGAATGCTTCCTTAGGTGTTAAAATACCTGCAGCCAATACTCTAGATGCAATTATTTTTTTATCTAATTTTAAGACCTTTTGTTTGAATTCTTCCCGTTCATTTTCTAAAAATGAAGGAAGATCCATCATATAGGCCAATTTGTTTAAAGGAATCATGTAAAAGTCGAACAAATCCAAATCAATATTGTTGGCCAACTGTTCTGTGGTTTTATTAGGAAATGAAGTGGAAATGCCTGCTAATGAATCAGTATCATTAATGGCTTCCAAAATTTCATTGTTTAAATTCCAGTCATAGCCATCAGTTATGAATTCGTCGATGAGCATTATTGGAGTTTTGAATTTTGAAAACAATTCTATATCCTCATCCCAATCAACCTCTTTAGCCACATCATAATTAGGAGCCATATAATCAACTTCTGACTTTCCGATAGTAGCTATTACATCCATATTGCAACCACTATTCAAAGCTATTTCAAAACCTTCAATAAGTGCATCATCATTAACAAGATTGATTGCCCTTACTCCCTGTTCGTATGAATCCACGATGATTTTAGCTATGTTATCGGGATTTCTGTGCAAATCCAGCTGGTATAATCTGGCCCTATGGCCAAAATAAGGCTCTCCAATAAGTGGAGCATATCCCAGAATGGTTCTGGGAATATCCTTGCCCTTATATATTAGGTCATCCTGAAAAATTTGAATCCCCTCAATCAGATTTTTCTTACAACAACAGCAGTTCCATAAGCTAAAATTTCCTGCATAACCTCAGAAATATCATTAGAATCATAACGAGCTGCAATAATAGCATTTGCACCCATTTGCTCAGCATGTTCAATCATTCTTTTTAATGCTTCATCACGGGTTTCTTCCATCATTTTAACATATTCCTTAATTTCACCGCCAAAAATAGAACGTACACCTGCAGCTATTTGACCTCCAGCACCCCTGCTTCTTACAGTCAAACCGTAAACAAACCCTTTGGTTTCTAAAATCTCATATCCTGGAATTTCATTTGAAGTTACAATTGGAAAATAATCTACAGTTACCATCATAATCACCCACTATTAATTATTTTAATTAAATTTTAAATATAAGGAGATATATAAAATTTATTGTTATCAAAATTTATGTTTATAACAATATTATAAATGGTGAAATAATGAAAGTACTTGTTGCAGATGCAATTAATGAGAAAGGTATTGAAAATTTAAAGCAAGCCGGAGAAGTTGTTGTTGATACCGACATCACTCCTGACGAATTGGCTGAAACAATCCACGAATACGACGCTATCGTGGTAAGAAGTAGAACAAAGCTTACAAAAGACATTATTGACAAAGCAGATAATCTTAAAATTATCGCAAGAGCTGGAGTAGGTGTAGATAACATCGACTTAGATGCTGCTACCGAAAAAGGAATCATGGTTGTAAACTCACCGGAATCTACTTCAATTACTGTAGCTGAACATACCATGGGCTTATTACTTGCACTTGCACGTAAATTATCCATAGCAGACAAATCTGTAAAAGATGGCAAATGGGAAAAGAAAAAATTTATGGGTGTTGAACTTAGAAACAAAACCCTCGGTGTTATTGGAATGGGTAGAATCGGTTCACAGGTAGTAAACAGATGTAAAGCATTTGAAATGGATGCAATAGTTTATGACCCTTATCTTCCAGAAGAGGTTGCAAACCAAATGGGAGTTACATTAACCGATTTGGAAACTGTTCTTAAAAATGCTGATTTTATTACAATCCACGTACCTCTTACTCCTGAAACCAAGCACTTGATTTCAGACGATGAATTTGAAATAATGAAAGATACTGCATTTATCGCTAACTGTGCTCGTGGAGGAATTATTGACGAAGATGCACTTTATACTGCATTGCTAGAAAATAAAATCGGTGGAGCTGCTTTAGATGTATATGAAGAAGAACCACCAGCAGAGGATTGTAAATTATTCGAATTGGACAACATCATTTTAACTCCACATATTGCTGCATCAACTAAAGAAGCTCAAAGGGATGCTGCAATTATCGTAGCTGATGAAATTATTGAATTAGCTAAAGGTGGAACCCCTCAAAATGTTTTAAACATGCCACGTATCGACACCAACACATATAAAAAATTAACCCCATATGTGGAGCTATGTGAGAAATTAGGTAGTTTCATTGCACAAGCAATAAGCGGTAAAATCAAAGAACTTGAAGTTGTTTACGCTGGAGAATTAGCAGAAATCGACAATATCGAAATCTTAACCAGAACCATCCTCCAAGGAGTAATTAATCCATTTTTAGGTTCCCCTGCAAATGCTGTAAACGCTCCTTTGATAGCTAAGGAAAGAGGAATTAGCATTATTGAAGGTAGAAAAAATGATGCTAAAGGTTACGGATCTTTAATCAAAGTAACTGCTAGAACCAATGAAGAAACATTCTCTGCAGTAGGAACAACCTTACACGATCCAAAAATATTAAAAGTAAACGACTACTGGGTAGACGTAAAACCAGAAGGCCACATGTTTATTGCTAAATATGAAGACATTCCTGGAAGCATAGGAAAAATAGGCACTAAACTTGGCGAACATGGAGTAAACATTGGAATTATGCAAGTCGGAAGAGAAGAAAAAGATGGCAAAGCTATCATGATTCTCACTTTAGATAAAGAAATTCCACAAGACGTAATTAAAGAAATCCAAGAATTAGAAAATGTTTACGACGCAGTCGGACTCGAATTATAAAAAACAATATAATTATTTCACCAATATTGTTTTTTTATTTTCTTCTTTTTTTAAAAAAAATATTAACTGAATTCAATCATCAAAGAATTCATCATCATCATCCTCATCAAAGAATCCCGGTTCAAAGGTTTCCCCTTCTTTTAGCACATCGTCCTCATCGAAGAAATCATCAACTTCATCCTCAACAAGATAGCTGTAGTCCCCAACAGTATAATCCATTGGATCACCGTATTTGTCATATGCCCTGAATGTTTCAAGTGAGTATGGAAGACAAACGATCATGTGGAAAACCCCATGTTTTGAAAAGGTCTTTAAGTCAGCTTCTGAAGGCTGTGCACTTGGTCCCGGATGGCAATGAACAGACCCCCAATATTTCAATGTTGGAGGAACCATTTCACTGTGAAAAACGGCACCGGTGCTGCAAGTTTCACCCGGCAAAAAAATCAATCCTGTAATATAAAGTATATTGTCTTTAATTTCACCATCAAGAAGAGCTAAAAATTCATTTGGAAAGGCTTGGGTAGAATAATATATGACAGATTCCAAAACTTCTGCATCAACCCTAACCTCATCAAATTTATTATCATCGTTGCTAAAAATCTTTGAAAGAAAAGACATGAAAATCACCTTATTAAATTATATCCATCTCATTAAAAAACCTATCTGAAAATATCGGCAGATCAAGATCCCTGTAAATATAATTTCTATAGGTGGTGTTAGGAGTCATTTCTTTTTTGTTGAATCCTGCTATTTCCTTTTGTTTTTTATAAAATCCCATTCCTCTTTTTTTCCAATTTTCAACATCGTTTAAGTTGATTCCTTCATTGAACAACATTTCATGAATATCCTTCCCTTTCAATCCTGATATTCTGTCATTTGCTTCTTTTGAAGAGTATTTGGATTTTAAAAACCATATACCATAGCCATTGACACAATTTCTCCAGGCTTCATCCTGACGCCATTTAAAGTATTCTGCAATTTCATTTTTATTTACTGGAATTACCCTACAGTCAAAGGATATTGGCTTGTATAATGGTTTTTCGAAGTAGTTGCTGTAGTTAAGGGTGAATGAGCTTGAAGTGAAACTGGCAACTACTGAATCTATTTTTTCGAGTCTTTGGTTAAATGGAATTTCATTTAAGAGAATGTTAATCTCATCAGAAAAAGTATAAACAAAAGATGGTGAAAACTCTTTTAATATGTCTTCACATACATCAGCCATCAAATTGGCGAAGTTTTCATCATAAGGTTTAATTAAATCAATTTTAGATGCAAGATTATGAAAGCTTCTACCATCTACTCTCAAAATAATAGAAGAACTTTTAGGAATTTTCAGGTCCGAATAAATTTCATAATCTTTCATTTACATTCCAACAGTTATTGTTTCATTAAAACTTTTAAGCAATTTAATTGCGGATAAAGCTGCAAGCATGCTTGTTTTAGGATTTGCAGCACAAGGATAATTCATGGTAGTGGTCTTAAACTCGCCGAAATCCCCCTTAACGGTAAGCTCATGCACATTCCTATCAACTTTTGGATCCACTATAATTTTAACGTCGATATCCCTATTACATGCCAAACTGATGGTAGCTGCCACATTAATGTTTAATGGAAATTCCTTAACAGCCTCTGAAGCCTTACCTTCAAATAAAACCTCTTCATTATCAATAAGCTTGCCTAATGATTTTGGAGATTTGCGAGTCACAAGACGTACCTCATCCAAATTAAAGTTAGCAACGGCCTTCAAACCGTCAAGACCAACCACAGCACCAGATGGAAGATGTATATGGGCCCCATTTTCTTCAGCTATCTTTAAAGCAAGAGAGTAAAAATCCTTATCCATCATTGCCCCAATACTCATAATGATCATATCAATACCATTTTCCAAAGCGATTGTCGCATATTCCTTAACGGAGTCTGGAGAAGCACATTCTAAAATCAAATCAACATCAGACAACATATCTTCAAAATTAAGAACTGCAACCCCACCTGCAATCTCAGCAAGGTTTTCAGCGCGCTCCACATCATTGTCGAAGAAATGAGAAATGTTAATATTGTTATCGCCGATGACATGTGATACAATAATATTAGCTATTGCACCACATCCAATTATCCCAACATTCATAAAAATCACTAAAATAATGTAAATAACGAAAAAATAATAAAAAAAGAAGTAATGTTAGAGGCTATAATTTTTCAGCTCTAACTCTGTGTTTTTCTTGTTTTTTTGCATTTTGATTAGATTGAGGTGTTACAGCTTCAGGAATTGGAGGTTCTCTTTTCACTTTTCTTATATCTCTTGGATTTATTAGCATGATGTCTCCAATAGCTTGAACTTTATCAAAATCAATGGTTAGCAAATCATGTTTGAAACTTCTAACTTCATCCTGTTGTTCCATCCTAAAACCATTGCTCAATAATCCCCTAAGACCGATTTCTTTTTTCTCAGGTTCTATTGCTCTTACTTGTAATTTTGAAATAGTTCCTAATCTTATATTGAGAATAACATCAGCAACACGACCTACATATTGACCTGTGATTGTGTATATATCTAAATCATATAAACTTGAAACTTTTACCATTATAACACCTACAAATAATTAAATTAAATTATTTATATTTTATTTTTCTGTTTATATAAATAGTTTATGATTAAAAAATGAAAAAAAATAAAGAAAAAAGGCAAAATCATAGAAAAATAATAATAAAAATAAATAAAAAGAAAAATTTAAACAAAAAAATAATTAAAAAAGCATAAAAATTTATAAATTTAAAAAACAAAGATTAAAACAATAAATCAAATGGAGATTATAAATTGTGGGATACAAGTAAAGATTATAGGATTTTAGTTGCAAATGAAGCACGTGAAAATTATTTAAATTTGATTCCAACAGCATCATTTAGAGGAAATTGGAATAAAAAAATGGCTATTGATACAGCAAAAACCATGAATAGTGATTTTCAATCATTACTTTACTCCTATCTCGAAGGAGATGACCTTCCAAACTCTCCAGATGTAGCAAATTTGGCCGAAAAGGCTGAAAAAATTATTGAATATTTGGGCGGTCCCGATTGGAACAAGAAGTTCCTAAATGGAGCACCTAAAGAAGACCGCAACAAGACAATAGCAAATATTGCAAAAGTCAGATTCTTTTTAGACAGCATTTTAGGTCTTAAAGACCGTTTGGCACTTGGTCCGATTCCTGATCCAATTATGGGAATCGACATTAAGGTTGGGGAAGTAATGAGTGTCATGAAACATCCTGAAGCTGATGCATTGATGATTTGTAACGTGAACCTTGGAAACAGAGCGATAACCGTTGTTACAAATGATTTGAATGTAAAAGAGGGAAATAGGGTAGGAGTTTCATTATTGCCTCCACAGGAATTTATGGAGATTACAAGTGAAGGAATGTTCTTAGGAATGAACGGAAGCATTCTAAAAGAAGTTGATGGCGAATTGGGCCAGATGCCTAAAGGAATTCCCATGGAATCACTTAATGAGACCCGTAATTTAGTAGAATCCTACTTGAAAAAATAAAAGGTTAAATTATCTTAAATTTAACCCTATCAATTTTGTTTTTGTCATATCTTCAACAGCATATTTTATGCCTTCCTTTCCAGTTCCACTATTTTTAAAACCACCAAAAGGCATGTTGTCTGTTCTGAATGTTGATTGCTTGTTTATAAATACAGAGCCTGCCTCAATCTCGTTTGCACATCTTAATGCATCCCTAAAGCTTTCTGTGTAGACTCCTGCCTGAAGGCCGTAGTCAGTGCCGTTGGCTACCTCAATAGCTTCATCGATTCCACTTACTCTAATTATTGGTGCTACAGGCCCAAATGTTTCTGATGTCACCAGATCCATTTCAGGAGTTACATAATCCATAACGGTAGGTTGGAAGAATGCATTTTCCCTTTTTCCCCCAGTTAAAACAACTGCACCATCCTTTACAGCATTATTAACTGTTTCTTCAACTTGAATAGCTGCCTTTTCACTTATAAGAGGCCCTACATCAGTATCCATACTCATAGGATCTCCCATCTTAAGCTTTCTAGTTTCCTTTGTGAGCTTTTCTGCAAATTCGTCCGCTATTGCATCTGCCACAATTACTCTTTTAACTCCCATACACACCTGGCCTGCATTTAGATATGCTCCTCTCATAACACCCAAAACAGCCTCATCAATATTTGCATCCTCTAAAACGACCAATGGATCATTACCACCCAATTCCAAAGTTATCTTTTTCATTCCAGCCCTATTTGCAATGAACAATCCTGTAGCCACGCTTCCTGTAAATGATATTTTATCAACATCAACAGAAGCTACGATTGCATCACCAACTTCCGAACCATATCCTGTCACCACATTTATTACACCATCTGGAAATTCCTCATTTACCAAATCGGCAAATTTCAAGACAGTCAATGGAGCATCCAATGGAGGCTTTACAACAACCGTATTTTTGGCAGCTATTGCAGGAGCTATTTTATGAATTGTTAGGTTCAAAGGATAATTGAATGGGGTGATTGCTCCAACAACCCCCAAAGGAATTTTTTGAGTGAATGCAAAAAATCCTTTTCCATTAATTCCAGCATCCAATGGAACGGTTTCGCCATAAATGCGCTTGGCTTCCTCCGCTGAAAGTCTTAAAGTTTCCAATGACCTATCAACCTCAACCAATGATTCTTTGATTGGCTTTCCAACTTCCTTTGTTAAAAGTTCAGCAAATTCCTGCCTATGTTCCTTTAGCTTTTCATATACTGCATATAATTTATTAGATACCTTAAATGCAGACATTTCCTGAATTGCTGATTTTGCTTCAACTGCAGATTCAATAGCCAAATCAACATTATTCAAATGAGAAATTGGAACAGTATCCACAACTTCACCATTGTAAGGATTTATAACTTCATGCAAATCATTATCTGATACCTTTTTACCGTTAATTAGCATATCCATATTATCGCCTATTCACCATCATTTAAAATAATTATTTATTTCATTTAATTTATTATTAAGCCCATTCACTTCATTGTTTTTAATATTTTTTGATAAGTCACTTAAATAATTTTTATAAAATATCAAACCAATCATTACAATTACAATCATGCCACCAATTATTAAAATCAATTCTGCTGCAACCTGACCCTTTTCATCCATTTTATCACCCCGAAATTAAAATTTGACCTGCGAAATTAGATATTATGTAAAATATTCCACAGGAAACCAGAACCAAAGGAATTGAAAATTTTATTCCCTTTTTAAAATCCCCATATAGAATTATGCTAATGATAAGACCTATTAAAAAGGAATGTATAACCAAATAAAGTTCTCCTGCAAGAGGGGCAATTGTAATAACTTCTGATGTTTTTCCAAAGCTTTCCATAAAGCTTCCATAAACACTTATCATTCCAAGAGAGAAAGGACTTGCGATTACTGCGGAAATTAGCAGAAACATCACTGCCATCATGACAGAAGATCTTCTTTCTCGCTTCAAAGCCAAAATGTCCCTTAAATCATTAGAAATGTCCATTATCACATTTGCAATCCCACCTCCACTTTTACGGCCGTCCAGAATTATCATGAAAACCCTTTCAATCTCTTTTGATTTTAAACGTTTGCACATGGCAATCCAACATTCATCAAAATTCCCTCCCATTTTAATTTCTATCAACGTTCTTCTCATCTCGTCATACAATGGACCAGATCCGTATTTAGACATATCCTCCATTGCGCTTTCAAAGCTCAAACCCACTTTCAATATACTGGCCAGCTGCCTTAAAAAGTCAGGAGCGGAATTTTCAATTTGGCTGATTCTACGCTCTTGCCTCAACATTGAAAAAGCATAAAATGCCCCAATTATGAAAAATGGAGCTATAAGAATGACTAAAGAGAATTTTAAAAATAAGATTAAAATAATCAGAACAAATTCCATTGATAAAAATAAAAAAATAAAATAAGATAAAAGTTTTATTGGATCAACAATAATGTCTGAAGAAAGTAAAAATTCCTGAAATCTTGATAATTGCTTTTCAGGAAGTTTATTTTCCAAAAATATTGATATGAATGAAATAATTTTAAGTTCCATGTATTTACTAAGTTTTTAAATGATTTAAAGACTTAGTTGGAAATTAAATCAATTATTCAATCACAAGTGGCAATTTACCCAATATTCTAGCCTTGTTGTCGATAGCTACAGTATCCTCCAACCTAACACCAAACTCCCCTTCAAGATAGATTCCAGGTTCTACTGTCATAACCATGCCTTTTTCAACAATTGTTTTGTCTTTAGATGAAAATGAAGGGGATTCATGAATATCCAAACCTAAACTATGACCTGTTGAGTGAATAAAATTATCGCCATAACCATATTCAGATATGATGTCACGTGCAATCTTATCCACCTCCCAACATTCCATTCCTGGCTTGATTTTATGAATGGTCTTATTATGAGCTTCAGCTACAATATCAAAAATTTCATGCTGTTTTTCTGTGTAAACCAAAGTCCTTGTATTGTCAGAGCAATAGCCATTGTATTTAGCTCCCCAGTCTATTAGAACAGGATTTGTTATTTTATCAGGTGTGGGAACAGCATGAGGTAAGCTGGAATTGGCACCGCTTGTTAGAATTGTTTCAAATGATGGTTCTGATGCTCCGTTTTCACGCATATATTTATCCAGTTCAAAGGCCACCATATTTTCCTGTGCACCATATTCATGTTTTTCGATGATTTTAATTTGTCTGAAAGCCTGCTGTGCAATTTCAGTAGCCTCCTCTATTTTAAAAATCTCTTTTGGACTTTTGATTGCTCTTTGTTTATTTACAAAATCCACGGCAGATATGTCAAAATCATCCCTGAATTTCTCATAAGTGCCGTATTCCAAGGACGGTTCTATAGCCAGCTTTTTAATTGATTTTCTTAAATCATCAATCATGCTGGAAAATGATTCGAACTCTTTTATTTCAATGGTTGAATCCCTATTTGCAATTTCCAAATCCATTTTTGAAGTATAAATTACGGGATTCTCCTTGATTACTGCAAAAGCAAAACTTGTAGGTTTGTAGTTTGATAAGTATTGAATATTTGAAAAATTAGCTAATAAATATCCATCATAACCGTCTTTTTCCATATCATTTAAAATATTTTTTATATGAAGCTCCATGATAACATCTCCTTAAAGATTGTATTAATTTATTTAATATTTAAAGTTAAGGAAAAAAGTTTATATAAAAAATAAGATATTTTATTAGTATGATTAGATTTACTAAAACAGAAGTGAGAGATTTACTAATATCTTTCATAGTTATTTCACTTTCTTTTGCTATTTTATTTACAGGCAGAAATCTTGCATCTGCAATTTATATCCTTCCAATAGCCATGGTCGGTGTAGGGGCAGGGTTTATCCTACATGAATTAGGACATAAATTCGCTTCAATTCATTTTGGTTATTGGGCCGAGTATAAGTTATGGCCTGCAGGATTAGTAATTGCATTAGTAAGTTCATTCTTCGGATTTGTATTTGCAGCACCTGGAGCTGTTTATACCTATGGAAACTTCGTAAGCGAAAGAGAAAATGGAATAATCTCAATAAGCGGACCTATTGTAAACATTATTTTAGCATTGATATTTTTAGGTGTGGCCGTTTTCATTTATCCTGCCGCATTCTACAGTGGAAGTCTGCAGATTGCATTTTTAGTTTGCAGTTTAGGTTTTAGTATAAATAGCTATTTGGCTGTTTTTAATTTAATACCAGTATGGAACTTAGATGGATCAAAAGTTCTAAGATGGAATGGATTGATTTGGGTAATTACAATAGCGATTGCTGGAATAATGACCTATTTCTCCATGACAATAGGTGTTGAAAATATTGTAAGAGCAATAATAGGATTATAGATTATGTTAAATGATGAAAAAATTGAATTTTTTGAAGGAACACAAAGAGTTACAACTCCTGAGAAAACTATAGAAAAATATGAACCGATGCTTAGAACTGCTGGAATAACCAGAATAACTGAAATTACACATCTAGACAGAATAGGAATTCCAGTGTTTTCAGCCATTAGACCTACCTCTCAAGATGGAGGAGTCAGTGTCTATGCAGGCAAAGGAATTGGAGTGAATCAGGCAAAGGCATCTGCAATAATGGAAGGTTTTGAAAGATATTCCGCAGAAAGGCAGGGAAATGAAGAAATCGTTGTTGCAAACATGAATGACCTTGAAGGAAACTATATTGATCCTAAAACACTTAATCTTCCCCAGGAAACAAAAAACTACAGCAATTTTGAAATTGAATGGAGTACTGCCTTTGATTTGGTGACTGAGAAAGAATTTTATGTCCCTTCAAATGCAATTTATCATCCATACATACCTGAAAATAACTGTTTGGCATTATTTAAAGGCCATACCAATGGATTGGCTTCTGGAAATGTAGTTGAAGAGGCCATTTTACACAGCATTTTTGAAGTTATTGAACGTGATGCATGGAGCATTTATGAACTTACCCGCAAAAACTCAAGGCAGATAAATCTTGAAACCGTAAAAAGTGACTTGATCAATGATTTGCTTGAAAAATTCAGTAAAAATGATATTGAGATAAGACTGTTCGATTTGACAGCAGACATCAAGGTTCCGACAATTCTTGCCTCTGCAGACGATACCCTACTTAAAGATGCAGGATTATTGTCCATAGGAATTGGAACACATCTTGATCCTGAAATAGCTGTTTTACGTGCCCTTACAGAAGTAGCACAAAGTAGAGCAACACAAATTCAAGGAGCCCGTGAAGATACCGTTCGTGCAGATATCGTGAGAAAAGTGGGCTATGAAAAAACAAAGAAAAAATACAAACATTACTTCAATGACAAGGAAAGCAAAATTGACTTTTCCGAAATTCCAAATAAAAGTACTGGGTCTTTAAAAGATGACATTGACATTGTGATTAAAGAGTTGAAAGCCAACGGCATTGAAAATGTCCTATATAAAGACATTACAAGGCCCGAAATCGGAGTGAATGTTGTGCGCGTCGTCATTCCAACAATGGAAATGTATTCCGTTGACAAGGGAAGAGTTGGAGACAGATGCTTAAAGATATGATAATATGAAGGCCATTATTTATACTGGACTCTCAGTGAGTTTTGATGAAGCGAAAGAGATATTGGATGAAAACGTTATTTATAAGCCCCCAATAAAAAGAGGAGATATCGGTGATGCCTTAAAAGAAAATCCAGACATTATTGGAATAATAGATGGGGTTTTCCACCAATCCCCTGCCGTTGCCCATAAGGAAATATTGAACGCAATCGATGCTGGAGTTAAGGTTATTGGATCATCAAGTATGGGAGCATTAAGAGCTTCTGAATTGGATGTGTTGGGAATGGTTGGAATAGGCTATGTTTATGAGCAATATAGAGACGGAGAGATAACTTCTGACGACGATGTTGCAGTTATGCTTGATCAGGAGACATTAGAACCTCTTTCAGTTCCTCTGGTCAATATGAAATATGTCTTTACAAAAGCCCAAGAGGAAAATGTGATAATCGCCAATGAAAAGGAGGAATTGCTACAGATAGCAAAAGAGATATTTTATCCAAAAAGAATTTATTCTGCCGTTTTGAATGAATCAAGCCTGAATGACGATAAAAAAAATAAGCTCATTGACTTTATCGCTATTTCTAAAGATATCAAAAAAGAAGATGGAAAAAAACTTATAAAATATGTTAAAGAGCTAATGGAAACAGCATGATTTTTATTAAAAAAAGAGAATAAAAAGATTATTTTTTACCTAATCTTTCCATATATTTTTTATAAACGATTTCTGGAGTTTCAATATGCTTTTCAACTTCTGTTTCTACAATTGAAACTTCATCCTCAGGACTTCTTTCAACACTTCTCAAACCATATACCATGATGTCGTCCCCTTCAATTTTAAAGCCAACGTCATCAGCCACAACATTCAATAAATTAATCTCTAATTGAGAAGCCTCACTTCTATCGTTATCAACTTTATAAATATATTTTAAGAATAAGTCCTTATGAGGCATGATTTCATTAACAGTTCTTTTTATTACAGATTCGAAAAGCTCTAAAAACTTAGCAACAATATCATCATCATTGTTCCAACAAAAAAGAACAGAATTAAGAACGATTTCATGCTCTGATGAATCGTCTCTTAATCTAGATCTAATCTTGATGATGCTATCATCTGATTTTATCATAAGGACTGGTTTAAGACCCATTATATCACTTATACTAAAGCCTTAATCAAGTCACTTGCCCTTACAAGACCTATTAAATCCCCATCAACATTAGTAACCGGAATTTGTTCAATATTCAACTGCTTCATCTTTTTAGCGCAATCTGAAACTTTAGTTTTTTCATTAGCTATTTCAATATTATCTCCAATAACGTCTTCAACTAACTTATCAGAGAATTTCAAATGATTCTTTTCAATGTATAAGACAGAAGTACTGTCCCAAGACCATTTGTCCCCTTCGGTTCCTACAGTAGAACTGTGTTCGGAACGTTCTGAGATAATTTCACTTTCAGCAATGAAATCAGTTTCAGTCAAGATACCAGTTAATTTTGCCTGATTATTTAAAGCTAAAATAGATTTAAGACCGAAAAGTTTCATACTTTCAAAAGCAACATTCAATGGAGTTCCTACCCAAGTTGTAGCAATATCAGTAATCATATACTTTCCAACAGGATCATTATTTTCCATATCTGCCAATGCTTTTGAAACCAAGTCAAATGAGGTTATGATTCCCACCAATTCATCTTCATCATTAACAACAGGAACTCTCCTCACATTATTTTCAATCATTTTTTTAGCAACGCTTTCAATATCTTCACCAACTGTTGCAGTAACAAGATCTCTAGACATCAACATGGCAATTTGATCTTCATCAGGATTTATAATCAAATCAGAACGTGTTAATAATCCAACAAGCTTATTAGTATCCCCTTTAACTACTGGAAGAACAGAAATATTTTCTTCCCTCATTAGTTTTAATGCTTTTTCCCTATTTCCAGGTACAGAAACACTAATTACCTTTTTAGACATAACTCTTTTAACTTTCATATTACCATCCCTACTAATAAATTAATTAAATTAACGTACTACTAAAACAGAACAATGAGCATGTTTTGATACTTTATCAGCTACACTACCCATAAGGAATTTATCCAATTTAGATTTTCCTGAACTTCCAACAACAATCAAATCGATATCTTCCTCTTCTGCAGCGGTTAAAATTTCTTTTGCTGGTGAACCTTCTTTTATTATGGATGTGATTTTAACATTGAAATTTTCTTCTTCATCCATATGTTCAAAATCTTCAATATTTTTCTCAGAATCTTGTTTTAATATTGAAGTTAATTCGAATACTTCTTCATCTAATGGAAGGCCGTTTACAAAGCTATTTTCAATAACACTAATAGCAAAAATTTCTGCATCCATTGATTTTGCAATTTCTAAAGCAATATGCTCTGCTCTTTGAGCAAATTCTGAACCATCAGTCGGAACTAAAATTCTTTTATACATATCAAATCCTCCTTTTAAGATATTAAATCTATTGATATTTATGAATTATATTTTTATGTATAATATATAATATATCTTTCGAATTTGAGCGATTTATTATATTAAGGTATGGATTTTTAGATTTTTGTTTAAAAACTATAAATTCGGCAAAACTATCCTCGCGAATAACTGCCTTTTTTATATGTTGATTAATGGAACTGCAGCATACATTTGTTGTAGCCATTTTAAGCAATTCCCTAGGATTTATATTATAATTTTGAGTTACAGAAACAAGTTTGATGGTAAATTCCAATTCCCTAAGCATGTTTGGAGAATTCAACATCAAATTATCTGATCCCAGTATCGGGGCAATATCAGACTCGACAATATCACTTATAGGGGCAATACCAACATTCAAAGTTGCATTGGCTCTAGGGCACAAACATAGATTAACATCGGAACTGGATATAATCTTCAAATCATCCTTCATTAAATTAGTCCCATGAACAATTTGATCGAAATTGCAGTCAATAGCCCTTTCAACTTCTGTCTTATTGAATTTTTCTAAGGAATTATGTTGAACTTCACTAGATTCCGCAACATGTATTGAAGAAATTTTAGACTGCTTTCTGCATTCTTCAGTAATTAAGTTAGCCACCTCATCAGTAATTTCACCAAATCCGCTCGGAGCAATTCCGTCCGCCACCTTCAGAATATCCCTAATGGCTTTTTTAACCCTTTTCAAATCAGGATCATCACCATAAAAGCTATTGTCACGGCCCAATATGATTGGATTAATTGGCATGTCCTTTGAAGCTTCTTTAAGAAGCTCTATTCCTTTAATTCCTCCCTCCCTATAGTCAATGAAATGTGTAGTTCCTGTTTTTATCATTTCCCACATTGAATCTTGCATTCCTGCAATGATGTCATCGTCATCGGCATTTGAAAGAGCAACATGCTTAACACCATTTGGAGGTTTTACCACCTCATCCAAAGTAAGGCCATAACCTTCATCCTTAATTATGGAATCTCCAATATGAGTATGGCCATTTAAAAATGTTGGAGAGACAATGCAACCTTCACAGTCAATTATTTTTCCTTCAAACGCGCCTTCATTAATTTCAATTATTTTTCCATCTTCAACAACGATATTTTCTTTTTTAGGAGTAAGATTTTCCCCCTTCAATATTGTTGCATTTGCAATAGTAAACATTAAAAAAAGATATGTAAAATCTAGTACTTATTTTATAGTGTAAAACCAATATAATATTAAAAATATATTTGAGATGATTTTTATTAACTCCCAGGAAATTAGATATTTTTACAGAAATATTGTTAAAACAAATAATGTTTACAGAATCAAATATAAAAATAAAGATTATGGTGAGTTTAAAAATTTATCTGACGCATTATATGAACGTGATGCCTTGTTTTACTGCAATTTCGACTATGATCTGCTAGTGGAATGCGACCTTGAAAACAAATATGAAAATATGGATTTGCCTCCGTTTCCAACCAAAAGATCCAAGGGGAGAATAAAGGGAACAAAAGTAAATAAAGAAAAAAGGGAAGGGGAAATCCTATTCAATCACAGTAAAAAGAAATTTTATGTGAAAAAAGAAGATAAAATTTACAAATACTGCGATACAATGACAGAAGCATATTATATTAAAAAAATACTAATGGAAAACAATTGGAACGAAAACAGCATCAAACAAACAATAACTGAAAAAATAGAAGTCAATATTGTAATTGATTCAAGTAAGGAATATGAAGTAAAAATAAGTTTCTGTCCTAACTGCAGACATAAGATAAAAAACAGCGCAAAAGAATGTCCGTATTGTGGATATAAAATAGAAGATTAATGAAGAATGATTATTCTCCATCAATATATTCATTTAATGATTTAACTTTAATTTCATTGTTTTGAACCGCTGCAATAGCGTTTAATGCAGCCCTTGCACCTGCAAGTGTGGTTACATATGGAATACCTAATTCAATAGCTAATCTTCTGATAATATAACCATCCTGTGCAGACTGTTTTCCTTCAGATGTGTTGATGATTAAATCAATTTCTTTGTTTAAGATAGCTTCCTTAATATTAGGAGAGCCTTGAGAAACCTTTTTGATTTTTTCTATGTTAACACTTGGAGCAGCGTCAGCAGTTCCACCAGTAGCTACTAATTCAAATCCTAATTCCTCTGCTTTTTCAGCAATAGGGAGGATTTTCTTCTTATCTGAATCTTTAACGCTTATGAATATTTTACCGGATTTTGGAAGATCCATTCCAGCAGCAAGCTGTGATTTGTAAAATGCCATTCCAAAGTTCTCGTCTATACCAATACTTTCCCCTGTAGATTTCATTTCAGGACCTAATACAGTATCGGATTCCGGAAGTTTCAAGAATGGGAAAACAGATTCCTTAACAGCCACATGGTCAATCTTGATTTCTTTAGTAAGTCCAAAGTCCTTAAGCTTGCTTCCAGTCATGATCCATGTTGCGATTTTTGCTAAAGGAACTCCAATAGCTTTACTTACAAACGGAACTGTTCTACTTGCACGAGGATTTGCTTCAATGATGTAAACACGTTCCTCATCAAGTTTGACAGCATATTGAATATTCATTAAACCTTTAACGTCCAATTCTAAAGCTAATTTTCTACTGCTTTCACGAATAGTATCTAAAATATGCTCAGGAATTGTTTGAGGAGGAATTACACAAGCAGAATCTCCTGAATGAACACCTGCTTCTTCAATGTGTTCCATGATTCCTGCAATGAATACATCTTCACCATCACAAAGAATATCAACATCCAATTCAATTGCATCCTCCAAGAATTTATCTACAAGAATAGGGTGTTCTGGGGAAACTTTTACTGCTTCCTTCATATATTCTTCAAGTTCATTGTCATCGTAAACAATTTCCATTGCTCTTCCACCAATTACATATGATGGACGCACAAGTACTGGATAAGTAATTCTTTGAGCAATTTCTTTTGCCTCTTCAAATGAGTTTGCAGTTCCATAAGGAGCTTGACGGATGTGAAGTTTCTCCAATAATTCTGCAAATAACTCCCTGTCCTCAACTCTGTCAATGCTTTCATATGGTGTTCCTAAAATTTTAACACCTGCATTAGCCAATGGCACTGCTAAATTAATTGAAGTTTGACCTCCAAATTGAACGATTACCCCATCAGGGTTTTCTTGTTCAACAATACCCATAACATCCTCAAATGTCAATGGTTCGAAGTAAAGTTTATCGGAAATGTCATAATCTGTACTTACAGTTTCAGGGTTGTTGTTTATTAATATAGTTTCAATATCCTCTTCTTTTAAGGCAAGAGAAGAATGTACACAACAATAATCGAACTCGATACCCTGACCTATTCTAATAGGACCTGCTCCCAAAATGATGATTTTCTTTTTATTGCTTGGTTCTGCTTCATTACCAACATCATGACTGCTGTAATAATATGGTGTTTTTGCTTCAAATTCAGCAGCACAAGTATCTACCATCTTATAGGAACGATTTACGTTATGAGTTTTGGTTAAGTTTTTAACATATTCCTCAGTTTGACCTACGAGATCAGCCAATCTCTTATTTGAGAATCCTAATTGTTTGGCTTTTCTTAAGAAGTCAGGATCATTGAGTTTTTCTTCTGTGACTTCATTTTCAAAGTCAACGATATTTTTAATCTTGTATAAGAACAATTCATCAAATTTGGTGAGTTTTTGAAGTTCCTCAACACTCATACCATCTTTGAATGCTGAATAAATTTGGAAGAATCTTTCATCGGTCGGATTAGCCAAATCATCCTCGTCATATTCAACATATTCAAATCCTGTGAAGCCCATATCAAGAGATCTGATAGCTTTTTGGAATGCTTCCTCCATGGTTCTTCCAATTGCCATTACTTCTCCAGTTGCCTTCATTTGAACTCCAATTTTACGGTTAATGCCCCTGAACTTGTCAAATGGCCATCTTGGAATCTTTACAACAACATAGTCAATTGCCGGTTCAAATGAAGCAGGAGTCTCCTTAGTAATATCATTTTTAATTTCATCTAAAGTCATTCCAAGAGCTATTTTTGATGAGATTTTAGCAATTGGATAACCGGTAGCTTTAGATGCAAGAGCACTACTTCTACTTACCCTTGGATTTACTTCAATAACCTTATATTCACCTGTTTCAGGATTTACTGCAAATTGAATATTACATCCACCGCGAATACCGAGGTTTCTGATAATTTTGATTGAAGCGTCCCTCAATGCTTGTGAATCCTTGTCATTTAAATTTTGAGCTGGAGCTACAACAACACTTTCCCCTGTGTGAATACCCATTGGGTCAATGTTTTCCATACTACATACAATAATACAAGTATCGTCTTTATCCCTCATTACTTCATACTCGTATTCTTTCCATCCCAAAACAGATTCATCAATAAGAACTTGGTTAATGAAACTCATATCCAATCCATGGGTTGTAATTTCAACCAATTCTTCCTCATTATGAGCTACTCCACCACCAGTACCTCCCAAGGTGAATGCAGGCCTTACAATTACAGGATAACCAATGTCTTTTACAGCCTCAATAGCTTCTTCAACACTTTCTACAGCATGGCTTTTAGGAATTGGCTCGTTTAGTCTGTGCATGAAATTACTGAAAAGGTCACGATCTTCCACATCTTTAATTGTTTGAACATCAGACCCCAATACTTTAATTCCATCCAATAAACCCAAATCTCCAAGGCCAGTAGCTATGTTTAATCCAGTTTGACCACCCATAGTTGGTAAAATTGCATCAACTTGTTCTTTTTCAATGATTTGAGCTACAATTTCAGGAGTTAATGGTTCTGTATAAACTGTATCTGCCATATCCATATCAGTTTGAATAGTTGCAGGATTACTGTTTACAAGCACGGTTTCAATTCCTTCTTCTCTAAGT
Organism: Methanobrevibacter sp.; assembly: GCF_030539665.1. Taxonomy (NCBI): domain Archaea; kingdom Methanobacteriati; phylum Methanobacteriota; class Methanobacteria; order Methanobacteriales; family Methanobacteriaceae; genus Methanobrevibacter; species Methanobrevibacter sp. The sequence continues at coordinate 243,051 of NZ_JAUNXR010000003.1, forward strand.
GATTTACATGCTTGTGAACCGGAATAATCGAATTCTGCAGCTTGACCTATTTGGATAGGTCCAGAACCAATAATCAATACTTTTTTAATATCATTATCGACAGGCATTTTAATCCTCTTAAGTTATTTTAATAAAATGGTAATTTTAATAATCATCCATCATTTGGTTAAATTCATCAAATATGCTCCTTGTATCGTTAGGACCAGGACTAGCTTCAGGATGGTATTGAATGGTTTTTAAAGGCAATTCTTTATGAGATAAACCTTCAGGAGTACCATCATTAAGGTTAATTTGTGATAATACAAGGTCAGTATCCTTAAGTGACTCTTTATCAACTGTAAAACCATGATTTTGAGAAGTTATAACCACCTTTCCAGTTTCCAAATCCTTAACTGGCTGATTAGCTCCTCTGTGTCCAAATTTCATTTTATAGGATTTTGCACCAAATGATTTAGCAATTAACTGTTGACCCATACAAATTCCAAAGATTGGCAACCTATTGGATAATATTTTCATGGTTTCAATAGTTTCAGTTACCCTGTCAGGATTTCCAGGACCTGAAGTAATCATCAAACCTTTAGGATCATAATCCAAGATTGTTTTGTAATCAGTGTCGTATGGGAATAAGACAACACCAATGTCCCTATCTAAAAAGTTTTGAATGATACTTTTCTTAACACCACAGTCAATTAGGGCAACTTTCTTGTCGTTGTCTTGACCAAATTCCTTGATTTCCTTGGTGGATACTAGCGGCACCAAATCCACTTCAGAAATGTGTGGCTGGCTTTTTGCCATTTCAATTAATTCCTCATCAGGAATATCCTCAGTAGTGATAACACTTTTCATTGACCCTTTTTCACGAATTTTAAGAGTTAAATCCCTTGTATCCACACCACTTATTCCAGGTACTTCAAATTCAGTTAAAAACTCATCTAAGGTTTTTGGAGATGAAAAATTAGAAACATGTTTACATACTTCACGCACTACAAACCCTTCCACCTGGATTTTGTCAGATTGATACCATTCTTCACTAACACCATAATTACCTTCCAAAGGATATGTAGACATTAAAATTTCTCCTTTAAAGGATGGATCAGTTAAAGATTCAGTATAACCTCCCATACCAGTGGAAAAGACCAATTCACCAGTTTTAGTGGTTTCATAACCAAAACCTTCACCTTTAATAATAGTTCCGTCTTCTAAGACTAATTTAGCCTCTTTTACCATTAAATCACCATTTAATAAAAAAATATATAATCTTCTATTCTTTAATAATTATATTTTTTATATAATATTAAATTTTCTTTATTTTTGACCCCACAACACAGCATGAGTATAAAATTTAAACGGGACTCCCACCATATTACAACCTGACTCTTTCAAACAGTCCAATTGATATTGTATGGAATCAGTATCATCAAATTTTCTTCTTTCATTGGCCTGTTCAAACTCTTCCAGGCTAACATTTTGTAAAATCAAATCATCCACTTTCTTATAGAATAACCTTTCAACAGAATCATCCTCATCACAAACCAAATCTGCATTAATAAAGATTCCGCCATCATTTAATAGATTCACATATTTTTCATATAGAAACCCCTTTTCTTCCTGAGTTAAATGATGAATTGAAAGTGAAGACATTATAATGTCATATTCCCCATCAAATTCGGCAGTCAAATAATTTTCATTCCTATAGGAAATGTTAGGATTGTCTTTGAATCTTTCACGAGCAACATCCAACATGTTATCCGCCAAATCAATAAGCTCAACTTCAGCATTGGGATATTTTTTAAGAAGAAATTCTGTTAAAAGTCCTGTTCCAGCACCCAAATCCAAAACTTTTGGATTATCTCCTTCAAATGTCAATACATCAACAGCAACCCCATAAAAATCATGGAAACCTGGAATCAGCCTTTCCCTTTCCCCATCATAATTTCTTGCATGCCTATCAAAAATATCACTAACGTTCATTCATTTATCCCCAAAATTTAAAGAAAAATTAAGACTTCTGGAAGAGTGAGTAATTCCGCCAACAGAAATAACATCAATATCCAAACAGGAATAATCCAAAATATTATCTTCGTTAATTCCTCCGGAAACTTCAATTAAAGAATTTTGACGGATTCCCAAATCATCAAGATTGTTCAAAACCTCCTTGACTTCTTCAGGAGACATGTTGTCCAGCATTACAATATCTGCATTATTCCTAACACATTCAATAGCATCATCCAATGATTCAACTTCAATTTCAATTTTCTTAGAAAAACTGACGTTTTCCTGAGCTTTTTTAAGAGTTTCCAAAGGAGTACCCACTGCCTTAATATGATTGTCTTTAATTAAGACCATATCGTCCAATGAAAATCTATGAGTATCTGCCCCACCAATATTCAAAGCTATTTTATCGAATTTGGCAAATGCAGGAGCTGTTTTTCTGGTTCCCGCAACTATAACATCATCATCTTCAACCAATTTAACATAAGAATTTGCAGATGTTGCAACGCCACTCATATGCATCAATAAGTTAAGAACGCTCCTTTCGGCTAAAAGAATGTCTAAGGCCCTTCCCTCAATATAAAAAAGCAGGTCCCCCTCATCAATTTCACTACCATCTTCCAAATTAAAAATAACATCAATATTCTTAAAATTAAGAATATCCTTAGCAAACTCCACACCTGCAAGAATACCCTTTTCTTTAGAAGTGATTTGGGCAATTACTACCTTATCATTATCAATAACTGCATTAGAAGTAATATCTCCAAATCCTTCGTCTTCAAGAATCATATATTCCAATATTCTATCCATTGAAATCTCTCCTAACCATCTATCTTAATATAAATTTAATTATAAAACTAATTAAATATATTTATTAAAATAATGAAATTATTACATAGTGATTTAAAATGGAAATTACATTTTTAGGAACATCATCTGCAGTCCATTCACAAAACCGTAGCCATCCCGCAATAGCTTTAAGAGCATTCGGGGAAGTGATGCTATTTGATTGTGGAGAATCGACTCAAAAACAATTGATTTACGCAAAGATAAGTCCAATGAAAATATCAAAAATATTTTTAAGTCACTTTCATGGAGATCATATTTTAGGCCTTCCAGGATTATTGCAATCAATGAATTTTAGAGGTAGAGAAAAGAGTTTATCCATTTATGGACCAAAAGGCCTTAACAAGTTAATGGATACCATAAAACAGTTGGGATTTTCAGAATTTGATTTCCCGATAGAAGTAATTGAAGTTGAAAATGGTACATTAATAGAAACCGACGATTACATTATAAAAGCCAAAAAAATGAAGCATAATGTAATCTCCTTTGCATATTCAATAACTGAAAAGAAAAAACCTAAATTTTTAAGAGAAAAGGCCATTGAACTTGGAGTTCCTGTAGGGCCATTATTTGGAAAGCTTCATAATGGTCATGAAATAGAAGTGGATGGAAAAATAATAAAGCCTGAGCAAGTGCTGGGAGAACCTAAAAAAGCTAAAAAAATAGTATACTCGGGAGATACAATCCCATGTAAAGAAATGATTGAATTTGCTGAAGGGGCCAATTTGTTAATACATGAATCAACCTATACTCTTGAAGATAATGATAAGGCAATTCAAAATTTCCATTCAACCTCATCAGACGCAGCACAAATAGCTGCACAGGCCAATGTTGAAAAATTGATCCTGACTCATTTTAGCACACGTTACAAAGATACCAACGACATGATAAGCCAGGCAAGACAAGAATTTAAAAACAGCCATTTAGCAAAAGATCTAATGGTTGTAGACGTTTAGTGATTACTATGAACATCATTACAACAATACAGCCTTTTTTAAAAATAATACAGGCAATTATAATACTTATTCTAGCCTATATCAGTATAAAAATAGTCTATTTTATTATAAACAAGTTGAAATTCTTTGAACAAAAGTTAACTCTCATTTATGCTTTCAAAGACTTGTCAAAATATATAATTGCAGTCATTGCATTGATTTTGATATTTAACATATTTGGAATTGATTTGAAAGGAATATTCATAAGCATCGGAATCGTAGGTATTGCAATAAGTTTTGCTGCAAAAGACATCATTTCAAATTTCATGTCAGGATTTTTCCTAATAGCTGACAAAACCCTGGAAATTGGAGATGTGATGCAGATAAACAATCTAAAAGGAGAAGTTAAAAAAATAGGCCTTAGAAATACGGTTATTTTAACCGAAACTGGAGATACAATAATAATCCCAAATTCTTCGCTTTCAACAAATCCATACTCAAGATTTAAAAAAGGAGAAATTGAGAAAGTAAGCTTGAACGTTACAGCACCATTAAATATTGATATCAGCGACTTTAAAAATGAAATAGAGGAAATCATCAATAAAAACGAAGGCATTTTGAAAACTCCAAAACCCAAAATTGAATCAAAAGGCATTGATGAAAACGGAACGCTACTGAAAATAATGTTTTGGGTGAAAAATTTTAATAAAAAAGAAGATAATAAATTAATTATTACAAACCAAGTTAGAGAAATCATAAATAAAAAACTAGGTGATGACAATTAATTCAATACAAAAAGAAATTGAACAGTTAAAAAAGGAAAAAAATGCAATTATCCTTGCACACAATTACCAGCCAAAAGAAATCCAGGAAATAGCTGATTTTCTAGGAGATTCCCTGGAATTATGTATTAAAGCATCTGAAATCGAAGATAAGGATTTGGTAATCTTTTGTGGTGTAGATTTCATGGCAGAAACTGCATACATATTGAATCCTGATAAAAAAATAGTGATTCCAGATCTAGAGGCTGAATGTCCTATGGCAAATATGCTTCCTGAAAAAGAATTATTGGAAGCAATCGATAAACATCCTGACGCTGCTGTCGTATTATATGTGAACAGTATAGCAGAAGCCAAACAGCATGCAGACACATTATGTACCTCTGCAAATGCCGTGAAGGTTGTGGGAAGTTTAGATAATGATAAAATATTATTCGGACCAGACACAAATCTAGGCCGCCATGTTGGAGAAAAACTCAATAAGGAAATTATTCCAGTCCCGGCAGGAGGACATTGTTACGTTCATAATGAATTAACAGTAGATGATGTTGAACTTAAAAGAAAAGAATATCCTAATGCAGAAATTATTTGTCATCCAGAATGTAAAATAGAAGTTCAACATGCATGTGATGCAGTATTATCCACTGGAGGAATGCTCAAATACATTGCTGAAAGCGATAACGATGAATTTGTTCTTGGAACTGAAGTAGACATGATTACAAGAATAAATGCCGAAATTCCAGAGAAAAAAATATATCCATTGGTGGATAGTGCAATCTGTGAAACCATGAAACTCCATTCACTAGAAAAAGTAAAACAAGCTTTAGAAGATGAACAACCTGAAATAAAGCTTCCAGAAACTGTTCGTGAAAAATCTTTAAAAGCTGTTGAGCATATGTTAAATGCTTCAAAGTAAAACTATAAATTTTCTAAAAAGCTAGATAAGAAAACATTCATTTCTATTTCTTCTCTAGCTATAAAATCATTTAATTTAAACTTAGCTTCATCACTGTTGAATGGGAAAAGATTATCGTCAAAGTACATTCTAATCTTTAAATTGTCCCCATCCATTTCTATTTCTTCCTCTAAATTATCTTGAATAAATTTTAACTGATCATCAGTCAATCCAGTGACCAAATAATCAACATAATTTTTATCCCCTTGGGAATAGTCATCAATTTTTACATCCATTGAACTCACCTGTGTTTTAACATAAATGCCTGAAGATCATCTTTGATTTTTATTAGTTCATTGCTGCCCACATGACCCAACAATGAGTCGAAAATTACCAATTGAGAATTTTCAATCATATCGTTTAACGGAATAGCATCCAAATCAGGAGGGAAATACTGGTCCTGGTTAATAGCTATAATCAAGACATCCGCTTCTATTTTTTCCAAATCCTCTTCAATATCATATTCAAGTATCGCATCATTTTGATATTTCACATCATAAATGTCTGCAAATAGTCCCTCATCCCCATAATCATCAATAGCCACATCCAGCTCATAGTTGCTCATGCCTCTATACTGCTGTCTGGAAAGGCCGTAACTATAGGCCACCTGAGTAGCCAGCTTTAATGTTCTTGAAAGAGATTCTGAGTATCCGTCAACCCCATAATGAGGATCGGATGTAATTATCTCATTAGTAACTTTAGACAGTATGTAATTATGTCCTGCTGTCTTATAACTTGAAACTATGGAAATTATAAAGTCCATGTAATCCGGATACAGTGTAGCCCATGTTAATGCCACATATCCTCCCATTGAATTACCAATTACTCCCTTTACATGTGTTATGTTAAAGCATTCTTCTAAAAATTGCTTTTGAAAATTTACCATATCATCCAAGCTGTAACGGGGAAATCTGTAAAACAATTCTGTTGTGGATGGTGAACATGATTCTGGGGTTCCTAAGCCAGACATTGAAATGAAGAAATACTCTTCTTTGTCAAATGGGTCTCCAGGATTTATCAAATCATTCAATTTTTTAATTGAACCATAATTTCCTCCAGAACCGTGACAATATACAATGGCATTTGTAATTCTGCCATCATCATCATATTTTGGAGTGCCTCCAGTCACATATTCAACTTTAGCATTTTCCATTGTTTTTCCATTGGTAAATTCGAAGTTATCCAAATAAAAATAATCTAAATTATTTAGGAAAGTATTCATATCAATAACCTCTCAAAGCTGTTTTCCATAACATTATATGTAGTTCATTATATTGATAATGATAAATAAAAGTTCCTATGAATGCGAATAATTTTTTTATTGGGCCATTGAATTAAAAACTGAACAGAATCAACACGTCAAAAATCCCGAAAAATTACAGGTTAATTCCAAACTTTGCATCAATAGCTGTTTTTTATGTATTTTTGCATCAACACCCCTATAGAAACTATAAAGACAAAAGAAGAATTCTCCAATTTTAAATATTTCATCAAATCTTGAATATTGAATATAACAATATAAATGTTTATAGAAAAATAAATCATTTAACCTATTTCAAAATTATTTTATAAATGCAAAAATATTATAACACTCGAAAATAATTTAAAATTAATGAAATATAAAATACTGGAAAACCCAAATCATGAAAGTGCTTATGAACTCGTATCAGAAGCATTGCGTAAAAAAGCTACTGTTTACATATTTGCCAGCTGCAAAATAGAATATGAAGGACGTGCACTCAGTCAATTAAATTGGGGAGAAAGAATAATATTGATTAAACCGGACGGATCATTTTTAGTTCATCAGGATAAAAAAGTAGAACCTGTAAATTGGCAACCTCCAAAATCAAAAGCCAGAACCTATTTGAAGGACAAAACCCTTTTCCTGGAAAGCCATAGAAGAACTCCAAAAGAGCTGTTGACTGTGGAATTGGGAAAAATCCATATTATTAACTATACCAACGTGGAAGACTTTGAAGAATTAGAACAGGCAGGTTATGAAAAAGATATGGGCGACATGATTATGAAAAGGCCACATATCATAGAAGAAGGGTTTAAGCCAACTGCAAGAGAATATAGTGTGGAACATGGGTTTATTGATATTTTAGGAAAGGACAAGAACAACAATTTAATGGTTCTAGAATTAAAATGCAGAAAAGCAGGAGTTAGTGCCGTAAAACAATTGAAAAGATATCTTACAGATTTTGAAGACGATGAAGATTCCCTAACTAACCATAAAACAAAAGAAATAAGAGGAATCCTAGTGGCACCATCGATAGATGAAGATGCCAAAGAACTAATTGAAGAAGAAGGAATAGAATTTATTTCTATGGAAGCACCAAAAGAATTGAAAAGAGATAAAAAGGTTACTTTAGATATTTTCTAAAGAATTGATTCATCTATCCTTTCCATTTCTTTTTTATGGTGTTCAAGAGTATGTTTATTTGCAGGGATGGATTGTGTTACATGACATTCCTTTTCAAGCTTGTAAATCAAATAATCTTCATTCTCTAAAGGAATGGAATCCCCATTATCCAACAATTCCAACTTATCCAATTCTTCAACAATATTATCATACTCTTTTTGTTCCAATTCAATTATATCATTTAGATCCATTTCACGGACCTTAGGATTGATTTGTAAGGCAATAACCACAAACCCATTCACAGCAGTTCCGTTAAGATCAAATTCCGCCCTTCTGATTTCATCCATTGATAGCTTAACATGATCCACTGTGCTTTCTGTAACTGGAATTTCATTTGATAAACCTACTTGGTTAATTTCATATTCATTTTCCCAATTTCCAAGTTTATAAATTGCATAATTAATATCATCCGCATCAATATTTTTGTTTTCAGAATTAACCATAATATCCACCTTTTAGATTGAAATTATAAAATTTAAAATATAAAAATTTTTCTTTAATTTTAAATAAGATAACCAATATAAATAAATTCAATAGGAGGTTTAAATTTTGAAAAAATGTCCTGAATGTGGAAATCCTAGTTATGACGGAGCTCCAAAATGTGGAAATTGCGGTTATAAATTTCCGATGAAAACACGCAAAGCTCCTAAAAAAGAGACTGATATTTTCGCAGATAGTAAAAAAGCTGAAACTAAAAAGGTTAAAAAACCTAAAGTTGAAAAACCTAAAAAAGCAACATCAGTGAAAAAACCTGAAAAACCAAAAAGTCTCAAGCCTAAAAATACTAAAGACGAAAGCACAATCGAGATTATAAAACAAAATAAATTTGTAATCGGAATAATAGTTGCTGTAACAATAATAGCAATTTGTGGAATTGTTCTTTCAGGATCCAACTCACATGATTCAACTCCAGCAAAAACAGCAGACACAATGAATTTTTCAGAATATGGATTTAGTTTTTCATTCCCTAAAACTTGGAATCAAACAAAATTAACTGACGAAAGCCATGAAACTGCAATTTTCTTCGATGCTGGAAATAATACAATAGTTGAGTTTTATAATGTTACTAGTGATTACAAATCATTAAAACAGATTAACCAAGAAAGAATAACCAAGGCTCAAAATGAAGGAGATTATATTGATACAGTAGAAACCCTCACTCTTGATGGAAGAAATTCATCAAACATAATTATTGAAAATGCTGATGGTGATTATACCAGATACGTTTCACTATTTACTGACGGTGAATTGTATGTATTTAAAATCACAGGAGAATCATTGAATAATGTTAATTCCACAGCAATAAATGATATGGTTTCCACTGCTCACATAAGTTAAATTAAATAAGTATGATTAATTCATCATACTTAAATTCTATTTTTAAGTGTTTAAATGACTGAAATAACAATAGCTCTTTGTCAAATGAATGTTGTTGACAATAAAGAGAAAAATATCGAAAAAGCTATTGAAATGATCAATAACGCAATAGCTAAGAATGCTGATTTTATCGTATTGCCTGAAATGTTTAACTGTCCCTATGAAAACGAAAAGTTCATAGAGTACTGTGAAAATGGAAAAAAAAGCGAAACGGTAGCAAAAATATCCGAAATGGCAAGGTTGAACAATGTTTACATACTTGCAGGATCAATATCCGAGCAGGAAAACAGCAATATCTACAATACCAGCTATTTCTTTAATAGAAACGGTGAAATGATTGCAAAACATAGAAAAATGCATTTGTTTGACATTGATGTGAAAGATAAAATCTATTTCAAAGAATCAGATACTTTAACTGCAGGAAATGAAATAACAGTAGCTGAAACCGACTTTGGAAAAATTGGAATTGGAATTTGCTATGATATACGTTTTCCAGAACTAGCTAGGCTCATGGTAAATGAAGGGGCGGAAATATTATTTTATCCAGGTGCCTTTAATCTAACAACAGGTCCTGCACATTGGGAACTGTTATTTAGAGCAAGAGCATTAGATAATCAGGTATACTGTGTAGGTGTGGCTCCTGCACTGGACAAAGAGGCAAATTATAATTCTTACGGCCATTCAATTATCACAAACCCATGGGGAGAAGTGGTGGTTGAAGGAGACTATGGTGAAGAGCTTATAATTGGAAAAATAGATTTGGATGAAATAAAAAGAATAAGAGAGGAATTGCCTCTTCTTAAAAATAAAAGAAATGATATTTATAAATTAGATAAAATCTAACTCATTTTTTCCAATCTTTTTTGGAAATACACTTCTTTTCCTGGTTTTTTGGCACTTAATATTTCAATTGCCTTTTTAATAACCCTGACTTCGTTGTCATAGTCATTGTTTTTTCTATAAAGAATGCATAATCTTTTATAAGGAGAATCTTTTGGTTCTTCTCCTTCCAAATACTTTTCATATTCCTTAATAGCTTTTTGAACGTTGGTTTTTTCTATCTTTTTAATTGTTGAAAGTGGAATTACACTAGAAACTGTTTCTCCTTTTTCTTTAGCTTTCAATATTTTTTCTGCTTTTTTAATAGCCTTGTTACAGGATTTTTTAAAGTCCTTTTCATCCTCATTTCTTCTTGCCTGTTTTATTAGTTTGATTGATTCAGGTGTTGCAATATCTGCCAAAGCGTAAATTGCAGCAAGCTTTACACCCCAATCCTCATCTTCAAGACCTTTAGCAATATTATCCAATTGATCTTCTGCTTTAAGCTCACCAAGAGCCCTTATAGCTACTTTTCTAACACCAAAATCTTCATCATTGACAGAATTGGCGAAATATTCAACGGCTTTTGGATTTTCTGTTTCTTTAAGTGCAAATGCAAAAAAACGTTTGTTTTTACCTTCAGCAGCATCGTATTCATTAGCCAGTTTATCAAAAGCTGACTCGCCGAAAGTTCCTAAAATCTCAGCTGCCTTAAATCTGACTTGTGCATTGTCATCAGTAACTGCCACGATTAAATCATCAATTATACATTCATCATTACATCCAACTAAACTTTCAATAGCTTCTTTTCTAACAGCTACATCCCCATCTTTTAATCCTTGAATTGCATTTTCAACATTCATATCTCTAACACCTATAAGAATAAGTTTAAAAAGATTAATTTATAATATAGATATTTAACTTTATAGATTTTATGATAAATAATGATATTGAATTAATCCAGTGATTATATGATAACAAAACAGACAAAAAGCTATTCAAAAAAGCAGATTTATAAAACTTTAAACCCATTAGTTAGAAAATGGTTTGATGAAAGTTTTGATGATTTTACACCTGCTCAAAAACAATCATTGGTGGATATTCATAAAAAGAACAACATTCTGGTATCATCACCAACAGGATCAGGGAAAACATTGACTGCTTTTCTATCAATAATAAGCGAACTTACAACACTAGCTGAAAATAATGAATTGGAAGATAAGGTTTACTGCATTTACATTTCCCCATTGAAGGCTTTAGACAATGACATTGAAAAGAACCTTGATGAACCTCTAAAGGGAATTGAAAAAATAGCAGGAAAAGAATTGGGAATTAGAAAAGCAGTTAGAACTGGAGATACAAGCCAATATGAACGTCAGAAGATGCTTAAAAAGCCCCCACACATACTCATTACAACCCCCGAAACATTGTCAATATTGCTTGTTGCTCCAAAGTTTAGGGAGAAATTGAGTGCCGTAAAGTATGTAATTATTGATGAGATTCATTCATTGGCAGAGAACAAAAGAGGAGTTCATTTAAGCTTATCCCTGGAACGTTTACAACACCTGATTGGACATTATACAAGAATCGGATTGTCCGCTACCGTCAGCCCCCTTGAAGAAATTGCCAAATTTTTGGTGGGATATGAATATGGGGTTGGCCGTGACTGCAAGATTGTAGACATTAATTATCTAAAGGAATTGGATATGGAAGTGATCTGTCCCGTAAGTGACATTGTAATAGCGGACAGCGAAGATACTCGTTTAGCAATGTATGACATGTTGGATGATTTGATATGGGAAAATAAAACAACATTAATATTTACGAACACTAGAAGCGGTACGGAAAGATATGTTCACAACCTAAAGCAAATGTTTCCTAATCATTATAACGATGAAAATATAATGGCTCACCATTCCTCCCTTTCAAAGGAAGTCAGATTAGAAACTGAAGAAAAACTAAAGAAAGGAGAACTTAAGTGCGTAATTTGTTCCACTTCTCTTGAGCTTGGAATTGATATTGGCTACATTGACCTTGTAATTCTTATCAATTCACCAAAATCCGTTGCAAGGGCATTGCAAAGAATTGGAAGAAGCGGACACAAACTTCATGAAAAATCCAGAGGAAAAATTATTGTGACCGACAGGGATGATCTTGTTGAATGTTCAGTTCTTTTAAAAAATGCTAAAGAAGGAAAAATAGACAAGATTAAAATCCCAACTAACTGCCTTGATGTGCTTGCACAGCATATTTATGGAATGAGTATTGAAAACAAATGGGATATTGATTATGCCTATGATGTCATTAGAAAGAGCTATTGCTATAAAGACCTTTCAAGAGATGAATATGAGGATGTTTTAAGCTATTTGGCCGGAGAGTATGTTGAACTTGAAGACAGGTATGTTTATGCTAAGATTTGGATCGATTATGATGAAAATACCTTTGGAAAAAGAGGAAAATTGGCAAGAATGCTCTACTCAACAAATATCGGAACAATTCCGGACAGTTCTGGAGTTGCCGTAAAATGCAACGGTGAAGTTATCGGTACTGTTGAAGAGGACTTTATGGAAAGACTTAAAAAAGGAGATACATTCGTTTTAGGGGGAAACACCTATCGCTTCAACTACGGCAAGGGAATGACAATAAACGTGACACCATCAGTGGGACCTCCTACAATCCCATCATGGTTCAGCCAGCAGCTTCCATTATCCTTTGATTTAGCGTTAGATATTCAAAGGTTTAGAGATTTTATGAATTCAAAGTTCCAATATAAAAGAAGCAAAGAAGAAATAATGGAATTTATATACGATTATCTATATGTAGATGACTTTGCAGCAAATTCCATCTATGAATACTTTTTAGAGCAATATAAGTTTGCCCAAATCCCAAGCAATAGAAAAATGGTCATTGAATACTATACAGGTTTTGGAGGTAAAAAGTTCGTTGTATTCCATAGCTTATTTGGAAGAAAGGTAAACGATGCCCTTTCAAGAGCAACTGCATATCTGGTTGCAAAAAGATACAATGCAAACGTTACAATATCAATTTCAGACAATGGATTTTACTTAAGCTCAGACGGGAAAATTGGAGGTTTGGAATCATTTAAAGAACTTACCCCTGAAAACTTTAGAAATATACTTACACAAGCCCTAAACAAGACCGAAACACTTGCAAGCAGGTTCAGACATTGTGCGGGGCGTTCTTTGATGACCCTTAGAAACTATAAAGGGGAAAAGAAATCTGCAGGCCGCCAGCAAGTAAGGGGAAAAATACTGCTTAAATATGTTCAGGAAATGGACAATAATTTCCCAATACTAAATGAAGCCAGAAGAGAAGCGTTGGAAGATTATATGGATGTTGAAAACGCCCTTAGAGTCATAACATGGATCAATAGCGGAGAAATGGAAATTAAAGTAATAAACACTGTTATACCTAGTCCTTTTGCTTTTAATTTAGTATCCCAAGGATATTTGGATGTTTTAAATCAAAATGACAAGGCAGAATTTACAAAAAGGATGCATTTAGCCGTTCTTGAAAAAATCAAAACAAAACTGGATGAAGAATTTTATTGAAGGTGATAAGATGAAAATTTTAATAGTATACTATTCCAGAAGTGGAATTACCAAAAATGTTGCAAACATATTAAAAGAAAAATTAGATGCAGATATTGAAGAAATAACCGACAACAACAAATATTCAGGAGCTATAGGATGGTTAAAAGGAGGATTTAATGCATCCACCGGCCGCTTGAGTGAAATTAATCCAATTTCCAAAAATCCCCTCCATTATGATTTGACAATCATAGGATCACCTGTGTGGGCTTCAAATATTGCAACCCCTGTGGCAACATTCATAAATAAAAATTATAAGGACCTAACAAAGGTTGCAGGATTTGTAACCTGTGGAAGTGGCGGTGGAGAAAAGGCATTGGAAAAGATGAGTGAAGAATGCGAAAAACAATTAGAAGCGACAATGATTTTAACATCAAAAGATATTGAAAATGATTTAGATAAAAAAATAAATACTTTCATAGATAAACTTAAATTATGAACAAAAGGTGAAAAAATGGCAAAATGGGGAACTGTATTTATAGGTTTTATACTGGCCGTTATAGTCAAAACATTCTTTGGCCTATATGAATTGCCTGGACTATTACTAGTAGGATTTATAGTCGGATTAATTGCTCATGAAGGTGCATTGGGAGGATTATGGAATGCTGCTCTTGCAGGAGCATTTGGAAATATAGTATGTTCCATAATTTTCATCATTATAGCTACACTTGGAGGTGGAGCATTAATGGGCATCTTTGGAGGCCTTGTTGGTTTTACAGTATCTGGAGTTTACAGTTTGATAGATGTTATTGGAAATATCATTTATTATGTGATTGTAATGGGAATTGCTGGTGCTGTTGGAGGAGCGATATCATCAAAAAGAAGTTAAATGTGATGAAAAATGAATTTTAAAGAAGATATAAAAATAACAAAAAATGAAATTGACTGGAAATCATTGATATTTGGGTCTGCATTTTGTGCAGTTTTAGCAATGATGGGTGCAGAGCCTGACTTATGGTTTTTCACACCAGTCTCAGCAATTGGATTATTATATGTAGGATATGAAGCTAAAAATCTCTTATGGGGAGCTATCTTAGGAGCTATCGGATCATTACCTCTCTTTGGAGTTGCAATTCAAGGAGGGTTAGGCCCTATGGTTCTAAGTGCAACAAATATAATATTCCTTTTATTGACTTGTTTGATAATTGGAGCAGTTACTGGATTTGTAGGAGCTTATGTCAAAAAAGATAGGGCTGCAGCTCTTAAAATGAGAGAAGCTGAAATTAATAAAAAAAGTAAAAAAAATAAAAAAAGCAAGAAAAAATAATTTTATGTAATTATTTTTTCTAATTCTCCTCTTTCTATACCATTTTTGATTTCAAGAGCAATTCTTCTCCCCATACTCATTGGTTTACCGTAAGTAAGGAAGCTGTAAGGTGAACTGTCCATAAATGTATTGGTTCCACCATCAGTTCTTGCACTGATTTCAAAACAGATTACTTCCAAATTATCGTTAACTAAAGTTTGCATACAGAAAGGACCATTTAAACCAGGAGCAACTAATTTTTTAGCACTTTCAGTTAATTTGTCACCCATTTCAAACACTTGTGGAAGTAAGGATTCACGAATAACTGCAGGGTGGTTTCCTGTAACAACATATGAAGGAGTTAAAGGTATATCTAATTGGTCTTTAGCAGGCATTCTAACAAAACCGTCAATACTTGATTCATATCTGGTATCCATACCCATAACTTCAACAGTGTCATCTAATGCTGAATAGAAGTAGTGAATACAGTAATTACAACCAGACACGTATTCTTCAATGTGAGCCTGAGCTGCATCTTCGTCATCAAGCCATCCTCTTTCTTTCATGGTTGCTATCTTTTCATTGAATTCTTCAGTTGAAGAAGCTACAAAGTATCCTCTTCCACCTCTAGCACCTGGGAATTTAACCATTACTGGCCTGTCTATTTCTTCAGGATTATCGTATTTAAATGGAATTCTTACATTGCCCTCAACAAGCAATTGTCTTTCTTTGTCTCTTTCCGCTTCCCATCTTAAGATGTCCCTATTTCCAAACATAGGAACATTGAATTTGTCTTCAACATTTTCAAGACCAGCATATGCAACAAATGAACCATGAGGCACTACAATCGCATTCATCGCTCTCAATTGTTCTTGAACTTCTTCATTTACAATATCTTTAAATTCATCAACGATAATATACTCGTCAGCAACATTAAAACGTTGATATGGCACTTCCCTACCCTTTTCACAGACGATAGCTGTTCTGAAACCTTCATCTTTTGCTCCTTTTAAAATATGTAAAGAAGTATGGCTTCCAAGAGTAGCAATTGTAATATTTTCTTTGTCATAACCATCTAAGATTTCGAGGATATCCTCTTTTTTAATATTTCCCATAATAACCATCCTTATAACTAGGTAATAATATTTTTTAACTTAACATCATATAATATTTATTATTTATAATTAGAAAGAAATATTATACTCAGATTATCAAAATATAATTTAATAGGAGATAAGAAAAAATGATTATCGGATTAATATCAGATACACATATTCCAGACAGGGGCAGGAACCTCCCAGATAAAGTATTTGAATCCTTTGAAAATGTAGATATGATTCTCCATGCGGGAGATGTGACTTCCCAAGAAGTTTTAGACAAATTAAGTGAACTTGCTCCAGTTATTGCAATTCAGGGAAATACTGACAGAATGGTTGGATTCGACTTGCCGAAAACTGAAATTGTTGAAGTTAACGGAATAAAAATAGGTTTGAATCATGGAGAGGTTTATCCAAGAGCAGATACACAACAACTTTTATATATGGCAAAACAGCTAGGAGTAAATATTCTAGTAACTGGACATTCACATCAGCCAAAAATTGAACAGGTTGAAGACGTATTATTGTTAAACCCTGGAAGCCCAATGGTTCCTAGATTGGCTGACAGGACAGTAATGTTGCTTGAAATTGATGAAAATAAAAATGTGGATGTGGAATTGGTGAAAGTGGGAAGTCCGGTTTGCAGTTCCCTTGACTTTAGTAGATTTAAACATTAAGGAGGATAAAAAATGGGTGAGAATTGGCAGCATGAAAGAAAAAATGATCCATACTATAAAAAAGCTAAAAGTGAGGATTATCGTTCAAGAGCATCATACAAATTAAAACAGTTGGATAAAAAATTCAAAATAATAAAAGAAAGCAATACAGTGGTTGATCTGGGAGCTGCTCCAGGAGGATGGTCCCAAGTGGCTTTGGAAAAAGTAGGGGAAGAAGGAATAGTCGTTGGAGTGGATTTGAACAGAATAAAACCATTTAAAGAAGAGAACTTCTATGGAATAAGGGGAGATTTCACCACTGAGGAAGTTCAGCAGCAAATAATGGACATTATTGGAGGGAAAACAAAAGTATTGATTTCAGATGCATCACCACAACTTTGCGGAATCAAGAATCTTGACCAATTGCGCTCAATCGACCTGATAAATGTAGTTATTGAAATAGCTGACAATATCCTTGAAGAGAAAGGAAATCTTGTTATGAAAGTATTTCAGGGCCCTGAATACAAAAAAATGTTGGTTGATTTAAAAAAGAAATTTAGACAAGTCAAAACAACAAAGCCTCCATCATCACGTAAAAAAAGTTCTGAAATGTATGTTGTTGGTTTGGGATATAAAAAAAATAAAAAAATAGATTAAAGTTTTTTATAGGCATCTTTAGCCTTGACCAGTTGTTTCTGTGCAAATTCAAGCCTACTGTCAACCTCATTAGATGATTTTCCCGAATCCAATGCACTTTGAACATTATCAATAGCTGTACCTAAACGAGTTAATTCCAATTTAGCTGCATTATACTGATCTATCATGTTAGAATCCTTACCAGAATAATAAGATGATTTCTTTTGGTCAAACTTAACTGATAGATTATTATATTCATTTTTTAACTGAGCTAAATCATCATATTGGTTTCCTGAGGAAATATCATTGGTAAGACCTGATGAAACCATACTAAAACCAACATATGCAACTACCAATATTGTTGAAACAATCAATATAACTCCAACTATAGAAATTAACATTGAAGTGGATTTAAATAAATTAAGTCTTGATTTTCTCATGTTTACCTCACAAAAAGACAAGTAATAATTATTATATAAATTTTGATATATAACATTTACCAACTACTATTTTTAAAGATAAATATCTAATTAAAGAAAAAATTTTAAAAATTTAATTTTATTAACTATGAAAAATAATACCTTATAGTAATGACTACAACTACTACAAAAAAAGCACCAACATCTGTTGCAAAGTTCGAGGAATTCTTTTCAACAGCATATAAGGATGATGTTTTTAAAATACTGGAAAAATATCCTGATGAAAGATCATTAGATGTAGATTATAAGAATCTAGAAATGTTTGATCCTGATTTGGCAGATTTATTGATTGAAAAACCAGATGAAACATTACATGCCGCAGCAAATGCTATTAAAAATATTGACCCTTTAGTAAAAGATGCAGACATTAACATAAGGGTTGAAAATCTAACAAATGTAATTCCCTTAAAGACATTATTAAGTAAATATATAGGAACATTCGTATCAGCAGATGGTATTGTAAGAAAGACCGATGAAATAAGACCTAGAATTGAAACTGGAGTTTTTGAATGCAGAGGATGTTTAAGGCGCCACGAAGTGGAACAGACCTCTGACAATGTGACCATTGAACCTTCATTATGTGATTGTGGAAGCAGATCTTTTAGACTGCTCCAGGAAGAGTCAAAATATATAGATACTCAAACTGCAAGAATGCAAGAGCCTTTGGAAAACCTGTCTGGAGGAACCGAGCCTAAGCAGATGTTAATGATTCTGGAAGATGATTTGGTAGACAAATTAAATCCTGGAGACAAAGTAAGAATAACCGGGACTTTAAAAACATTTAGAGAAGAACGTAGTGGTAAGTTTAAAAATTATATCTATGTAAATCATATCGAACCATTAGAACAGGAATTTGAAGAGTTAAATCTTACTGAAGAAGATGAAGAGCAAATCATAGCATTGTCAAAAGATCCAAACATCTATGAAAAAATCATAAAATCAACTGCACCTTCCATCAGAGGTTACAGATATGTAAAAGAAGCTATTGCACTCCAATTGTTTGGCGGTTCTGCTAAGATATTGGAAGATGAAACTCGCCTTAGGGGAGATATCCACATTCTCATTGTAGGGGACCCTGGTATTGGGAAATCACAAATGCTTAAATACGTGTCAAAATTAGCTCCTAGAAGTATCTATACAAGTGGTAAAGGTACAACTGGAGCAGGATTAACTGCCGCTGCAGTAAGGGATGAATTAGGCGGATGGTCCTTGGAAGCAGGTGCATTGGTTCTTGGGGATCAGGGAAACGTATGTGTTGACGAATTGGACAAGATGCGTTCAGAAGACCGTTCTGCGTTGCACGAGGCATTGGAACAACAGACAGTGAGTATTGCAAAGGCAGGAATCATGGCAACCCTAAATTCAAGATGTTCAGTACTGGCCGCTGCAAACCCTAAATTCGGTAGGTTTGACAGGTTCAAAGTATTGGCGGAGCAAATTGACTTGCCTGCACCGATTCTTTCTCGTTTTGATTTAATATTTGTTGTTGAAGATAAACCTAGCGTTAAAAACGATTCAGAGCTTGCAGAACATATTCTGGAAATACATAAAGCAAATACTGTCAATTATGAAATCGAACCTGAATTGTTAAGAAAATATATTGCATATGCAAGAAAAAACGTGAATCCAATCCTAACTGATGAAGCTAACGCTGTTTTAAAAGAATTCTATGTATCTACAAGGAACAGCAATGCAGAGGAAGAAGCACCAGTACCTATTACTGCAAGACAATTAGAAGCTATTATTCGTCTAGCAGAAGCATGTGCTAAAATAAAACTTAAAGAATATGTGGAAAAGGAAGATGCTGAAAAGGCCGTGAAATTACAGCTGGCTTGTCTTAAAGAAATTGGTGTTGACCCAGAAACCGGAGAAATAGACATCGATAAGGTAGAAGGAAGAACACCTAAATCAGACAGAGACAAACTTAAACGTGTAATTGATGAAATTGAAATTCTTGAAGAAGAATTTGCGGGAGATGCTCCAACGAACATCCTAATTTCAAATATGGCTGACAAATATAATATCAGTGAGGATAAGGTTGAAAGCATTATCCGAAATCTGAAACAAAAAGGAATAATCTATGAGCCACGTTCAGGATATGTGAAAAAAGCCTAAAATTAATAAATGATTAAAAATATAATTATAACTATTATATTTATATTAATCATTTTATGCGGAGAGATAATATGGAAGAATATGAAAATTTATTAAATCGTGCAATAGACCAATTACCTCCAGAAGTATTTGAACACAAAAGGTTCAAAATCCCTAAAGCTTATTCAGATATTCAAGGAAACAGAACTTTTATAAAAAATTTCAAAGATGTTTCTGAAGGTCTTGGAAGAGACCCACAACATGTTTTAAAATTTTTACTTAGAGAATTAGGTACAGCTGGAAACATCGAAGGTGGTAGAGCAATCCTCCAAGGTAAATTTACCCATTATCTTATAAATGAAAGATTAGAAGATTATGTGGAAAAATACGTAATCTGCCACGAATGTAACAGACCGGATACCCGAATTATCAGAGAAGGTAGAATTTTCTTATTAAAATGTGCAGCATGTGGGGCAACAGCTCCATTAAAACCATTATAAGAAAGCTTTTACTTTCAAACTTATTTTTTTAATTTTTGAGGAAAACAAATGTTTTGTCCAGAATGTGGAAGTACGGATAAAAAAATGGTTGGAGATATCTGTATTGATTGTTTTTTAAAAGACTTCCAGATGATTGAAATTCCTGAAAGAATAGAAGTTACTATCTGCAAACATTGTAACAGTAAATTGGAAGAAGGAAAATGGTCCGAATCTAATTTGCCGGAAGAAGAAATCGTATACCGTGCACTTGAAAGAAACATAAAGATTAACGACCTTGTTGAAAATGAAATAATTGACCTTGAAATAGAACAAATAAAAGGGTCAACAGCAGAATGTGTCGTAATTGTCTATGGGGAGGTATACGGAACTGGAATTGAAGAGACACATGATGTAGATGTTAAGATTATAAGAACTGCCTGTCCAACCTGCAGTAAAATCCAATCAGGATACTATGAATCAGTTATCCAATTTAGAGCAGACAATAGAGAAATACATCCTGAAGAATATGAAAAAGCTGATAAAATTGTTGCAAGAACCTTAAACAAACAATACAAAAAGGACAAATTGGCATATTGTCCACAAATAGCTAAATTAAAAGAAGGACATGACTATTATATAGGATCCCTAAAGACAGGAAGAAAAGTAGCAAATGCATTGAAAGATGAGTTTGGAGGAATCATTAAAGAATCCCCACGCCTGATTAGTGAAGACAAGTCCACAGGCAAGGGATTATATAGAATATGGATTTCCGTAAGAATTCCGGAATTTGAAATTGGAGATTTCATAGAATATCAGGATAAAATCTTACAAGTTGAAGATATTGGAAAAAATAGAGTTGTAGGAATTGATATTGAATCAAATAAAAAGCATACCATACCTTGGAAGGACACCGAATCCATCAAAGTTATTAAAAAAGCAAAAGATGTTGAAAAAGCAGGAGTAATATCTAAATCTCCAACTACAATCCAAATATTAGACCCAACAGATTACTCTGTTGTAGATTTAGAGGTTAAAGATAACTTAACTGACATCAATATTGGAGATGAAGTAGATATAATTAAAATTAATGATTACTATTACTTATTGAATTAAAGTGGTAAATATGAATATTGATGAAAAAATTCAAAAAATCGAAGAAGGAACATTGGAAGTTGTAAATTCTGAAGAGTTAAAAGATGTTCTTGCAAAAGAGCAACCTATAGCTTATACTGGTTATGAACCTTCTGGAAAAATTCATTTAGGACATGCAGTAACCGTTCAAAAACTTAAAACACTTCAGGAATTAGGATTCAAGATTAAAATATTATTGGCTGACTACCATGCGTTTTTAAATGGTAAAGGAAGTCTTGAAGAAATTAGGGAAATTGCAGAATACAACATGAAATGTTTTAAAGCATTAGGTCTTGATGACACCACAGACTTCATTTTAGGTTCATCCTATCAATTAGATTCAGACTATGCAGATAAAGTTTATCAATTAGCTACAATGACCACTTTAAAAAGAGCTAGAAGAAGTATGGATCAAGTAAGTCGTCATGACGAAAATCCAAAAGTAGCTAGTGTAATTTACCCTATTATGCAAACCGTTGATATGGCTGCTTTAAATGTTGATGTTGCATTAGGTGGAATGGAACAAAGAAAAATACAAATGCTCGCACGTGAAAATCTTGAAAAAATAGGTGAAAATGTTCCTGTATGTATACACACACCACTATTACATGGCCTTGATGGAGATGCAAAAATGTCTTCAAGTAAAGGCAACTTCATAGCAGTTGACGATTCTGTTAAAGACATCACTAAAAAAATAAATAAAAGTTACTGCCCTCAAGGAGAAATTGAAGGCAATCCAATGATTGAAATTGCGGAAACTTTTGTTTATCCAAACCAAGAAAAATTACTTATAAAAAGACCTGAAAAGTTCGGTGGAGATATTGAACTCACACATGAAGAATTATTAGAAGATTTTGCTAATGGTGACTTACACCCAATGGATTTAAAAACTGGAATTAAAGACTTCTTAATTGAATATTTAGCCCCAGTGAGAGAATATATGGAGGAATAAACATGGAAGACAGACAAGAATTTGAAATGGGATTGCCGAATGGTGTTGGAGAACAAATGGTTGCACATGCAATCGAACAATTCGACATAAAATTAGAACATACTGAATTTGGACCTAAATTTATTGGAACCTATGAGGAGCTTGAAAAAGTAAAAGAGTTTTTAAGAGATGCAATTGCTCAACGATTAAGTGAATTAGAAGGATAATTCATTTATTCTATACAATCTCTACATAAACCAACTTTAGATGCAATAGCTTTCTTAACATCTGAAGACACTTTGTTTATGCCATTATTGGCATTGATAATTTCATGATTAAATTCCTTTATGATATCAAGGTAATTGTCTCTAACTTTGGTTAAAAATTCTTTATTTTCAAATTCATCCTCACCGGAAAATCTTAAAGCTGAATTTTTAATGTCAACATCTAACAATAATACCAAATCTGGTTTTTTTACATATTTATTAAGAGATCCTATCCAATCCTGCGGTTCTTGATAGGCCAAACTTGAAATAAATGACCTGTCTGACAAAAATATTTTCTTATCGTCCTCAAGTTTATCCATGATAAGCATCCTATCAGCTGCAAATAGGAGACCCAATACTTTTTGCATCCTATCGGTAGCAGCATCCGGTCTTTTGAGAATTTTCCTTATTAGAACCCCTATTTCTGAATCGGTAGGTTCAACAAGAGTTTCCACTTCAAGACCATTATCTTCCAACCATTTTTTTATTATTTCAATTTGTGTTGATTTCCCCGCCCCGTCGATTCCTTCAAAAATTATATACATGATTTTATATTACATTTTAAATATTAAAAATTTTATTAAACTGTAAATACAATATAATTATAAAGGTGTAAACAATGGTTTTATCAGAATTATTAGCGCCGGCAGGCTCTTATGAAGTGTTTTTAACAGCAGTGAATGCTGGAGCCGATGCTGTCTATATTGCAGGCAATAGATATGGTGCAAGAGCATTTGCTCAAAATTTTACAATGGAAGAAATAGAAAAAGCAGTCAGATATGCTCATTTGAATAAAGTTAAAGTCCATGTCACTGTCAATACATTAGTTAACAATTTTGAAATAATTGATGTGATGGATTACTTGTTTAAGTTATATCAAATTGGAGTTGATGCAGTTATTGTCCAGGATTTTGGAGTGGCTTATTTACTTAAAATGTTGATACCTGATCTGGAAGTCCATGCATCAACCCAGATGGCTTTAAACAATTACAGCAGCATAAAATGGGCTGAGGAAAACAATATAAAAAGAGTTGTGCTTCCACGTGAAATTAATGTGGATTACATTAAGGACATTAATGAAAATCTTGCAAAAGACAATATAGATATGGAATTGGAAGTTTTTGGACATGGCGCACTTTGCTATTCCGTGTCTGGAAATTGTTATATCTCCTCATACAATAGCGGAAGAAGCGGAAATAGAGGGGCATGTGCACAGCCATGCAGAAGAGAGTATAAGCTTAAATATAGAGGATATAATGTGGGAAATGGATTTCTTTTATCAACACATGATTTGGCCACCTACAACAATATAAAAGCAATTTCAGACGCTGGAGTAACTTCTTTAAAACTTGAAGGAAGAATGAAGTCCCAGGACTATGTGGGAACCATAGTCGACAGCTATAGAAACATCATTGATGAAGTTGAAGGAGATTATGATAAAAACTTACACCTTGTATTTAATCGTAAATTTACAGACGGATACCTGATGGGAGACAAGCCTGGAGAAGTATTGGGAAGAACCGCATCTGGCCATGAAGGACTTTATATTGGGGACATTGTGGATATTGACGGCACTAAAGTAACCATCGAAGTCAAAAACAATGACAATTACATACCATTGGAGCTTGGAGATGGAATTGGATTTAAATACAATGGAAAAATCAAGGGAATATATCTGGAAGACATTATTTCCCAAGATAAAGACAAGATAGTTATCAATACCACAAGAAACGTTAAGGTCGGGACTGAAGTATTTATTAGTTACCGCAAATCAATTACGGAAGACTTGAAAAGATTTAAAAAAGAAAAAATCGCTTCTAAACATGGATTGAACCTAAAAATCACATGGAATGAGGATTTGACCGTGTTTGTTCAAGTTGGATTTTATATTGATGGCGAATTAATAAATTTCAGATATAATGCGCCAGGAATATTTGAAGAAGCGATAAATCAACCAATTACAGAAGATAAAATTGAAAAACAGTTATCTAAAACTGGAGGAACTCCATTTTACATTGAGAATATTCAAATCAACAATATGCCAAAAAACATTTTCACATCAATGGGAAACTTAAATAAGATACGTAGAGAAATTATTGAAAAGGCAGAGGAACTACTGTTGAATCATTATACGCCAACTAAAAAATCAGTAAAGGCTACAAGAAAAAGATTGCATAAGTTTGTAGAAGACTACCACAATTACGAAAATCAGAACATAAATAAAAATCCAAAATTATCCGTATTCGTTGATGATCTGGATGTCCTTAATTCAATTTCAGGCTTTGATTTTAAGAGAGTTTATTTTGACGGCAATTATCTATACAACAATCCTGAAGATTATTTTGAAAATATTGAAGAGTATCTTGAAAAGGCAGCACTTATGGCTCCTCAAAGTGAACTTGTTTGGGTATTAGCAACCTTCCTGAGTCAGGAAGATGCAATAAGATGTTCGGAAATTGTGAAAAATCTTGAAAATAAGGGAATAATAATATCAGTAATGGGAGATTTCCCTGCGATGAGTGATATTTTTAGCTGTCCAATTTATGGAAATCATAATCTGAACGTTTGGAACAGTTATTCTGTTAAAAGCCTGGCAGAATCCGGATTTTCAGGACTCATATTATCCTCCGAATTATCAGGCGATGAAATAAGGGAATTGATTAAGAAAAATGAATGCCCAGATATTGATTTGGAAATGATAGTTAATGGAAATTTAGAAGTCATTGTAAGCAAAGACGACTTTTCTAATTTGAATGATGGTAAAGACTTCATAATTTCAAATAACAACGATTATGCTATTTTAGAAGATAAAAAAAGAAAAAAATTCAAGTATAAAGTTTCATTTGACTACAATAACTATAGCCACATTGCAAATAAGGATTGTTTGTGCTTGATTGAAGAAATGAACGACATTAAAAGCCTCGGACTTGATAGTTTGATTGTGGATTGCAGATATTCCAACGAAAACTATGCAAAACAAATCCTATCATATTACAATGATGCATTGAAAGGCCGGGACAAAGAAGAGTTGGCCAAATATAAATACAACATAATGGATCTGTCACACTCCTACATTAACAAAGGAAATTATATCGAAGGCAGACTTCACGAAGATAAGGAAAGGGAAAATAAATATGAAATTGCCTGAGTTACTTGCACCAATCGGTTCTATGGATCATTTGAAAGTTGCGGTTAATGCTGGAGCCAGTTCAATATACCTGTCGGGAAAGGATTATGGGGCTAGAAAATATGCTGAAAATTTCACAATAGATGAAATTGAGGATGCAGTAAAATTTGCCCATCTTCATAACGTAAAGGTTTATGTTACTGTAAACACACTAATTAAAGAAGATGAAATAGAAAATGTTTTAAATTATTTGAACCAGCTATATGGAATTGGTGTAGATGCAGTACTTATTCAAGATTTAGGATTGGTTGATTTAATAAACAAATATATACCTGATTTAGAAATACATGGCTCAACACAAATGAATATTGAAAATCAACTGAAAATAGATTATCTTGAAAATAAAGGAATAAAAAGAATCGTGCTTCCACGTGAAATGAATAAAAACGAAATCAGAAATCTGAAAACAGACATGGAATTGGAAATATTTGCCCATGGAGCATTATGTTACTCATATTCCGGACAATGCCTATTTTCAAGCATGAAGGGTGGAAGAAGTGGAAACAGAGGTTCATGTGCACAGCCATGCAGACAAAAATACACCATTTCAGACACCGATGATGCAGATTATTATTTATCACTAAAAGACTTATCATTGTTTGACTATTTAGATGAAATAATCGAATTGGGAATCGATTGCATCAAAATAGAAGGGAGAATGAGAAACAAAGAATACCTGGCAATTGTAATAAGCGAATACAGGAAAGCGCTGAACAAGATAAAAAGCCGGAAGAAGCTTGAAAGTGAAAATATTGATCTTGTTTTCAACAGAGGGTTTACACCAGGACAATTCAAGAGACGTTCCTCAAGAAGCATGCATTCAGGACATGTTGGTTTGGAGTTGGGAACAGTTTACAATGTAAACAATGATAAAATAGCAATAATGCTGAAAGACAATATTAAAACCATTCCTGAAAAGGGAGACGGATTATTAATTTTAGATAAAACCAACAAATACGGATTTGAAATCTCACAAAACCCCATCGTAACCACACTCAACCATTTTAAAAAAAATAGAATCAAAGCTTTGAAAGACATCAACCGTAAAGATAGGATTTTAATAATAAAACAGGTGAGACACAATAAAAAAGCCAATTTTAATCTGGAAGGTTCCGTTGTCTATTTAAACAAGAGAAATAAACTATCCAAAAAGACAAAGGAAATTGAAAATGATTATGCGAGCTATATTAAAAGTCCATTAAATTTAACATTTTCTGTAAAGAACAATTATCCAGTTCTTAAAGGAACTTTAAAACTGAAAAATAGGAAGATTGCAGAAACAGTAACTGGAAAAACACCTTTTGAAACTCCATTGAAAAAAGCTGTTGACATTGAAACCGTAAAAAAACAACTGTCAAAATTAGACAATTACCCATTTAAAATCCAAAATATCAACATTAATTACAATGGAGATAAATTCATTCCAATAAGCGAACTTAACAAACTCAGAAGGGAACTGTTATCAAAACTAGAAAACAATATTGACAACCACTACAAAAATGAAATAGAACCTATCGATTACAATCCAGGAAAGCCGATAATAATTGAAAAGGAATGTTCACTTTCATATTATGCAAATGACCTGGAACATCTGGATAAGATAAAAAATGTCAGCAGGGTTTACTTGGAAATTCCTCCTGAAAAAAATTTAATATACAACTTTGAAAAAAAACAGCCGAATATCAACTACATGGTAAAATTCATTGAAGACGCCATGAATGTTGCTAAAGACAAAGATTACGAGCTAATATGGAAATGGCCAGATATTGCCCATGACAGTTTAATAAAGACTTTAAACAAGGTAAAGGGGATTTTAAATAAGAAAAACATTAGAATCCCAATAATGAGCCCTAATTTTAATTGCGAATATGGACCATATTCCCTAAATGTGACCAATAGCGAAACTGTCAATGGTTTGGATCACTACAAAATCGTCACTTTATCCCCAGAACTGGATAAGAAAGATTATAAGGACATCATTTCACATGTCAAAGACAACAGGAAAGCCGAAATACTGGTTCAGGGAAATTTGGAATTGATGAAGACCAGAAATAAACTACTGAAAAAATCAGAATCCAAAACCATCAATCCCAATAACATTAAAAACACTTATTTGATTGATAAGAAAGGAAATAAGTACCTGATAAAAGAGAATTTGTCAAATGAAGAATTGATAATATTCAATAACGAAGAAATCTCATTATTGGAAGAAATCCCTTATTTGAAATCAGTGAATTATATTAATTTTGCAATTGACGGTCGCTGGAAAGATTCAGAATACACAAAAATGATTGACATTTATAACTCAGCTATCAATGAAGACAAGATCAATAAAAAATCACTACAGGAATTATCCGCAAAAAATACTAAGGGAAACTATTAGAATATTAGTTTTCAATCGCTCTCTGACAATTTGATTATATAGATAAAACCAATTATAAATTAACAAAGGTGGGGTAGAACATGACTGGAGACATAAGGACTTTACGTAACATAAAAGGAATTGGCGATAAAATGTCTGACAAGATAATCCAAAATTTAGGTGGCTTAGAAAACCTTCAAAAAATCGTAGAAGAAGAAAGCGTGGAACAAATTGCAAAGATTGAAGGCATAAGCCCTAAAAAAGCAGCAGAAATCATAAAGGAAATGAAACACAAATCACCATCTGACTTTATAAAAAGTGAAAGGGCAATGGAGCTATATGAAGATATATTAAATAAAATATTGGCATATTCAAACACCGAATATTCCAGAAACAAGGTCTTGCTCCTTTCACCGACAAAGGATAAGAAAACCATAATGGAACAATTAGAATTTTCAATGAATGCGAAAGAAATGGTTAGCAAATTACCTATAATAAAGCTAAGGGGATTGATGAAAAATTTAAAAGAGATAGAAAAGCCCAAACCAGTTTATGATGCAAGTAAAGTAATACTTGTAGAAAGTGAAGAAGACAATTCCTACCTTACCGATTTGGGGCTCAACCAATATTATCCAATTATAACTGCAAATGAAATGTCCCTGATGAGCGAGGAACTGCTAAGCTATGATTTGATATTTTACATATATAGCGAAGGTTTTCTTGATTTTGAAGGAGTGCCTAACCTGGTAATGATCAGTATTAATGAGCAAGATTATGAAATGGTTCCTGAAAAAATTATAAACTTCTTCGAGACAAATGAAACCTTATTTAAAAAAGTATATGAAATTCAAAAGATCAGAAATAACGAAAGCGTACTTGGAGAGATATTCCCTATTTTGGAAGAAGTTAAGATTATTGACAAGAGAGAAGTGGATATTGAAAAAATTGTCAATTCACTTAAAAAAGATATGGATAGTGAACTAGAAGAAGCTATTAAAAATGTTGACCTTGAGGGAGATGAAATACTTAACCTATTAAATAACAATTTCCCTCCAAAAATTGATAAAATATTTGAAGATATTATAAATAAACGAAAAGCCATCATAAAAGAAGAAACTGGATTCGATTTTGACCCTTTCATTAAAAAATACCCAATAGAAATTGACGACAGTGAAATTGAAAGGATAAGTCTGGAACAATCCTCCAGAAAAGAAAACAACATATTTGACATTAAAAAAAGTGCGGCAATTCAACTAAATGCAATAAAAGAAAGAGCAATAAATGAAATAAACGAAACAATAAAATTTGATTATGAGTTCACATTAGGCAGTTTTGCATACGAATATGAATTGACAGCACCTATTTTCACCAATGACATAAACCTGGAAGGAGCACTGCACTTAGAACTATCCGATAAAAAAGGAGAGCCAGGTATCCAGAAGATCAACTACAAATTAACAGAAGAGGAAAATATTGCATTGTTAACTGGGGCAAACAGTGGAGGAAAAACAACCCTGCTAGAAACCCTTACACAAATATCAATAATGGCCCAAATGGGACTTCCAGTAAGTGCAGATTATGCGGAAATCAAAATATTAGACGAAATATACCATTTCTCTAAAAAAAGATCACTAGATGCAGGAGCATTTGAATCATTCCTAAATGTATTCATACCTATTGTTACAACAGACAGTGAAAAGTTAGTGCTTTTAGACGAACTAGAAGGAATAACCGAATTAGATGCTGCAGTGAAAATAATATCAACATTCATAGATATGATAAAAGAATCCAATTCATATGGAGTTATCGTAACCCACATGGCACGCGAATTGATGAATTACACTGACATACGTGTAGATGGAATAGAAGCTAAAGGACTGGATGAAAACAATAATCTGATAGTGGATAGAACTCCAAAAATGCATTTCCTTGCTAACAGTACTCCAGAATTGATTCTAAAAAGAATATATGAAAAATCAGACAATACATTGAAACAGGTTTATGCAAGAATTCTTGAAAAATTCTAACATGATTAAGAAAAGTATTAATATTACATATAACAATTTGTTTTTATGAATATAATTCCTAGTACTAAAAACGAATATCTTAAAAGGATAAACCAGATATATGCTGTTCTTAAAAAAAATGATTTTGGATATGTAATCGAAAAGAATACATTTCTAAAAAAATTTCCCTTTATGAGAAACAGGAAAGCGGAAAAAGCAGCAGAATTCGCAGATGAAACACTTCCAGTTAGGGTAAGAAAAGTACTAGAAGAATTAGGACCTGCATACATCAAACTAGGGCAAATGCTAAGTACACGTCCAGACTTAGTTGGATGGGAAATGGCAAATGAATTGGAGAAATTAAGAGATGACACTCCAGCAACACCATTTTCTGAAATCAAACCAGTAATCGAAGAACAACTAGGAAAACCAATAAATGAAGTGTACACTGATTTTGATGAAACTCCAATAGGATCCGCTTCAATCGGACAGGTTTATAAAGCAATTCTCATAGAAAACAATGAAGAAGTTGCAATAAAAGTCCAAAAGCCAAACATTCAAAAAATCATTGAAGCAGATGTAAAAATTATGGAATTTCTTGCAAACAATATGAACAAATACGTAGAAAGTACAAGAATATATAATCTTCCAGCTATCGTATATGAATTTAAGCGTTCCATAAGAAAAGAACTGAATTATAAGGAAGAAGTAATGAATATGGAACATTTAGCATATAACTTTAGAACAAATCCATACATATACATCCCAAAAGCATATACAGACTACTGCAATACAAGATTAATAACAATGGAATTCATTAAAGGAGCAGAAATGGAAAAGGTATTCGAAAGTACTGATCCAAAATACAATAAAAAATTAATTGCAACCAGAGGAGTAAAAGCTTACTTTAAACAGATATTCATTGATGGATTTTTCCATGCAGACCCACATCCAGGAAATCTAATGGTAATGGAAAATAATGTAGTTTGTTTTATTGATGAAGGAATGATGGGAATATTGGATGATAATTTTAAAGAAAATTTGGCAGAACTAATAATTCTCCTGATAAGTGGAAATACAGATCATCTTTTAAATCAGCTAAACTACATGGGCATAATCAATAACAGCCAAAAAGAAGATCCAAAATTAAAAGATGACGTAAATGACCTGATGAGCAAATACTATGGAGCAGACCTTAAGAATATGGAAGGTGGTCTCAAAGACCTTTTGGATGCAATGATAAAAAATAATGTGGTTTTACCTAGGGAATTCGTAATGATTGGAAGGGGGGTTGCATTAATTGAAGAAACAGGACAGAAATTAGACCCTGAATTCGATACAATTGCCCAATTAAAAAAGCTCAGCAAAAAGATATTATTAAATAAGTACAATCCAAAAAGAATTGCTAAAAATAGTGAAAATTACCTGCTGGAAATAGAACATTTAGCAAAAAATCTTCCAACAAGAATTGATAACCTAATTTATAAATTAGAAGATGGGGAAATTAGCATAACCCTAAAACATGCAGAACTGGAAAAACTAACACACCAATTATCTGTTTCAATAATCCTTGCAGCATTATTGGTAGGATCATCACTAACCATTGTTTCAAAAACAGGACCTAAATTATTTGACATGTCTGTATTTGGACTAGTTGGATTTTCATTTAGTGGAATATTAGCAGGATACCTTTTAATAAGATACATAAAAGATTCTGAAAAATAGATAAAATTTATTTAAAAAAACTTTTTTTATGAAATTATCAAATCAATATAAAGTAAGAATAGTTTAAAGAAAATATGATTTGATAGTTTTTAAGTATAATAATTAAACAAAATAAAATGCTCCTCTTAAAAGTATTGATTTTTTAGAGCAATTAAAAGTAAATGATATTTTAATAAGTATCGCCCGTATACTAACTCTCTTGAATCATAGGTAGATTACCCTTTCCTCCTCGAGCAACCCTCGAAACGGGCGGCCTATCCAATGCTGGGTTTCTTCTAATCATAGACAGCAAAAACTTTCCTCATAAAAGGACCGTAGGCATTGGTCATTAAAAATGATATGACAATGAAAAATTTGTAAAAAATTATATATAAAAGTAATGAAATAATTAATGGAATTTTATATATAAATTGGCTTGCAGCGAAATGAAATTCCCATAGAATAACCATAGTACACAATACAAAACACAAAAAGACTTCACTTCTGGGATCGAAACGAGACCAGGTATAGCCCTCATGCTATGACCGCAATACCAACCAATATAATTCCATTTTTATGAGCATAAATAAATAATAAGTAATTAAAGAGAATATGAGCTCGCAGCGAAATGAAATTCCCATAGAATAACCATAGTACACAATACAAAACACAAAAAGACTTCACTTCTGGGATCGAAACGAGACCAGGTATAGCCCTCATGCTATGACCGCGAAACTCACACACAACCTCTTTATAAGAATAAAAAAGGAAAATAGGAAAAAAAACAAATACAACGCACACTTTCACCCAAAAACTGTATACACCTAACCAAATCACTAGAAAAATCAAAATTCCAAGTGAAAAGTTATAAAAAAAGAATAATGATTAGAATCCAAAAATAATAGAATATAAAATAAAACATTATCTTATTTAAAATAATGCAAGCGGGCAATTGGAAGCAGCGGACTAAACA